>NZ_JBXANC010000006.1:84895-515593 GCF_058801265.1 Pseudomonas sp. GW822-FHT03F08 | reverse complement strand
ACGATGCATCGCCGATGGTAGTGTGGGGTTTCCCCATGTGAGAGTAGGTCATCGTCAAGATTAAATTCCGAAACCCCAATTGCGAAAGCAGTTGGGGTTTTGTTTTGCCCGCAGGAAAGTTCGTACGACATTCTCGGACGCCCTGCGGCTGTCCTCGCCTGCCGACAATGCTAAGGTTCAGCCCTAGCTTTTGTACTTTTCCAAGGAAGCCTTCATGCCGGACACAGTGCGATTGGCGGCCATTTGCCGCTGGGGTGTCGGTATCTCATGAGAGGCCCTCCAGGGCGCTCCTGAAGAGCTGGACTACCTTGTGAGACTTGTTGGGTTGAGTCGCATTGGAGGCTGGCTACGGCGCTTTCTCGGCCTTGCCAGTGCCGGATGTATTGCGATGGTTTTGCAGTCAACGATGATGCCGTCAAGCTGCTAGGGGCGTGGCAACACGAAATCGATAAGCTGCCGTTGAGACTGTCTCGACAGGTGAGGGTGGAGCTATCTTGAAGAGGTAGGGACATTATCCCAGGCAGCAAAAAGCCCGCTGGTAATCACCCATGACAAGGTCATCGCGCAGGGGCGGGCTCAGGCCGTCTTCCTCATAAGCGAGAATGACCCCGTCGTATATCAGCGTGAACACAATACCGGTTACCACGCTACTTCCGGCGCCAGCAAGGTTGCCAAGTAGCAAGTTCCACTCACCCCGTTGCTTCACCACCCACCACCAGGTTCCGACTATCACCATCAAGCACAGCAAAGCATCCATTGGTTTATTCCCGAGTGCGTGATAACAGAGGCGGTTGATAGGCCTCCAGCGAGAGTGGACGGCAAGATGGCAAGATAGTAGCTTCGCGCCACTTTCTTCATCTGCGTAACGGACTACACATGCCTGGCGTTTCTTCTGTCTCGCGCCTGCTCGGCGCTTTCCTCCTATCGATCGGAATGACCCCGGCACTTGCCGCCGAAACCCCGGAGGTCGCCTGGAAGGGATACCTCTCCGATTGTGGGCGTTTTCAGCAAGTGGTGAACAACGTTCAAAACGGGACAATTACTGCCAGGGAAGCGATGTTCCACATCGATAGCTTGATACGACCTGTTTTCATCCATCGCAGGCACCTCACCCAAGCAAGCCTTGCCTCTCCCGATTATGCCCGTTGCGAAAACGTCATTGCCCAAGCGACCGAGATCTCGAACAACGAACATAACGTCCAGGACAAAGAGATTCTGCAGCAAGCCTTAAAGGCTGAGGCCGAACATTTGGAGTCCCCGGAATACAAGCGCGCCCGCGCTCTTGGCTTTAGCGACGTCGGCAAACTCGGCAAGCTCCACGAGATCGCCGAGGATTCGGAAACGGATGGCGAAGCGTTACTGAAGACATTGATGATCACGGTCGACTGGGGTTGCGGCCGACATTTTCGTGCCGTGCGATACGTCAAACCCTATGTGATCTACACCGCTCATCCCGATGAGGGCAGTTGCGCAATCTATAGAGAGGTCGCGGTGCTGGGCGGAGCAATGGTGGAGAGGGGTGATACCATCGATCGGGACGCGATTTTTCAATACGTGGGATGGAAGAAACTGGAAGGGGCAGGTGGGTTCCCCGTCGACATTCAAGTGGTAAAAGTGCGGAAGTAATCCGAGGGGCTGTTTCTTCAGATCCCGCGTCTGATTACAGAATGTCCTTCAAATAACCCTTCAGCGCGAGGAGCGGCTGATCCAGCTGCTCCAGCGACTGCGCGTGACTGAAGTCGGTCGACAACTTGTGCAGTTCCCGCCCCAACGGTTTCTCAACGCCACCCAACGCATCCATCGCCAATTCCAGGCACTCGTTCATCTTGAACTGGATGGTTTCGACATCCCCACGTCGCACCAGCAACTCGAATACGTCTTTCTGATAATCACCCATGACCATGTCATCCCGCAGAATCGGGCTAAGGCCTTCTTCCTCGTAAGCGAGCTTGAGGGAGAACAGGGCGACGGTTTCCAGTGACGTTTCCATGCAGTGAATCCTTTGAGATGTCCTGTCGGTGAAACAGAGGAAGATCAAAAGATCGCAGCCTTCGGCAGCTCTTACTACGGCAGCTACTTTTCGGCAGGCGAAAAAAAAGGCCTTGCAAAGCAAGACCTTTCTTAATTTTGGTGCCCCGAGGGAGACTCGAACTCCCACTCCTTTCGAAAACGGATTTTGAATCCGCCGCGTCTACCAATTCCGCCATCAGGGCTCAATGGCGGCGAAGTATAGAGAGGTACCTACCGTTGGTCAATCACGTTTCATGGTCAATTTTCGATATTTCCGCTAGACTTTCCGGCCCTGCTAGACGAACTCCATCATGCGCGTTGCTGACTTTACCTTCGAGCTTCCTGATTCGCTGATCGCCCGCCACCCTTTGGCCGAGCGTCGCGGTAGTCGCCTGTTGACCCTGGATGGGGTCAGCGGCGCCCTGGCACACCGTCAATTCACTGATCTGCTTGAGCATCTGCGCCCGGGCGATCTGATGGTGTTCAACAATACCCGGGTGATTCCGGCACGGCTGTTCGGTCAGAAGGCGTCTGGCGGCAAGCTGGAAATCCTCATCGAGCGAGTGCTCGATACGCATCGCGTGCTGGCCCATGTGCGCTCCAGCAAGTCACCTAAGCCGGGTTCGAAGATCCTCATCGACGGTGGAGGCGAAGCCGAGATGCTGGCTCGCCACGATGCCCTGTTCGAGTTGGGTTTCGCCGAAGAAGTGCTGCCGCTCCTCGATCGCGTCGGGCACATGCCGCTGCCGCCTTATATCGACCGCCCGGACGAAGGCTCGGATCGTGAGCGTTATCAGACCGTGTACGCCGAGAAGCTCGGTGCGGTGGCAGCGCCGACCGCCGGGCTGCACTTCGACCAGACGCTGATGGAAGCGATCGCCGCCAAGGGTGTCGAGACCGCGTTCGTTACGTTGCACGTCGGTGCGGGTACGTTCCAGCCGGTGCGTGTCGAAAAGCTCGAAGATCACCACATGCACAGCGAATGGCTGGAAGTCGGCCAGGACGTGGTCGATGCAGTTGCGGCTTGCCGTGCGCGTGGCGGTCGGGTGATTGCCGTGGGCACCACCAGCGTACGTTCGCTGGAGAGCGCCGCTCGCGATGGCGTGCTCAAGCCGTTCAGTGGCGACACCGATATCTTTATCTTCCCGGGCCGGCCGTTCCATGTGGTCGACGCCTTGGTCACCAATTTCCATTTGCCCGAATCCACGCTGTTGATGCTGGTTTCGGCGTTCGCCGGCTATCCGGAAACCATGGCTGCCTACAAGGCCGCCGTCGAAAACGAATACCGCTTTTTCAGCTACGGTGATGCGATGTTCATCACCCGTAACCCCGCACCTACTGCCCCTAAAGAAACAGGCCCCGAGGAAACAGAATGAGTCGCCAATGCCGCATGTCCTTCGAGCTCCTGGCCACCGACGGCAAGGCTCGTCGTGGTCGCCTGACCTTCCCCCGTGGCACCGTCGAGACCCCGGCCTTCATGCCGGTTGGCACCTACGGCACGGTCAAGGGCATGTTGCCGCGTGACATCGTCGCCACGGGCGCTGAGATCATTCTGGGCAACACCTTCCACCTGTGGCTGCGTCCTGGTACTGAAGTGATCAAGGAACACGGCGACCTGCACGATTTCATGCAGTGGAAAGGCCCGATCCTCACCGACTCTGGCGGTTTTCAGGTATTCAGCCTCGGCGCCATGCGCAAGATCAAGGAGGAGGGCGTGACCTTCGCCTCCCCGGTCGACGGCTCGAAAGTGTTCATGGGGCCGGAAGAGTCGATGCAGGTCCAGCGTGATCTGGGCTCGGACATCGTGATGATCTTCGACGAATGCACCCCGTACCCGGCCGACGAAGACGTTGCCCGTGTTTCCATGGAGCTGTCGTTGCGCTGGGCCCAGCGTTCGAAGAATGCCCATGGCGACAACACGGCGGCGTTGTTCGGTATCGTTCAGGGCGGCATGCACCAGGACCTGCGCATGCGTTCTCTGGAAGGCCTGGACAAGATCGGCTTCGACGGTCTGGCCATCGGCGGCCTGTCGGTGGGCGAGCCCAAGCATGAAATGATCAAGGTGCTGGATTATCTGCCGGGCATGATGCCGGCTGACAAACCTCGTTACCTTATGGGCGTTGGCAAACCGGAAGATCTGGTTGAGGGTGTGCGCCGCGGTGTGGACATGTTCGATTGCGTGATGCCAACCCGTAATGCCCGCAATGGGCATCTGTTCATTGATACTGGTGTGCTGAAGATCCGTAACGCGTTCCATCGCCATGATGATTCGCCGCTGGATCCGACCTGCGATTGCTATACCTGCCAGAACTTCTCGCGCGCTTATCTGCATCATCTGGACAAGTGCGGCGAAATGCTCGGCAGCATGCTCAATACCATCCACAATTTGCGCCATTATCAGGTGCTGATGGCTGGTTTGCGCGAGGCTATTCAACAGGGTACATTGGCCGCCTTTGTCGATGCCTTCTACGCCAAACGCGGGCTTCCCGTTCCGCCTTTGGACTGAGTTTTCTGACCCCAAGATTCAACATTTGCAACTGGAGTGCTAAATGAGCTTTTTTATCTCTAATGCCATGGCTGACGCGGCTGCACCGGCAGCAGCCGGCCCAATGGGTGGCGGCTTCGAGTGGATTTTCCTGGTTGGCTTCCTGGTCATCTTCTACCTGATGATCTGGCGCCCACAGGCCAAGCGCGCCAAAGAGCAGAAAAACCTGCTGAGCAGCCTGGCGAAGGGTGACGAAGTGGTTACCACCGGCGGCATCGCCGGCAAGATCACCAAAGTGGCCGACGACTTCGTGGTTCTGGAAGTTTCCGACACCGTGGAAATGAAGTTCCAGAAGGGCGCCATCGCCGCCACGCTGCCAAAAGGCACGCTGAAAGCGATCTAAGTTTCAACTTCTACTCAATCGACGGGGCGCGCAAGGCGCCCCGCGTCATAACGGGCGGCGTGATGCTGAACAAATATCCTCTGTGGAAATACATTCTGATCCTGGCGGTGCTGGCGATCGGTCTGATTTATTCCGCTCCCAATCTATACCCCGATGACCCGGCCATTCAGATCAGCGGCGCCAGCACGGCCCTGCAGGTCAATCAGGCCGACCTGGATCGCGTGAGCACCGCGCTCAAGGAATCCGGGATCAACGTCAAGGCCTCGAGCCTGGCTGCAAACGGCAAGGGCGGTCTGATCCGTCTGACCAAGGCTGAAGACCAGCTGCCGGCCAAGGACGTTGTGCGCAAGGCATTGGGTGATGACTACGTCGTCGCGCTGAACCTGGCACAGACCACCCCGCAATGGCTGCGCAGCGTGGCCGCGCACCCGATGAAGCTGGGTCTGGACTTGTCCGGTGGTGTGCACTTCCTGCTGGAAGTGGACATGGAAAAAGCCCTCGATGCACGCCTGAAAGTCTATGAAGGCGACGTCAAGAGCCTGCTGCGTAAAGAAAAACTGCGCTATCGCAGCCTGCCGCAACTGGGCGGAGCCATTCAGTTGGGCTTCAGCGATGAAGACTCCCGCGAACAGGCCCGTGTGCTGATCCGCAAGAACTTCAACGATTTCGACATTGTTCCGGCCGACCTCAACGGTCAACCGGTGCTGCGTCTGGCGATGACCCCGGCCAAGCTGGCGGAAATCCGTGAATACTCCATCAAGCAGAACTTGACCACGGTACGTAACCGCGTCAACGAGCTGGGTGTTGCCGAACCGATCGTCCAGCGTCAGGGTGCCAACCGTATCGTGGTTGAGCTGCCGGGCGTACAGGACACTGCCGAAGCCAAGCGTATCCTCGGCAAGACGGCCAACCTCGAGTTCCGCCTGGCCGCCGAGCCGGGTGCTTCGAAAGCCACTTCCGAGACGTTCGAGTTCCGCGAAGGCAAGCGTCCTCCTGCACAGATCGAGCGTGGCCTGATCATCACCGGTGACCAGGTGACTGACGCCAAGGCCGGTTTCGGTGAGCACGGCACCCCTGAGGTGAACATCCGTCTGGATGGCCACGGTGGCGAACTGATGAGCCGCGCGACCCGCAGCAACGTCGGTCGCAGCATGGCGGTGATCTTCATCGAACAGCGTCCGGTGACCACGTACACCAAGCAAATGGTCGACGGCGTCGAGAAAGACGTTGCCGTACAGACGTTCAAGGAAGAGAAGAAGATCATCAGCCTGGCGACCATTCAGTCGCCGCTGGGTGCGCAATTCCGTATCACCGGCCTGAACGGCCAGGGCGAGTCGTCCGAATTGGCGCTGCTGCTGCGTGCCGGTGGTCTGGCCGCTCCGATGTACTTCGCTGAAGAACGAACCATCGGCCCTAGCCTGGGTGCGGACAACATCACCAAGGGTATCGATGCATCGCTGTGGGGCATGCTGTTCGTCTCGCTGTTCATCATCGCCATCTACCGCTTCTTCGGCCTGATCGCCACCGTCGCGCTGGCGGTGAACATGGTGCTGCTGCTGGCACTGATGTCGCTGCTGGGTGCCACGCTGACCCTGCCGGGTATCGCCGGTATCGTGTTGACCATGGGTATGGCGGTCGACGCCAACGTGCTGATCTTCTCGCGGATCCGTGAAGAGATCGCCGCCGGCATGACCGTGCAGCGTGCAATCAACGAAGGCTTCGGTCGGGCATTCACTGCGATTCTCGACGCCAACCTGACCACATTGCTGGTCGGCGGCATTCTCTTCGCCATGGGCACCGGCCCGGTGAAGGGCTTCGCAGTAACCATGTCCCTCGGGGTTCTGACTTCGATGTTCACGGCCATCATGGTCACCCGCGCGATGGTCAACCTGATCTTCGGCGGTCGTGACTTCAAGAAGTTGTGGATTTAAGGGGCTGCCATGTTACGTACAATCAACTTCATGGGCGTCCGCAACTTCGCGTTCGGCGTCACAGTGTTCCTGACCTTGCTGGCTGTTTTCAGCGTATTCCACAAGGGCATGAACTGGGGTCTGGACTTCACCGGCGGTACGCTCATCGAGCTGACCTACGAGCGTCCGGCCGATGTCACCAAGGTGCGTGATCAACTGACCACCGCCGGCTATCACGAAGCTATCGTGCAGAACTTCGGTGCTACCACCGATCTGCTGGTGCGTATGCCGGGTGAAGATCCACAGTTGGGCCATCAGGTAGCGCAAGCGCTGCAGAAGGTCGGTGGCGACAACCCGGCGACGGTCAAGCGCGTCGAGTTCGTCGGCCCGCAGGTCGGTGAAGAGCTGCGTGACCAGGGCGGCCTCGGCATGCTGCTGGCACTCGGCGGCATCCTGATCTACCTGGCTTTCCGCTTTCAGTGGAAATTCGCGGTCGGCGCCATCGTTTCGCTGATTCACGACGTGATCGTGACCGTCGGTATCCTGTCGTTCTTCCAGATCACCTTCGACCTGACGGTGCTGGCGGCGGTACTGGCGATCATCGGCTACTCGCTGAACGACACCATCGTCGTATTCGACCGGGTACGTGAGAACTTCCGTGTGCTGCGCAAGGCTACGCTGATCGAGAACATCAACATCTCGACCACCCAGACTCTGCTGCGGACCATCGCGACTTCGGTTTCCACCTTGCTGGCCATCGCGGCGCTGCTGTTCTTCGGTGGTGACAACCTGCACGGCTTCTCCCTGGCGCTGCTGGTGGGTGTTCTGGCGGGTACCTACTCGTCGATCTACATCGCCAACGTGGTGCTGATCTGGCTGAACCTGTCTACCGAAGACCTGATTCCTCCGGCCAACACCGAGAAGGAAGTCGACGACCGTCCTTGAGGCCCTGCTTCCATAGCATTCTCCCGGTGGTACAAGACAAAAAAGACGCGAGTTGAACTCGCGTCTTTTTTTTTGCTCCAAGGCTGGGAGAAGCGCGGGCTTGTCCCGCATGTGATGGTCAGGAGGTTCATGTGAACAAGTCGTTACTGGTTGGTGCGGTATTGGGTGCTGTCGGTGTGACTGCCGGGGGTGCTGTTGCCACCTACAGCCTGGTTAAAAGCGGCCCTGAGTATGCGCAAGTGTTGGCCGTCGAACCGGTCAAGACACAGATCAAGACTCCACGTGAAGTGTGCAAGGATGTCGCTGTGACCCGGCAGGCGCCGGTCAAGGATCAACACCAGATTCTCGGTACCGCCATCGGTGCCGTGGCGGGTGGTTTGCTGGGTAACCAGATCGGCGGCGGCACCGGCAAGAAGATTGCCACGGTGGCCGGTGCGGTCGGTGGCGGTTATGCCGGCAACAAGGTGCAGGAAGGCATGCAGAATCGCGATACCTACACCACTACCCAGACTCGCTGTAATACGGTGAATGACATCAGCGACAAGGTCGTAGGCTATGACGTCCGCTATTCGCTGGACGGCAAGGAAGGCAAAGTGCGAATGGATCGTGATCCGGGCAACCAGATTCCGGTCGACAAGGAAGGCAAACTGATCCTGTCTCAGGCGCAGCCGGGGCAGTGATCTGCTGAAAGCTGATAAGAAAGCACCCTTCGGGGTGCTTTTTTACGTCTGCGATTTGAGCGAGAAATGCAGGGGGGGATCGAATTGGAGGCATAAAAAAAGCACCCCGAAGGGTGCTTTTTTGGGTTTCGCGAAAGCTTAGCGCTTCAGCGAAGCCGGCAGGTGCGGCTGGATCGCCGTCAGAACTGCCTTGAAGCATTTGGTGTTGCCGGCAACGACGTGGCCTTTTTCAAGGAAGTCGTGACCGCCGGTGAAGTCGCTCACCAGGCCACCTGCTTCCTGAATCAGCAGGGCGCCAGCGGCCATGTCCCACTCGGACAGGCCCGACTCCCAGAACGCGTCGAAACGACCGGCGGCCACGTAAGCCAGGTCCAGGCTCGCCGAACCGGCGCGGCGGATGCCGGCAGTCTGGCCAACCAGGGCGCGGAACATGCCCAAGTAGTTGTCGAGGTTGTCCATCTGGTCGTCACGGAACGGGAAACCGGTGCCGAGCAAAGCGCCGTCCAGGCTGGTACGACTGCTGACACGCAGGCGACGACCGTTCAGTTGAGCGCCGCGACCACGGCTGGCGGTGAATTCTTCCTGGCGAACCGGATCCAGAACAACGGCGTGTTCCAGGCGACCACGGTATTTGCAGGCAATGCTGACAGCGAAGTGAGGAATGCCGCGCAGGAAGTTGGTGGTGCCGTCCAGTGGGTCAATGATCCACAGGTATTCTTCACCTTCGATACCGCTACCGGCGTGCATGCCGGTCTCTTCACCCATGATCGAGTGATTCGGGTAAGCCTTGCGCAGAGCATCGATGATTTTCTGTTCGGCGGCGCGATCGACCTCGGATACATAATCCTTGGCGTCTTTTTCGTCGACCTTGATGGTATCCAGGCGCTCGATGGAGCGGAAGATCAGTTCACTGGCGCTGCGGGCGGCGCGCAGCGCGATATTCAGCATGGGCTGCATGGATGTGTCACCTAAGGTTGTTAAAGAAAGCCGCGCATTCTATCAGAACTTTTCTTCAGGTGAAGGTCGCTGTTCGCTTTCATAGCTTAACGGTAGGCTGTTCTGTAAGATTTGCACCCCTTTGCCGAGTCCGAGAGCGCCCGCCGTGCTGCAAAATATTCGTGTCGTCCTGGTCAATACCAGCCATCCGGGAAACATCGGCGGGACCGCGCGCGCCATGAAAAACATGGGTCTGTCGCGACTGGTGCTGGTCGATCCGCGAGTCTTCCCGCATCACGAAGCCGACGCTCGCGCTTCGGGTGCCGGTGACATCCTTGAAAATGCACAAGTCGTCGCCACCTTGGAAGACGCCCTGGTCGGCTGCAATCTGGTGCTCGGCACCAGTGCCCGCGACCGGCGCATTCCCTGGCCATTGCTGGACCCGCGCGAGTGCGGAACCAAAGTGGTCGAGGAGGCCGGGCAGGGCGCGGAAATCGCACTGGTGTTCGGTCGTGAAGATTCCGGCCTGACCAATGACGAGCTGCAGCGATGTCACTATCACGTGCATATCCCCTCCGATCCTGAATTCAGTTCGCTGAACCTCGGGGCGGCGGTGCAGGTGTTGAGTTATGAAGTGCGCATGGCCTGGCTGGCCGCACAAGGTCAGCCGACCAAGATCGAGAAGGAAGAAGTGGCCTCCGTGAAAAGCGCCGAGCTGGCGACCATGGATGAGCTGGAGCGATTCTACGAGCACCTGGAACAGACCCTGGTGGCCATCGAATTCCTCGATCCGGAAAAACCGCGGCACTTGATGGCGCGCCTGCGCCGGTTGTACGGACGCAGCTCGGTCAGCCGGGCGGAAATGAATATTTTGCGTGGCATCCTCACGGAAACCCAGAAAGCGGCCCGTGGCGAGCTCCTTAAACGGAAGGATTAATGATGTTTGAGCGTTTGCGTGAAGATATCCAGAGCGTATTCCACCGAGACCCGGCGGCGCGTAACGCTTTTGAAGTCCTGACCTGCTACCCCGGCATGCATGCAATCTGGATTCATCGACTGGCCGGCATGCTCTGGCGCAACGATCTGAAATGGCTGGCGCGGCTGGTGTCGAACTTCGGTCGCTGGTTGACCGGTATCGAGATTCATCCGGGCGCCAAGGTCGGTCGTCGCTTCTTCATCGACCATGGCATGGGCATCGTGATTGGCGAAACCGCTGAAATCGGCGATGACGTCACCATCTATCAGGGTGTGACCCTTGGCGGCACCAGCTGGAACAAGGGCAAGCGTCACCCGACGCTGGGTGATGGCGTGGTGGTAGGGGCGGGTGCGAAGGTGCTCGGCCCGTTCACGGTCGGTGCTGGTGCCAAGGTCGGCTCCAATGCCGTAGTGACCAAGGAAGTGCCGCCAGGTGCCACGGTGGTGGGCATCCCTGGCCGGATCATCGTCAAGTCCGATGATGAAGCCGACGCCAAGCGTAAAGCGATGGCCGAGAAGATCGGTTTTGATGCTTACGGTGTGAGCGAAGACATGCCGGACCCGGTGGCACGTGCCATTGGTCAGCTACTCGATCACCTGCAGGCGGTGGATGGCCGTCTGGAAGGGATGTGCGGTGCGTTGAAGGATCTGGGCAGCAATTATTGTGCGAAAGATCTGCCTGAACTGCGTGAAGAAGACTTCGCCTGCGTCAAGGGCAAGGACGAATCCAAGCTCCACTGACGCCCCGGCAGGGGCTGCTGCTGACCGGTGTGCCATTAAGCCGCAGACCCTGCTATCATTCGCGCGCTCTTTTGCGGGTAAACCCGACTAAAGCACTAGGTCTTATAGTTGACTTAAATGCTCGGGAATTGCATACTCCCGCCCATTCCGAACTCCGTGGTAATTGTCCATGCGACTGACTACAAAAGGCCGATACGCCGTGACCGCCATGCTTGACCTGGCGTTGCACGCGCAGCACGGGCCGGTGTCCCTGGCCGATATCTCCGAGCGCCAAGGCATCTCCCTGTCCTATCTCGAACAGCTGTTCGCCAAGCTGCGCCGCAGTAACCTGGTTTCCAGTGTTCGCGGTCCGGGCGGTGGCTACCAGTTGTCCCGCGACATGCAGGGCATCCAGGTCGCTCAGGTGATCGATGCGGTGAACGAATCGGTCGATGCAACAAAATGCCAGGGCCAGGGCGATTGCCATTCCGGCGACACCTGCCTGACCCATCACCTGTGGTGCGACCTGAGCCTGCAGATTCACGAATTTCTCAGCGGTATCAGCTTGGCCGACCTCGTAACTCGCCGTGAGGTGCAGGAAGTGGCCCAGCGTCAGGATCAGCGTCGTTGCAATGGCAAGGCGCCGCGCCTGGACAAGATTGAAGCGTCCGCCGTCGAATGACAGCCAGAGAGCTAGCGGCACGCCAGCCAGCCTGATTTAGGAGATAGTCCATGAAATTGCCGATTTACCTTGATTACTCTGCGACCACCCCGGTCGATCCGCGCGTTGCGCAAAAAATGAGTGAATGCCTGCTGGTCGACGGAAACTTCGGTAACCCGGCGTCCCGTTCCCACGTGTTCGGCTGGAAGGCCGAAGAGTCCGTCGAAAACGCTCGTCGTCAGGTGGCCGATCTGGTCAATGCCGACCCGCGTGAAATCGTCTGGACCTCCGGTGCCACCGAGTCCGACAACCTGGCAATCAAGGGTGCGGCACATTTCTACGCCTCCAAGGGCAAACACCTGATCACCTCCAAGATCGAGCACAAGGCTGTCCTCGACACCATGCGCCAGCTGGAGCGTGAAGGTTTTGAAGTGACCTACCTCGATCCAACCGAAGACGGTTTGATCACGCCGGCCATGATCGAAGCTGCACTGCGTGAAGACACCATCCTGGTGTCGGTAATGCACGTGAACAACGAAATCGGCACCGTCAACGACATCGCCGCCATCGGCGAACTGCTTCGTTCGAAAGGCATCCTGTTCCACGTCGACGCCGCTCAGTCCACCGGCAAGGTCGAGATCGACCTGCAGAAGCTGAAAGTCGACATGATGTCGTTCTCTGCCCACAAGACCTACGGCCCTAAAGGCATCGGCGCGCTGTACGTGAGCCGCAAGCCGCGTGTGCGCATCGAAGCGACCATGCACGGTGGCGGTCACGAACGTGGCATGCGTTCCGGCACCCTGGCGACCCACCAGATCGTCGGCATGGGCGAAGCGTTCCGTGTGGCCAAGGAAGACATGGCTGCCGAAAACGTCCGCATCAAGGCGTTGAGCGACCGCTTCTACAAGCAGGTCGAGCACCTGGAAGAGCTGTACGTCAACGGCAGCCTGACCGCCCGCGTTCCGCACAACCTGAACCTGAGCTTCAACTACGTTGAAGGCGAGTCGCTGATCATGGCGCTCAAGGATCTGGCGGTTTCGTCCGGTTCGGCCTGCACCTCGGCGTCGCTTGAGCCTTCGTACGTACTGCGCGCCCTGGGCCGCAACGACGAACTGGCACACAGCTCGATCCGTTTCACCTTCGGCCGCTTCACCACCGAAGAAGAAATCGACTACGCCGCGCAGAAAGTCTGCGAGGCCGTTACCAAGCTGCGCGCTCTGTCGCCGCTGTGGGACATGTACAAAGACGGCGTCGATATCTCGAAGATCGAGTGGGCGGCACACTAAATATAGAAGCCGCCGGATACAGATCCTGTAGCGACGCGGCGGTTTACGCAGCGCAGTTGCAGGGTCTCAAGAGCGGCCCTGATGAGTGAGGATTGAGAATCATGGCTTACAGCGAAAAGGTCATCGACCACTACGAAAACCCGCGTAACGTCGGCAAGATGAATGCCGAAGACCCGGATGTCGGCACCGGCATGGTCGGCGCCCCGGCATGCGGCGACGTGATGCGTCTGCAGATCAAGGTCAACGATCAGGGCGTTATCGAAGACGCCAAGTTCAAGACTTACGGCTGCGGTTCGGCTATCGCCTCCAGCTCCCTCGCCACCGAGTGGATGAAGGGCAAGACCCTGGACGAAGCTGAAACCATCAAGAACACCCAGCTGGCCGAAGAACTGGCCCTGCCGCCAGTGAAAATCCACTGCTCGGTACTCGCTGAAGACGCCATCAAGGCGGCTGTTCGCGATTACAAGCAGAAGAAAGGCTTGATCTAAGCATTGGGCGACGAGTAAGGAGTCAACGATGGCTATCAGCATGACAGAAGCGGCTGCTCGACACGTGCGACGCTCCCTCGACGGGCGCGGCAAGGGTGAAGGGATTCGTCTGGGTGTTCGCACCACGGGCTGTTCCGGCCTTGCCTACGTGCTGGAGTTTGTCGACGAGGTGGTTGCAGAAGATCAGGTGTTCGAAAGTCACGGCGAAAAAGTGATTATCGACCCGAAAAGCCTGGCTTACCTCGACGGCACCGAGCTCGATTTCGTCAAGGAAGGGTTGAACGAAGGCTTCAAGTTCAACAACCCCAACGTGCGCGGTGAATGTGGCTGCGGCGAAAGCTTCAACATCTGAGGCTTGTCGTGGGTATTCCTTGTCATTTCGCTTTATTCGAGCTGCAACCGGGCTTTCGTCTGGATCTCGAACAGTTGGCCACGCGCTATCGCGAGCTGGCGCGCGGCGTTCACCCTGACCGCTTCGCCGACGCTTCCGAGCGCGAGCAGCGCTCCGCTCTCGAGCAGTCCGCGCGGCTCAACGACGCCTATCAGACGCTCAAGAGCCCGGCCCAGCGTGCACGTTACCTGCTGACGATCAGCGGGCATGAAGTGCCGATGGAAGTCACGGTCCACGATCCCGAGTTTCTTCTGCAGCAGATGCAATGGCGAGAAGAACTCGAAGATCTGCAGGACAGTGCCGACCTGGGCGGTGTTGCGGCCTTCAAGCGTCGCCTGAAAACCGCCCAGGACGAGCTGAACGAAAGCTTCGCAGCCTGTTGGGATGATGCAGCGCAACGCGAACAGGCCGAACGCCTGATGCGACGCATGCAGTTCCTCGACAAGCTCACCTACGAAGTGCGCCAGTTAGAAGAGCGCCTCGACGATTAACCCAGTGCCGCTCCGGTCGCACGCCTGATATACAGATAAGTCCTGATCACGATGGCCCTACTGCAGATCGCCGAACCCGGCCAAAGTCCTCAACCGCACCAGCGTCGTCTGGCTGTGGGGATCGACTTGGGCACTACCAATTCGCTGGTCGCTGCGTTGCGCAGTGGTCTTTCCGAGCCGCTGGCCGACGCCGAAGGGCGGGTCATCCTGCCTTCTGCCGTGCGCTATCACGCCGACCGCGTCGAAGTCGGCGAGTCGGCCAAGCTGGCCGCGTCCTCCGATCCCCTGAATACCGTGCTGTCGGTCAAGCGCCTGATGGGCCGTGGTCTGTCCGACGTCAAGCAACTGGGCGATCAACTGCCGTACCGCTTTGTCGGCGGCGAATCGCACATGCCGTTCATCGACACCGTGCAGGGTCCGAAAAGCCCGGTCGAAGTGTCCGCTGATATCCTCAAGGTGTTGCGTCAGCGCGCCGAGGCGACCCTTGGTGGCGAACTGGTCGGCGCGGTGATCACCGTTCCGGCGTATTTCGACGATGCTCAGCGCCAGGCCACCAAGGATGCGGCGAAACTCGCCGGTCTGAATGTGCTGCGTCTGCTCAACGAGCCGACGGCGGCGGCGGTGGCGTACGGTCTGGACCAGCATGCCGAAGGCCTGGTCGCGATTTATGACCTGGGTGGCGGCACTTTCGATATTTCGATTCTGCGTCTGACCGGCGGTGTCTTCGAAGTCCTGGCAACCGGCGGCGACAGCGCGCTGGGTGGCGATGACTTCGATCACGCGATTGCCGGCTGGATCATCGAGAGCGCCGGTTTGTCCGCCGACCTCGATCCGGGCGCACAGCGCAGCCTGCTGCAAACCGCTTGCGCAGCCAAAGAAGCCCTGACGGATGCCGACAGTGTTGAAGTGGCCTACGGCGACTGGAAAGCACAACTGACCCGCGAAGCTTTCGATGCACTGATCGAACCAATGGTCGCCCGCAGCCTGAAAGCCTGCCGCCGCGCCGTCCGCGATTCCGGCGTCGAGCTGGAAGACGTGCACGCCGTGGTCATGGTGGGTGGTTCGACTCGCGTTCCACGCGTTCGCGAAGCCGTCGCCGAAGCCTTCGGTCGTCAGCCACTGACTGAAATCGACCCGGATCAAGTGGTGGCCATCGGGGCCGCGATCCAGGCGGATACATTGGCTGGCAACAAGCGCGATGGCGGCGAATTGCTGCTGCTCGACGTGATTCCGCTGTCCCTGGGGTTGGAAACCATGGGCGGCCTGATGGAGAAGGTGATTCCGCGCAACACCACCATTCCCGTCGCTCGCGCCCAGGACTTCACGACTTATAAAGACGGCCAGTCGGCCATGGCGATCCACGTGTTGCAGGGCGAGCGCGAATTGATCAGCGATTGCCGCTCCCTGGCACGCTTTGAGTTGCGCGGCATTCCGGCAATGGTCGCAGGCGCGGCGAAAATTCGCGTGACCTTTCAGGTCGATGCCGACGGTCTGCTCAGCGTTTCCGCCCGTGAATTGGGTTCGGGCGTTGAAGCCAGCATCCAGGTCAAGCCGTCCTATGGTTTGACCGACGGCGAAATCGCCAAGATGCTGAAAGATTCGTTCCAGCACGCCAATGACGACAAGGTCGCCCGCGTTCTGCGCGAGCAGCAAGTTGATGCCCAGCGCCTGATCGAAGCGGTGCAGGGCGCTCTGGAGGCGGATGGCGAGCGTTTGCTCGACGCCGAAGAGCGCCTGGTCATCGATCTGCAGGTGCAGGAACTGGCCGAACTGATGAAAGGTACCGATGGTTACGCCATCGAGCAGCAGACCAAGCGTCTGTCGCAAGTGACCGATGCTTTTGCTGCTCGCCGTATGGATCAGACGGTGAAGGCCGCTCTGTCGGGGCGCAATCTGAATGAAATCGAGGATATCTGATGCCGCAGGTCATTTTTCTGCCACACGAGAAGTTCTGCCCTGAAGGCATGGTTGTCGAGGCTGAGCCCGGCACATCGATTCTCGATCTGGCCCACGAACACCATATCGAGATGGAAAGCGCCTGCGGCGGCGTCTGCGCTTGCACCACTTGTCACTGCATCATTCGCGAGGGGTTCGACTCGCTGGAAGAAGCCGACGAGTTGGAGGAAGATTTCCTTGATCGTGCGTGGGGTCTGGAGGCGCAGTCGCGTCTGGCCTGTCAGGCTATCGTGGGTGAAGAAGACATCACCGTCGAAATCCCGAAATATTCGCTTAACCATGCGGCCGAAGCGCCGCACTGACTGGTAAGACTGTCATGAGCTACGGTTGGAATGATGTTCAACGTATTGCAGAAGAGCTGGCCGAAGCCAAGCCGGATGTCGATCCGCTCTCTGTCAATTTCGTCGACCTGCAACGATGGATCATGGAACTGCCTGATTTCGACAACACCTCTGGCCGTGTCGGCGAGAAGGTGTTGGAAGCGGTCCAGGCGCTCTGGATCGAAGAAGTAGACTGATCGTCCTTGCAGGTTAGGCAATACCCAAGAACCCGCGTATAATTCGCGGGTTTAATTTTTCGCAAATTACCGTTTCTGGAGTTACACCATGGCTGTTCAACGTACTTTCTCCATCATCAAGCCTGACGCTGTTGCAAAAAACGTCATCGGCGAGATCACCACTCGTTTCGAAAAAGCAGGCCTGCGCGTTGTAGCTTCGAAACTGAAGCAACTGTCCAAAGCCGAAGCTGAAGGCTTCTACGCTGAGCACAGCGCTCGTGGTTTCTTCGGCGACCTGGTTGCCTTCATGATCTCCGGTCCTGTTGTTGTTCAGGTTCTGGAAGGCGAAAACGCTATCGCTCTGAACCGTGAGCTGATGGGCGCTACCAACCCTAAAGAAGCTGCTGCCGGCACCATCCGTGCTGACTTCGCTGATTCCATCGACGCCAACGCTGTACACGGTTCGGACTCCGAAGCCGCTGCTGCTCGTGAAATCTCGTACTTCTTCGCAGCTACTGAAGTAACCACTCGCTAAGCATTGGCTTAAAGAGTGAAGGTGAATCCATGACTACATCGACTGTTAAAACCAACCTGCTGGGTCTGACCCAGCCGGAAATGGAAAAATTCTTCGACTCAATCGGGGAGAAGCGTTTCCGTGCCGGTCAGGTAATGAAATGGATTCACCACTTTGGCGTGGATGATTTCGACGCCATGACGAACGTCAGCAAGGCCTTGCGCGACAAGCTCAAGGCTATTGCTGAAGTCCGTGGTCCCGAAGTGGTCAGCGAGGACATCTCCAGCGACGGCACCCGTAAGTGGGTGGTGCGCGTGGCGTCCGGCAGCTGTGTCGAGACCGTTTACATTCCCCAGGGCAAACGCGGCACTCTGTGCGTTTCGTCCCAGGCAGGCTGTGCCCTGGACTGCAGTTTCTGCTCCACCGGCAAGCAAGGCTTCAACAGCAACCTCACCGCCGCCGAAGTCATCGGTCAGGTGTGGATTGCCAACAAATCCTTCGGCAGTGTTCCGGCTACCATCGACCGCGCCATCACCAACGTGGTGATGATGGGCATGGGCGAACCGCTGCTGAACTTCGACAACGTCGTGGCCGCCATGCATCTGATGATGGATGACCTGGGCTACGGGATCTCCAAGCGCCGCGTGACCCTGTCCACGTCGGGTGTGGTGCCGATGATCGATGAGCTGGCCAAGCACATCGACGTATCCCTGGCGTTGTCCCTGCACGCACCGAATGACGCATTGCGTAACCAATTGGTGCCGATCAACAAGAAATATCCGCTTAAGATGCTGCTCGAGTCGTGCCAGCGCTACATGTCCGAACTGGGCGAGAAGCGCGTGCTGACCATCGAGTACACCTTGCTCAAGGACGTCAACGACAAGCTTGAGCACGCCGTGGAAATGATCGAGCTGCTCAAGGATATTCCCTGCAAGATCAACCTGATTCCGTTCAACCCGTTCCCGCATTCCGGGTACGAGCGGCCGAGCAACAACGCCATCCGCCGGTTCCAGGATCAGCTTCACCAGGCAGGCTATAACGTGACCGTGCGCACCACCCGTGGTGAAGACATCGACGCGGCTTGCGGTCAATTGGTAGGGCAGGTGCTGGATCGCACCCGTCGCAGCGAACGTTACATCGCCGTGCGCGAATTGAGCGCCGACAGCGATCTGGCACAGAACGCCGCGAACACTAACTAAGAGAGGATCTCTATGTCCCTGCGCTTTGCGCTGCTGTTGCTGTTGGCCAGCCTGTGTGCTGGCTGTGTCCTGTCGGGCGATTACAACCCGATGAAGACCAGCAAGGGCCGCGATGAAGCGCGGGCTGCCTACGTGCAGCTGGGACTGGGATACTTGCAGCAAGGCATGACCGAACGGGCCAAGGTGCCGTTGAAAAAGGCCCTCGAGCTGGACAGTTCGGATCCTGACGCCAACGCGGCCCTCGGGCTGGTTTTCCAGTCCGAGATGGAGCCTGCACTGGCGGATGAGCACTTTCGCAAGGCACTGTCCTCCCGTCCCGCCGATGCCCGCATCCTCAACAATTACGGCAGTTTTCTCTACGAAGAAAAGCGTTACAAGGAAGCCTACGAGCGTTTTGAACAGGCCGCCGCCGATACCCTGTATCCTGAGCGTTCGCGCGTGTTCGAGAACCTCGGCATGACGGCGTCCAAGCTTGGTCAGCGTGATCTGGCCCAGCAGCAACTGGAAAAAGCATTGCGTTTGAACCGTCAGCAACCACGGGCATTGCTGGAAATGGCTGAGTTGTCATTCGAAGACAGGCATTATGTGCCCGCGCGTGACTATTACGATCGTTTCAGCCAGCTGTCCGAGCAAAATGCACGTAGTCTGTTGCTCGCGGTTCGGTTGGCAAAAGTGTTTGAAGATCGCGACAAGGCCGCCAGTGCGGGCCTGCAATTAAAACGACTCTATCCCGGTACGCCGGAATATCAGCAATACCTGTCGGAGCAATGATGAAAGCGGCGCATCCCGAAGTTGTAGCAGCGAATCGCGTTAACCCCGGTGAGACCTTGCGCCAGGCCCGCGAAAGCAATGGCTGGTCGCTGGCCGAAGTGGCCCTCAAGCTCAACCTCACCGTGACTTCCCTGACCAACCTCGAAGCCGGTGCGTTCGACAAGTTGCCGGGGCATACCTTCGCTCGCGGTTACATTCGCGCCTATGCCAAATTGCTCGGCATGGATCAGGCGGTTCTGGTCCAGCAATTCGACCAGTCAACCGGTACCGACTCCCAGGGCAGCAACGTCCACGCCCTGGGTCGGATCGAAGAGCCGGTCCGGGTTTCCCACACCATTTTGCGGATCGTCAGCCTGTTGCTGCTGATTGCGGTCATCGGCGGCGGTTTCGTCTGGTGGCAGGATCAGACCTCGCTGCGGACCAAGGATCTGACCACGCTGGCGCCTGAGCACGTCGAAGTAGAAGGCGCTGACGGCACTACCCAGATTCACCCGCTGGACGAGCCGGAAGACCAGGCCGTCGCGGAAGGCGAAGCCGAGGGCTCAACCGCCCTGGCACTGCCACAAGCGGAAACCGCCGCTGAGTCGACGGGTGCCGAGGCTGCTGCTCCAGCAACAGCTCCGGTGACGCCTGCTCCAGCCGTAACCGCTCCTGCTCCGGTTCACACGCCAGCTCCGGTGGTGGCTGCTCCTGCCGCGCCTGCGCCAAACGTCCCGGCTACACCAGCACCTGTCGTCACGGCTCCTGTCGCTCCGACCGCTGTTGTTCCAGCACCCGCGCCAGTTGCCCCGGCAGCTCCGGTTGCCGGCCAGGGCCAGGTTCAACTGCAATTCACCGCCGATTGCTGGGCTCAGGTCACTGACGGCAGCGGCAAAGTGTTGTTCAGCGGTCTCAAGCACAAGGGCGACAGCGTCTCCGTGGCTGGCAAGCCACCGCTGGCTGTTCGTCTGGGCGTTGCCCGGGCCGCGCAGGTCAGCTACAACGGCCAACCGGTCGATATCGCTCCGTTCACCAGTGGCGAGACTGCTCGCCTGAAGTTGGGTCAATAAGTCATGCACGGCGAATCTCCAATCAAACGTCGCGAATCACGCAAGATCTGGGTCGGTAACGTGCCTGTCGGCGGCGATGCGCCTATCGCTGTGCAGAGCATGACCAACAGCGACACCAATGACGTCGCTGCCACCGTCGCCCAGATCAATCGCCTTGAAGCCGCCGGTGTCGACATCGTGCGGGTTTCGGTGCCGGACATGGACGCGGCCGAGGCATTCGGCAAGATCAAGCAACTGGTCAAGGTGCCGTTGGTTGCCGACATCCACTTCGACTACCGCATCGCTTTGCGCGTGGCTGAGTTGGGTGTCGATTGCCTGCGGATCAACCCGGGCAACATCGGTCGTGAAGATCGCGTGCGTGCGGTGGTCGATGCCGCCCGTGACCGCGGGATTCCGATCCGCATCGGCGTCAACGCCGGTTCCCTGGAAAAGGACCTGCAAAAGAAATACGGCGAACCGACCCCGGCCGCGCTGGTCGAGTCGGCACTGCGTCACGTCGAGCACCTCGAACGCCTGAATTTTCAGGACTTCAAGGTCAGCGTGAAGGCTTCCGACGTGTTCATGGCCGTCGAAGCCTATCGTTTGCTGGCCAAGGAAATCGTCCAGCCGCTGCACCTGGGCATCACTGAAGCCGGTGGATTGCGCTCCGGTACAGTGAAATCCGCCGTGGGCCTAGGTATGCTGCTCGCCGAGGGGATTGGCGATACTATCCGCATCTCGCTGGCGGCCGATCCGGTCGAGGAAGTGAAGGTCGGTTACGACATTCTCAAGTCTTTGCATCTGCGTTCCCGTGGCATCAACTTCATCGCCTGCCCGAGCTGCTCGCGGCAGAACTTCGATGTGGTCAAGACCATGAACGAGCTGGAAGGGCGCCTTGAAGACCTGCTGGTGCCGCTGGATGTCGCGGTGATCGGTTGCGTGGTCAACGGCCCCGGCGAAGCCAAGGAAGCCCATATCGGCTTGACTGGCGGCACGCCAAACCTGATTTACATCGACGGCAAGCCGTCGCAGAAACTGACGAATGACAATCTGGTGGACGAGCTCGAAAGGCTGATCCGCGAGAAAGCGGCCGAGAAGGTCGAAGCTGACGCAGCGGTTATCGCGCGCGGCTGATCGAACGAATTAAGGAATTTCTGTGAGCAAGTCTCTGCAAGCCATTCGTGGCATGAACGACATCCTGCCGGAACAGACGCCGGTATGGCGCTACTTCGAAGGTACTGTTTCGCGTTTGCTGGATAACTACGGTTACAAGCAGATCCGCATGCCGATCGTCGAGTTCACCGAGCTGTTCAAGCGCTCCATCGGTGAAGTGACCGACATCGTCGAAAAAGAGATGTACACCTTCGACGACCGCAACGGCGACTCCCTGACCCTGCGTCCGGAAGGCACCGCCGCGTGCGTGCGTGCAGTGCTCGAACACGGCATCACCGGTGGTGGCCAGGTGCAGAAACTCTGGTACATCGGCCCGATGTTCCGTCACGAGCGTCCGCAGAAAGGCCGTTATCGCCAGTTCCACCAGATCGGTCTGGAAGTCTTCAATCTCGACGGTCCGGACATCGACGCCGAACTGATCGTGCTGACCTGGCGCCTGTGGGGCGAGCTGGGTATCCGCGATGCGGTCAAGCTTGAACTCAACAGCCTGGGCACCAGCGAGTCCCGTGGCCGTTATCGTGAAGCGCTGGTCGAGTATCTCTCGGCGCACCACGACAAACTGGACGAAGACAGCCAGCGTCGCCTGAAGACCAATCCGCTGCGCGTGCTCGACACCAAGAACGCCGACACGCAGGCGGTACTGGTCGATGCGCCGAAGATGGCCGACTACCTGGATGATGAATCCCGTGCCCACTTCGAAGGCCTGAAGGCCCGTCTGGATGCCGTCGGCATTCCTTACGTGCTCAACCCGAAACTGGTACGCGGCCTCGATTACTACAGCAAAACCGTATTCGAATGGGTCACCGACAAGCTCGGCGCCCAGGGCACCGTGTGCGCGGGCGGCCGTTATGACGGTCTGGTCGAGCAGATGGGCGGCAAGCCAACCCCGGGTGTCGGTTTCGCCATGGGGATCGAGCGTCTGGTGCTGCTGCTGGAAACCCTGGAGCAGATTCCGGAAGAAATCTCCCGTCAGGTCGACGTCTATCTCTGCGCCTTCGGCGAAGCAGCAGAGCTGGCCGGTCTGGCTCTGGCCGAGCGTGTACGCGACCAACTGCCCAACCTGCGCCTGCAAGTCAATGCCGGCGCTGGCAGCTTCAAGAGCCAGTTCAAGAAAGCCGACAAGAGCGGTGCGCTGTACGCACTGATCCTCGGTGACGACGAAATGGCCCAGCAAGTGGTAGGTTTCAAACCCCTGCGTGGCCAGGGCGAACAACAAAGCATTGCCTGGGATGCGCTCGCTGCACACCTGGCCACCTGCGTCGTGCAGGGTTGAAGCTGTCTAAACAGCCGATTTAGCGATTAAGGAGTATTGGGGTGTCGAGTACCGAAGACGAACAGTTGGCGGATTTGAAGGACTGGTGGACACGCAACGGCAAACCTCTGGTCACTGGCGGCCTGTTGGCGCTGGTCATCGTGTTCGGCTGGCAGGCTTTTCACAAGTATCAGAGCAACCAGTCGCAAGGCGCCTCGGTGCTCTATCAGCAATTGCTGGAAACCACGCTGACCCCGGATGGCAAGCCTGATGCCGCGCGCGTTGCGGATCTGGCCGGCAAGCTCAACAGCGAATTCGGCGGGACTGCCTACGCGCAGTACGGCAGCCTGTTCGTGGCCAAGGTAGCGGTCGACAGCGGCAAGCTGGACGACGCGGCGACCGAGCTGAAAACCATCGTTGCCAAGCCGGCCAACGCCGCACTGGGCGAAATCGCCCGTCAGCGTCTGGCGCAGGTGCTGGGTGCACAGAACAAGGCTGATGAGGCTCTGAAACTGCTTGAAGGCGATGCCGACAAGTCGTTCCTGGCCACTCGCGAAGAACTCAAGGGCGACCTGCTGGTACAGCTGGGCCGCACTGATGAAGCGAACACGGCGTATCAAAAAGCCAAGGCGGCACTGTCGGATGAAGCGGCGGTCGGTGGCCTTCAAATCAAGCTGGACGACCTGGCCAAAGGGGATGCGTGACGTGATCCGTTGGAAGCATGCAGCATTGCTGGCTCTGGCCCTTCTGGCCGCGGGTTGCAGCAGCAACAGCAAAAAAGAACTGCCACCGGCCGAACTGACCGATTTCAAGGAAGAAGTGGTTCTGCACAAGCAGTGGAGCCGCTCGATCGGTGACGGTCAGGGCGAAACCTACAACATGCTGGTGCCGGCAATCGATGGTGACACCATCTACGCGGCCGACGTTACCGGCATCGTGATGGCCATGGATCGCAGCAACGGTGACGTGAAGTGGAAAAAGGAACTTGACCTGCCTGTCTCCGGCGCCGTTGGCGTGGGTTACGGTCTGGTGCTGGTCGGCACGCTGCGAGGCGAAGTCATTGCACTCGACACCATCAACGGTGAAGAGAAATGGCGTGCTCGCGTGACCAGTGAAGTGCTGGCGCCGCCTGCCAACAACGGTGACATCGTGGTCGTGCAGACCCAGGACGATCGTCTGATCGGTCTGGATGCCTCCACCGGTCAACAGCGTTGGGTGTATGACAGCACGCCAGCCGTGCTGACTCTGCGAGGCACCAGTGCACCGCTCGTGACCAACCGCCTCGCGGTGGCTGGCCTGTCGACCGGTAAAGTGATCGCTCTGGACATTTCCAACGGCGTGCCGGTCTGGGAACAACGGATCGCGATTCCACAAGGTCGTTCGGAACTGGAGCGCGTGGTCGATATCGACGGCGGTCTGCTGCTGTCCGGCGGCACGCTGTACGTTGCCAGCTATCAGGGTCGCGTTGCGGCACTGGACCTGGAAAGCGGCCGTCAACTGTGGCAGCGCGACGCGTCGAGCTACGCCGGTATCGCCCAGGGTTTCGGCAACGTCTACGTGAGCCTGTCTTCGGGCACCGTTGAAGGCGTCGACGAGCGTTCGACCACTGCACTGTGGACCAACGATTCGCTGGCCCGTCGTCAACTGTCGGCACCGGAAGTGTTCTCCAGCTACGTTGCAGTCGGTGACCTGGAGGGTTACCTGCATCTGCTGAGTCAGGTGGACGGTCGTTTCGTCGGCCGCGAGCGCATCGACAGCGACGGCCTGCGTGCCCGTCCGCTGGTGGTGGGTGACACGATTTATGTGTATGGCAACAGCGGCAAACTGGAAGCCCTGACCATCAAGTAACAATTCACTAAAGGAGCCGAGCGAAGATCAGGCAAGGCAAAAATCAGCGAGGGAGCGGAGTTGACTTTAGTCAATGAGCATCCCGAGCTGATTTTTAACGCCGCATGATCGAGCGCAGGCCCTTTAGCTATGCTTGGGGTTAACCCCCCAGGCGGCCCCGGATTTTCGGGGCTTGCAGCGCTTTCTGGCGTTGCCCCGAGCACCAGCCGCTGCCTCGCAGCGGCTTTTGTATTTTCTGAAATAACGAAGTGGAGAGCCGCATGGTTCCCGTAATCGCCCTGGTGGGCCGACCGAACGTCGGCAAGTCCACCTTGTTCAACCGCCTGACCAGGACTCGCGACGCCATCGTCGGCGACTTGTCCGGTCTGACCCGTGATCGCCAGTACGGTGAGGCCAAGTGGCAAGGGCGTTCCTACATTCTGATCGACACCGGTGGTATCTCCGGTGACGAACATGGTATGGACGAAAAAATGGCCGAGCAGTCGCTGCTGGCCATTGAAGAAGCGGATGTCGTTCTGTTCCTGGTAGATGCCAAGGCCGGTTTCACCGCCGCCGACCAGATGATCGCCGAACACTTGCGCAAACGTAACAAGCGTTCCCACGTGGTCGCCAACAAGGTCGACAACATCGACCCGGAAATGGCCCGCGCCGAATTCGCCCCGCTGGGCATGGGCCACGCGATTCCGATCGCTGGCGCCCACGGCCGCGGCATCACTCAATTGCTGGAAGCCGCCCTGAGCGATTTCCCGCGCGATGATGACGAACCGGCGGAAGGCGAAGAGGAAGAGATCGTTGCCGAAGGCGAGGAAGCCAAGCGCATTCCTGGCCCGAGCGAAAAAGACGGCATCAAGATCGCCATCATCGGTCGTCCTAACGTTGGCAAGTCGACGCTGGTCAACCGCATGCTCGGTGAAGACCGGGTGATCGTCTATGACCAACCCGGTACCACCCGCGACAGTATCTACATCCCGTTCGAGCGTAACGACGAGAAGTACACGCTGATCGACACCGCCGGTGTGCGCAAGCGCGGCAAGATCCACGAAGAAGTCGAAAAGTTCTCCGTGGTCAAAACCCTGCAGGCGATCAAAGACGCCAACGTGGTGATCTTCGTGATGGACGCCCGCGAAGGCGTGGTCGATCACGACCTCAACCTGCTGGGCTTCGCCCTTGAAGCCGGTCGTGCACTGGTCATCGCGATCAACAAGTGGGACGGCATGACGCCGAGCGAGCGCGACTTCGTGAAGATCGAGCTGCAACGTCGCCTGTTCTTCGTCGAGTTTGCCGACATCCACTTCATCTCGGCACTGCACGGTACCGGCGTGGGCAACCTCTACGCTTCGGTGCAGAACTCGTTCAAGTCCGCGGTCACCCGCTGGCCGACCAGCCGCCTGACGCAGATCCTCGAAGACGCGGTCAGCGAGCACCAGCCGCCGATGGTCAACAGCCGCCGGATCAAGCTGCGTTACGCTCACCTGGGTGGTGCGAACCCGCCGATCATCGTGATCCACGGTAACCAGATCGAGAAAGTGCCGAAGTCCTACGTGCGCTATCTGGAAAACACTTACCGCCGTGTGCTCAAACTGGTCGGTACGCCGATCCGTATCGAGTTCAAGGGTGGCGAGAACCCGTACGAAGGCAACAAGAACACGCTGACCGACCGCCAGGTCAACAAGAAGCGTCGTTTGATGTCGCACAACAAGAAGGCCAGCAAGAAGCGCCGCGACAAGAAGTAAGGTCGCTGCCCGTTGATCGTTTCCATGCACAGCACAGGAACGATCATCGAGAGAGAAGGGGCGCCGTTTGGCGCCCTTTTTTTATGGGCGCCGGATGGGCTATCCTCGGGCTCTCCCGCGCCGTCGTCAGTGCCGGGGCAGAGCAGGGAACCCCGATGATTACCAGCAAGCTGCCGAATGTCGGCATCACTATTTTCACGCAGATGTCTCAGCTCGCGGCACAGACCGGAGCCATCAACCTGTCCCAGGGTTTTCCCGATTTCGACGGCCCGCAGTCGCTGCGCGATGCGGTCGGTCGGCACATTGCCAGTGGCCATAACCAGTATTCGCCAATGACCGGCCTGCCGGCGTTGCGTCAGCAGATCGCGGCCAAAATCGCTCGCAGCTATGGCGCCAACGTCGATGCCGACACTGAAGTGACCGTGACCCCCGGTGCGACCCAGGCGATCTTCTGTGCGATCCAGGCGGTTATCCACAGCGGCGACGAAGTCATCGTGTTCGACCCGGCTTATGACAGCTATGAGCCGTCGGTGGAGCTGGCCGGCGGGCGCTGCGTGCATGTGCAGTTGGGCCTGAATGATTTTTCCATCGACTTTGACAAGCTCAGTGCAGCCCTGAGCCCGCGTACGCGGATGATCATCCTCAACACCCCGCACAACCCGAGCGGCGCGCTGATCAGTCGCGCCGAGCTCGACCAGTTGGCGGCGTTGATCCGCGACCGCGACATCTATGTGATCAGCGACGAAGTGTACGAACACCTGGTGTTCGACGGTGTGCCGCACGTCAGTGTGCTGGCTCATGAAGAGCTGTATCAGCGGGCGTTCGTGGTCAGTTCGTTCGGCAAGACCTATCACGTCACTGGCTGGAAAACCGGCTACGTCGTGGCACCTCCGGCCCTGACAGCCGAGCTGCGCAAAGTGCACCAGTACGTCAGCTTCTGTGGTGTGACGCCGCTGCAGTACGCTCTGGCCGATTACATGGCCGAGCATCCGGAACACGTCGAAGAACTGCCGGGTTTCTATCAGGCCAAGCGTGATCTGTTCTGCGATTTGCTGGAGCCTTCGCGATTCAGCTTCACCCGGGTCACCGGCACCTATTTCCAACTGGTCGATTACTCGCAGATCCGTCCTGACTTGAACGATGTCGAGATGGCGATGTGGATGACCCGCGAGCATGGCGTAGCCAGTATCCCGGTGTCGGTGTTCTACCAGAATCCACCCGAAGGCCAGCGCCTGGTGCGTCTGTGCTTTGCCAAACGCGAGGAGACGCTGCGGGAAGCGGCGGCAAAACTATGCGTGATCTGAGTGCGTTACCCGATCTCAATCTGGCGCTGATCCAGACTAGCCTGGCCTGGCATGATCGTCAGGCCAACCTTGAGCATTTCGACGCTTTGCTGGAGCAGGCGCGGGGTGCGGATCTGATTATCCTGCCGGAAATGTTCACCACCGGATTCTCCATGGAGTCCGAAACACTGGCCGAAGCCGAAAACGGCCCGACCAGCAAATGGCTTCGGGCCCAGGCGGCGAAACTGGATGCCGTGGTCACTGGCAGCGTGATCATCCAGGCCGCCGACGGCAGCCACCGCAACCGCTTGCTGTGGGCGCGACCGGACGGCGAAGTGCTGCATTACGACAAGCGCCACCTGTTTCGCATGGCCGGCGAGCACAACCACTACACCCCCGGCGAGCGCCAGGTGCAGTTCGAGCTCAAGGGCTGGCGGGTGCGTCCGCTGATCTGCTACGACTTGCGCTTCCCGGTGTGGAGCCGTGATGCGCAAGACACCGACCTGCTGCTGTACACCGCCAACTGGCCGGGTGCGCGGCGTCAGCACTGGAACCGGCTGCTGCCGGCCCGGGCCATTGAAAACCTGTGCTATGTAGCGGCGGTCAACCGGGTCGGTACTGACGGCAAGGGCTTTGTCTATACCGGCGACAGTCAGGTGCTGGATTTCCAGGGCGAAACGTTGCTCGCGGCGGGGGAGGCGGACGGGGTGTTCAAGGTGGTTCTGGAAGCGGCATCGCTGGCCGCTTATCGAGAGCGGTTCCCGGCGAATCTGGACGCGGATACTTTCGAGTTCACCTGATAGTCGGTTCAGAACGAAAAAAGGCCCCGAAGTGCGAACTTCGGGGCCTTTTGCATTTCAGCGATCCGTTACGCCGCTTTCGCTTCCGGCTGGCTCAGCGAACGGTTCAGCGCGCTGAACAGTGCCTTGAAGCTGGCCGTGGTGATGTTTTCATCGATGCCCACGCCGTGTACCGCACGCTCACCGTTCACACGCAATTCGATGTATGCCGCGGCCTTGGCGTTGGTGCCCGCGCCGATGGCGTGTTCGTTGTAGTCCATGATCTCCACCGGAATCGGCAGACCGGCCACCAGCGCTTCCAGCGCGCCGTTGCCCTTGCCGCGCCAGTGCAGGTTGGTTTCGCCCTGACCCTTGCTCGCGACTTCGACTTCGACGGCGCTGTTACCGTTTTCTTCCTGCAGGCGATGGCTGACCAGCGCGTACGGAGTGTTGGCTTGCAGGTATTCGCTGATCAACAGCGAGTGAATCTGCTTGGCAGTCATCTCCAGGCCCAGGCGATCGGTTTCACGCTGCACGACCTGGCTGAATTCGATCTGCATGCGACGTGGCAGGCTGATGCCGTATTCCTGTTCCAGCAGGTAGGCGATGCCGCCCTTGCCCGACTGGCTGTTGACGCGGATTACCGCCTCGTAGCTGCGACCGATGTCGGCCGGGTCGATCGGCAGGTACGGTACTTCCCACAGAGCGTCGGATTTCTGCTGGGCGAAGCCCTTGCGGATTGCGTCCTGGTGAGAGCCAGAAAATGCGGTGTGCACCAGGTCGCCGACGTACGGGTGACGCGGGTGAACCTGAATCTGGTTGCACTCTTCGACGACTTTGCGCACGCCGTCGATGTCGGAGAAGTCCAGTTGCGGGTCGAGGCCCTGGGTGTACATGTTCAGTGCCACGGTGACGAGGTCGACGTTACCGGTACGCTCGCCGTTGCCGAACAGGCAGCCTTCGACACGGTCGGCGCCAGCCATCAGGCCCAACTCGGTGGCGGCCACGCCAGTGCCACGGTCGTTGTGGGTGTGCAGGCTGATGATCACGCTGTCACGACGGTTGATGTTGCGGTGGAACCACTCGATCTGGTCGGCGTAGACGTTCGGGGTCGCGCATTCAACGGTGGCCGGCAGGTTGAGGATGATCTTGTGCTCAGGCGTCGGGTTCCAGACCTCGATCACGGCGTCACAGACTTCCTTGGCGAATTCCAGCTCGGTGGCGCTGAAGGTTTCCGGCGAGTACTCGAAAGTCCATTCGGTGTCCGGCTGCATGGCTGCGTATTTGACGAACAGCTTGGCGGCGTTCACGGCGATGGCCTTGATCCCGTCCTTGTCCTGGTTGAACACGATGCGACGGAAAGAAGGGGAGGTGGCGTTGTACAGGTGAACGATGGCTTTCTTCGCCCCGCGCAGGGATTCGAAGGTGCGCTCGATCAGGTCTTCACGGCCCTGGGTCAACACCTGGATGGTAGTGTCGTCCGGGATGTGGCCTTCTTCGATCAGGGTACGCACGAAGTCGAAGTCGGTTTGCGAAGCGGCCGGGAACGACGCCTCGATTTCCTTCACGCCCACTTGCACCAGGGTTTTCCAGAAGCGCAGCTTTTTCACCGCGTCCATCGGCTCGATCAGCGACTGGTTGCCGTCACGCAAGTCGGAGCTGCACCAGATCGGCGCGGCATCGATGGTTTTCGACGGCCAGGTGCGATCCGGCAGGTTGATCACAGGAAACGCGCGGTATTTCGAAGACGGGTCTTTGAGCATGCTCATCGGGAAATTCCTTATTGTCTGGGCCGAAAAGAGGCGGCCTGCCGGTGGAACGAATGTTCGGGGAGAAGCTTGGGACGAGGCGCAGCGATTCAGCCCGGCAGTCGTGCGCTGACGAGGCACAGGCTGCGGTGCTGGCGAAGCTGAATAAGGGTGTGAGAGGTTTTCATGCCTTCAACCCTAACCGCGGGGGATGAGGATGGCAAGCAGTCGAAAAAAATTGAGAGGAATACCCGGAAAGCGGTTTTTTCCGAGATTTTATTCTTGATATGGCGGTAATTGTTGACGGGGATTGCGCAGACCATTCGTCGTGCGCAATCCCCGCGGGAGTAGGCTCAGCCCGGAATCAAGGTTGGAATGCACCAATGAAAATCGCCGGATCGACCCGCGCGTCGTTCAGGCTGACGTTCCAGTGCATGTGCGGCCCTGTCGCCCGACCTGTGGCACCCACCTTGCCGACTACCGCACCGCGCGCCAGTTGCTGACCGTTCTGCACATCGATCTTCGACATGTGGCAGAACATGCTGATGAAGCCCTGGCCGTGGTCGACGAACACGGTGTTGCCATTGAAGAAGTAATTGCCGATCAGGATCACCTTGCCCGCCGCCGGGGTCTTGATCGGTGTGCCGGCCGGCACCGCGAAGTCGAGGCCGGCGTGAGGGTTGCGCTCTTCACCGTTGAAGAAACGGCGCACGCCAAACTTGCTCGACAACGGCCCGTTGACCGGTTTGTCCAGCAACAGGTTGCTCGGCGTGTTCGGGCTGAAACTGCGGTAGGCCTTGATCTGCTCGGCCAGCTCACCCTCGATACGTTTGAGGTTCGCCGGGTTCGGATTGACCTGTTGCGAGTTCTTCAGGGTGATGTGCTGTTCCGGGTACTTCTTGTTGCCGACGGTGAAGTTCAGATTCTTGCCGCCACTGTTCATCTGCTGGGTGCCGGGTTTGACGGTCAACGGTACGCCGACAATCGCCAGCCAGTTGTTCTGTTCCTTGACCACCAGCACCGGTTTGCCCTGATACGTGGCTTTCGGCGCTTGCGCGGCAGTGCCCAGATCGACGACAGCAACGCCGCCCGGCACCGGTTTGTTCAGCAGCCGGGTGATGTAGCTGTCGGCGTGGGCGTTGAAGGTCAGGCACAGCAACAACAGCGGAGCGAGAAAACGCGGCATGGATCAGTCCAGTAAAGAGAGGGTGACGGGCGTCAGGTGATTGTCCTCGACGCGCACTTGCAGTTCGCCTTCGCCCAGTCTGGCCTTCAAGCGCTGGCCGGTGTGGGTTTGCGCCGCGTCGCGGATCGCATTGCCACGCTCGTCGAGCAGAATGCTGTAGCCACGGCCAAGGGTCGCCAGCGGGCTGACCACATGCAGGGTCTGCATCTGGCTTTGCAACTGTAAACGGCGCCGTTTCAGGCCTTCGTTCATTGCGCGTGGCAGGCGCTCGGCGAGGCTGTCGAGACGCTGGCGCAACAGGGCCAGTTGCCGTCCCGGGTGTTGCCCGGCGAGGCGGGTTTCCAGGCGGATCAGGCGTTCGCGGCGGGTGTTGAGCTGGCGCTCGAACGCCCGGCGCATACGCATGTCCAGGTCATCCAGGCGTTGTGCCTGCTGGCGCAGTCGCTCGCCGGGATGGCGCAGACGACGAGCCATGCCCTCAAGACGCAGACGATCACGCATCAGGCGGTCACGCATGCGCATCACCAGCCGGCGATGCAGGCTTTCGACCTGACGGATCAGGTGGCTGGAATCCGGGGCGAGCAATTCGGCCGCCGCAGAGGGCGTCGGTGCGCGAACGTCAGCCACAAAGTCGCTGATCGACACATCGGTTTCATGACCGACCGCGCTGACGATCGGTGTCACACAGGCATCCACTGCCCGGGCCACGGCCTCTTCGTTGAAGCACCAGAGATCTTCCAGCGAGCCACCGCCGCGAGCCAGGATCAGCGCATCGAAACCCCGGGCGTCCGCGAGTTTAAGAGCGCGGACGATCTGCGCCGTGGCTTCGCGGCCCTGAACAGCGGTGGGGATCAGCGTCAGTCTGACCTGCGGCGCACGGCGGCGGAACACGCTGATGATGTCGCGGATCACCGCGCCGGTCGGCGAACTGATGATGCCGACGTGTTGCGGATGGGCTGGCAGCGGGACTTTTCGTTCGGCACTGAACAAACCTTCGGCGCTGAGTTTTTCCTTCAAGGCATCGAAGGCCAGACGCAGCGCACCGTCGCCGGCAGGCTCTACCGTGTCGAGGATCAGTTGATAGTCGCCACGTCCTTCGAACAGCGAGACCTTGCCACGCACCTTGACCGCCAGGCCATCCTTCAGCGCCTGACGCACGCGAGCAGCATTCTGGCGGAACAGCGCACAACGCACCTGGGCGCCGCTGTCCTTGAGCGTGAAGTACACGTGGCCGGACGCCGGGCGGGCGAGGTTGGAAATTTCGCCTTCGACCCAGATGTTGCTGAACACGTCTTCGAGCAACACCCGCGCGCGGCCGTTGAGCTGGCTGACGGTCAGGACTTCGCGGTCCAGGCCGAGTCTTGCAAAGGGATCTTTAATCATGGGGCGCAGTTTAAAGGCTTTCGCCGGTGAATGTCTGGAGGAAGTGTTGCACCAACGGTGTGGGATTCTGCCGAAAGGCGAGGGCGACGGTGCTCTGGCAATCGCCGGTCAGTGGCAGAAATCTCACACCGGCGGGCGCGATGTCCTGCATCGATTCCGGCAGCAGAGCAATGCCAAATCCCGCCTGGATCAATTGCAACTGTGTGGTCTTGCGCGACATCACTCGCGCAGCCTGAGGGAAAAAACCGTGACGCATGCACAGGTCCGCGCACAAATAGCTCAGCCCGCCCCGTTGCGGATGGGGGATGGAGATGAACGCTTCGTCCTTCAATTGCGCCAGATCGACTGCCTCCGCCAAAGCCAGTCGATGCTCCGCTGGCACGGCAAGCAGCAAGCGTTCGGTGTAGAGCGGCACAACCTGAACGCCCTCGCGCTGACGCAAAACCGGCAGGCGTAGAAGGCCGATATCGAGCCGGCCCTCGGCCAGTTCTTCAAGCTGTGCCTCCGAAGACAACGTGCCGATGTCCAGCGAAACCCCGGGCTGTTGCTCCAGGTAAGTGCTCATGTCGCGCAACAGTCGGCCGCTGATCGGTACGGTGCTGGAGTGAGACAGGCGCAAGGTGCCGCGCTGGCCCTGGCCGATTTCCGTGGCCAGGGTGCTGGCCTTGTTCAATTCGTTGAGCAGGTTTCTCGCCCGGGGCAAGAACGCTTCGCCGGCGGCGGTGAGCCGGGGCTGGCGCGCCGTGCGTTCGAACAGCGGCGTCTGCAGGCGGGTTTCCATGTCCTTGATCTGCCGGCTCAGTGCCGACTGGGCGATGAACAGGCGTTCGGCCGCAGCGCTGAAGCTGCCGCTCTCGGCGATTTCCACGAAGTAGCGCAATTGACGAGTTGAAAGCACGAGACATGCCTTTTCGAGATGGCTTGGCGGTTTCGATGATATTAGTCGCAACCCTCGGCGCTGGCTAAAGTCATCGCAGGCTTATATAGGAAGCGAGCGAATGAGTGTGGCGGGGTTGTTGAGCGAATGGTCGTGGGGCGTGCAGGGCTGGGTGGTGATCGGACTGGCGATCGCGCTGGCCTACATCGTGTTCGGCATTGCCGGTTTCGGCACGGCGTTGGTGGCGGGGCCGATCCTGATTCTGTTCATGCCGTTGTCGAAGATCGTGCCGTTGCTGGTGCTGCTGGATTTCGTCGCTGCGTTCGGCAATCTGCTGCCGTCGCGGCGTGATGTGGCGAAACCGGAATTGCTGCGGCTGCTGCCGTGCATGGCGGTGGGGTGCACGCTGGGGGTGATTTTCCTGCTTAACCTCAAGTCCGACCTGTTGTTGCTGTTGATGGGGCTGTTCATCAGTGCCTACGCGGTTTACAGCTTGTGGATCAAGGCCCGGCCGGCGCAGTTGTCCGCGATGTGGGCGTTGCCGATGGGCACGGTGGGCGGGCTGTTCGGGGCGTTGTTCGGCAGTGGCGGCTTTCTTTATGCGATCTACCTCAACAGCCGACTGCCCAAGGACGCGGCCCGGGCCACGCAAAGTGCGCTGATCAGTTGCAGCACGGTGGTGCGTTTGAGCCTGTTCGCCATCGCCGGGGTGTATGCCGAGCTACCCTTGTTGATGCTTGCACTGTGCCTGTTGCCGGCCATGGCGCTGGGACTGTGGATTGGACGGCGGCTGACCATGCGTTTGTCCCGCGAGGCCTTCGTGCGGCTGGTGACCTGGCTGGTGCTGGCGAGCGGTCTGGCGCTGATCGGCCGCTATTTAAGCACTTGACCGGATTGTCTCAGGGATTAAGCTGCCGGCCGCGTTCGTCGCAGAACATCCTTTGACGCAGCAGGCTTGCACCATGAATTCCCAAAGCATCATCGTCCCGAAAATCTCCAACCTGCCGGTGCACGAACCCCGGGCCCGGGCGATCCTGCGCTGGCTGGTGCGCAAGAACATCATCAAGGAAGAGCTGAGCACCTGCGGGCGCACCGGCAATCGCATGGCCTACGCCATCGCCGATGGCGCCCGCGCGGTGGTGCTGCACCCCGAGGCGCTGCCGTTCGGTGAGCCGATCAATGGTCTGGAGGTCGTCACCAAGCGCTGCATCTACACCCCGGCCAAGGGCTTTCTCGAAGAAGCCGGTTGTGCCGAGTGTCGCCAGGAAATCGGCGAAGCGCTGTTCGAAAGCCTGGAAGACTGGATGCCGGGCCGTACCGACAATTTCACCTGCCCTGAATGCGGGCATGAAGATGACATCAACGGTTTTCTGTATTTGCAGGAGTGCGGGTTTTCCAACCTCGGTTTCATCTTCAACAACTGGCTGGAGGCGGGGTTCAAGCAGAGTTTCATCGACGAATTCGCCGACTGGCTGGATCAACCGGTGAGCTGGGTCAAGGTCGAGTTGTAGGGTGCGCTTTTCCCGTACATCAGCAACATTGATATAAGACAAGTTTTACATTGAACCCGAAGGGGTGTCTGACTATAATGGCGCGCTTCCATTTTCCCGCTCGGGAGCCCCCGCGATGCTGCGTATCAGCCAAGAAGCTCTGACCTTCGACGACATTCTTTTAGTGCCTGGTTATTCCGAGGTGCTTCCTAACGAAGTCAGTCTCAAGACCCGCCTCACCCGTGGCATCGAACTGAATATTCCTCTGGTTTCTGCCGCCATGGACACCGTTACTGAAGCCCGTCTGGCAATCGCCATGGCTCAGGAAGGTGGCATCGGCATTATCCACAAGAACATGACCATCGAGCAGCAAGCTGCCGAAGTCCGCAAGGTCAAGAAGTTCGAAGCCGGTGTGGTCAAGGACCCAATCACCATCGAGGCTGACGCCACGGTTCGTGATCTGTTCGAACTGACCCGCATGCACAACATTTCCGGCGTTCCGGTGCTGCACGATGGCGACCTGGTCGGCATCGTCACTTCCCGTGACGTGCGTTTCGAAACCCGTCTGGAAGCCACCGTTCGTGAAGTGATGACGCCGAAAGAGCGTCTGGTCACTGTTCGCGAAGGCGCCAACAAGAACGAAGTCCGCGAGTTGCTGCACAAGCACCGCCTGGAAAAAGTCCTGATCGTCGACGACAAGTTTGCCCTCAAAGGCATGATGACCGTCAAAGATATCGAAAAAGCCAAGGCTTACCCGCTGGCAAGCAAGGACGACCAAGGTCGTCTGCGCGTCGGCGCTGCAGTCGGTACCGGTAAAGACACCGGTGACCGCGTTGCCGCGCTGGTCAATGCCGGTGTGGACGTAGTGGTGGTCGACACCGCTCACGGTCACTCCAAAGGCGTGATCGACCGCGTTCGCTGGGTCAAGGAGAATTTCCCTGAAGTGCAGGTGATCGGCGGCAACATCGCCACCGGCGCAGCCGCCAAGGCCCTGGCCGAAGCCGGCGCCGACGCCGTCAAGGTCGGTATTGGCCCTGGCTCGATCTGCACCACCCGTATCGTCGCCGGTGTCGGCGTTCCGCAAATCAGTGCCATCGCCAACGTCGCCGCTGCCCTTGAAGGCACCGGTGTTCCGTTGATCGCCGACGGCGGCATCCGTTTCTCCGGTGACCTGTCCAAGGCCATCGTTGCCGGTGCTTCCTGCGTGATGATGGGCTCGATGTTCGCCGGTACCGAAGAAGCGCCGGGCGAGATCGAACTGTTCCAGGGCCGTTCGTACAAGGCTTATCGCGGCATGGGTTCGCTGGGCGCCATGTCCCAGGCTCAAGGTTCCTCCGACCGTTACTTCCAGGACTCCTCGGCAGGCGCCGAGAAGCTCGTTCCGGAAGGCATCGAAGGCCGTGTTCCTTACAAGGGCACCCTGAGCGCGATCATTCACCAGTTGATGGGCGGTCTGCGTTCCTCGATGGGTTACACCGGCAGCGCCAACATCGAAGAAATGCGCACCAAGCCTGAGTTCGTGCGGATCACCGGTGCCGGCATGGCCGAATCCCATGTTCACGACGTGCAGATCACCAAAGAAGCGCCAAACTACCGCGTAGGTTGAGGCTTCAAGCAAAACGTTAAATGACCGGGGCTGTTTTATTCAGCCCCGAGTCGTTTCTGAATCAAGACTGTTTCTGAATTACTTAGACGAGACTGAATCATGGCCCTCGACATTCACGCTCACCGCATCCTGATCCTCGACTTCGGTTCGCAATACACCCAACTGATCGCCCGCCGCGTGCGCGAGATCGGCGTGTACTGCGAACTGCATCCGTTCGACATGGACGAGGAAGCCATTCGCCAATTCGCGCCAAAAGGCGTGATCCTCGCCGGCGGCCCCGAGTCCGTGCACGAAGCCAACAGCCCACGCTGCCCGCAAGCGGTGTTCGACCTGGGCGTACCGGTCTTCGGTATTTGCTACGGCATGCAGACCATGGCCGAGCAACTGGGTGGCAAGGTTGAAGGTTCAGAGCTGCGTGAGTTCGGTTATGCCCGCGTTGACGTGGTCGGCAAGAGCCGCCTGCTCGACGGCATCGAAGATCACATCGACGCCGACGGCCTGTTCGGCCTCGACGTGTGGATGAGCCACGGTGACAAGGTCACCAAGATGCCGGAAGACTTCCACATCCTGGCCAGCACTCCGAGCTGCCCGATCGCCGGCATGTTCAACGACGAGCGCGCTTACTACGGCGTGCAGTTCCACCCGGAAGTGACCCACACCAAGCAGGGCGGTCGCATCCTGTCGCGCTTCATCCTCGACATCTGCGGTTGCGAAGCGCTGTGGACCCCGTCGAAGATTGCCGAAGACGCCATCGCCAACATCCGCGCACAGGTCGGTACCGACAACGTGCTGCTGGGTCTGTCCGGCGGTGTGGACTCCTCGGTGGTTGCGGCGCTGCTGCACAAGGCCATCGGCGATCAACTGACTTGCGTATTCGTCGACAACGGCCTGCTGCGTCTGCACGAAGGCGAGCAAGTGATGGCCATGTTTGCCGAGAACATGGGCGTCAAGGTGATCCGCGCCAACGCTGAAGACCAGTTCCTGAACAACCTGGCCGGCGAAGCCGATCCGGAGAAGAAGCGCAAGATCATCGGCCGTACCTTCATCGACGTGTTCGATGCCGAATCCTGCAAGCTGGACAACATCAAGTACCTGGCCCAGGGCACCATCTACCCGGACGTGATCGAGTCGGCTGGCGCGAAAAGCGGCAAGGCTCACGTGATCAAGTCGCACCACAACGTGGGCGGCCTGCCGGAAGAGATGAACCTGAAGCTGGTCGAGCCACTGCGCGAACTGTTCAAGGACGAAGTCCGTCGTCTGGGCCTGGAACTGGGCCTGCCGTACGACATGGTCTACCGTCACCCGTTCCCGGGCCCGGGCCTGGGCGTGCGGATCCTCGGTGAAGTGAAGAAGGAATACGCCGACCTGCTGCGTCGCGCCGACCACATCTTCATCGAAGAACTGCGCAAGGCCGACTGGTACCACAAGGTCAGTCAGGCGTTCGTAGTGTTCCAGCCGGTCAAGTCGGTTGGTGTTGTCGGTGACGGCCGTCGTTACGCCTGGGTCGTGGCCCTGCGTGCCGTGGAAACCATCGACTTCATGACCGCGCGTTGGGCACACCTGCCTTACGAACTGCTGGAAACCGTTTCCGGCCGCATCATCAATGAAATCGAAGGCATCTCCCGCGTCACTTACGACGTGTCGAGCAAGCCGCCGGCGACCATTGAGTGGGAGTGATCTCGCGCAAGCCGTGATGGCTTGAAGCCGGATCAACAAAAAGCCGCGTGAAACAATGTTTCACGCGGCTTTTCTGTTTCTGGCGATCAGACGTCGATTACAACGGCTTGGACCAGCCGGCCAGCTTCATGCCTCGTCCATCGAGGGCCTTCAGCAGCGCCTGGAGATTGGCGAAGCGTTTTTCATGCACGGTGGGCCATTCGGGCCGTTCAATGAATACGCGGTCGGATTCGAAGCGAATATCAGTTTCCACGATCAGGTTGGTGCGGCTGCGATGAACCAGGAGTGTGTTGCGCAGTTTCTTGGTCAAGGTATACATGCCAGGTCGGGAAAGTAACTGTTCAATCTCTGAGTTCGTCCGCGCATACCACGGCGTTTCGACTTGCAGGCGCAGGTCGCCTTTGACGAGCGCCTCATTCTTGCCCATTTGATCGCCGAGACTTTTACCGGGATCCGCTTCGATACCACCGGACTGACCTTCAGCGACATCTTCGGCGCGCAGACCGACGGCGCCTTCCAGCTCACTGACACCGGCAACGCCTTCAAAGGTGTTGGAGTGGGAATTTCCCACCAGCGCCACCCAGTTGTGCGGCCCACGAGCGGCCTGGTCGGCCTCGATCACGGTGTGAGCGTAGTAGTTCATCATTCTTTGGCGCGCCGACAGGTCAGCCGTTCTCATTCCTTCAACCCGATAGCTGGCCAGGCAATCGAGGGCCTGAACGCGTATTCCGTTGCGATTGGCTTCCTTGACCAGATTGAGAAAGGTGTAGCGTTGCAGCGGATCGGTCATGTGACCGTTGTCGAGCAGAATCAGGTAGTTCTCCAGATCCCGCGGCATGACCGAAGTCCTGGCGTAATTGTCCAGCGCGGCCTGGTGAAAGTCCGTGAGCAGGTGCTCGGAGTAGAGGGTCTTCACACCTTTGTTGGCCAGGGTTTGCATATTGTCGATCAGCCATTGTTTGCTGCCGACACCGGAATGACTCTCACCTATGACCAGTCCTCGAAACTCCGCGAATACCTGTTCGATGAAGGTTTCTCCCGACAGTCCTGATTTCAATGGTTCCATCGATGGGCGCACCGGCAGGCGCAATTCGGCATAGAAGCGCACCGCCGCCTCGTGCAGTTGCCCTCGCAGCGTCTTGAAAGTGTCGAGAGGCGAGTTGCCGCTCCATGACTTGAAGGCGTCGCCCAGCAGATGGCTGTCGTTGCCCCGGGCAACATTTTTCAGTTCCGCCCGCGCCTGCACCGGAATCTCATACGGCGAGGTAAAGCGAGGTGGATCCTTGACCATCAAGTCGGGGGCGGGCGGCGCTTCTGTCACCGGGATGGACGGTTGAATGTCTGGCAACTGACCGGGCGTGGCGGTTGGGTCAATACGCACGCGTACCTGTGTGAGACCTTCATGTTCAATGGCTTCCAGCAATTCATGCAGGCTGTCGAAGTGACGTCCGCTGACGGCTGACCACTTAGGCCGGAGGATGGAGAAACCGGCGGTGTCCTGCTGGATCGGCGTGCGCACCAGGCTGCCATCGCCGCTTCGGTGAACAAGGGTGGAAGGCTCCTGCACCATGAACATGCCAGGCTTGGGCAACGCCTCCTCCAGTGAGCGAGCGGTTGCCGGCGGTGGCGGGGCGCTCAGTTGCAGGCGCAGGTCACTTTTCAACTCGTCCAAGGGACGTCCCAGGATGTCCTTGATCTTTTTCCCCGGGTCGGTGGTCAGTCCCTGAGTCTGACCGAGCGCGCTTTCCTCGACACGCAGTGCGACCGTTCCTTCCAGCTCACTCAGCCCGGCGACCGTGTCGAAGCTGCTGGCACGAGCCTCATCGACCAGAGCTATCCAGCGATGAGAACCCCGCGCGGCCTGGTCAGCCTGAATCACGGTGTCCGAGTAGTAGTTCATCATTTTCCGGCTGCTGGCCTCGGTTGTGCCCTCCATCCGTGGGAAACGCCCGCTGGCCATGCTGTCGATGGCCTGCACGCGAATGTGGTTTTTCTGCGCGGCTTTTACCAGCTCGGTGTAGGAGTGCGGCCCGGCCGGATCAGTCTTGAACCGGGCGTCCAAAGCCTTCAGATATCGTTCGAGGGCGGGCGGCATCTTGCCGGTCTGATGGAAAACATCCAGATCCGTTTGATGGAAATCCGTGAGCAAGTGATCCAGATAAAGGGTTCTGATCTTTTGCTTGTTCAGCGCTTTGAGGTTGTCGACAAGTAGCCGTCGGGCACCGATTACCGAGCTGTCCTGACCGATCACCAGACCGGTGCCGTCCTTGAACAGGCGCTTGGTCATTTCAGTGAACGGTGTCGTGGGTTTGAAGGCTGGGACCCGCGGTCGAGGCGGGAATTCGGCGGTGGCATAGGCGTCTATGGCATCGTCATACAGGCCGCGACGCAGGGTTTTGAAGTCTTGATAGAAGCGGTCGCTGCTGTCCTGAGGATCCAGGGGGAAATCGTCCACCTGCGCTTCGGCCACAGGTTGCAACGCTGGCCGCGAGGTCTGCGGCACGTCGTACGCCAGCGGCTGCACGACCACTTCGGGCAGTGGATCGGCAGTGTGTCCGAAGGGCCACTTGCCGAAAATCTTCATGCCGCCCTTGAGGCCAGGGCGTGCGATGGGTTCCCACCTGAGCGCTTCGTTCAAACGGACCGGGACATTGCGGTAAAACGAGAAAGGATTGGCGGGATCGATAATCACCCAGCCGCATAGTTGTTCGACATAGCGCACCTGGTAAAAGCCGTCGCTCCCCGCGCGGCGCATGTAAATGTACCGTTTGCCCGACGCGGTCAGGATGATCTCCTGCAATTTGGGATCGCCGGTTTCGGCGCGGGTGCCCTCCGTGATTTCAGTCTTGAATGAGGCGAGAAAATCCTCTGGCTGCGGGGGCAGGATACGTGTCGGGGCGATCTCTTCCAGCGGGGGCAGAGAGGGACGGGCAAGCACCGCTTCGGCGAGTTTTTCTTCCGGTTCGAAGACCGTACTGGCCTCGGCTATTTCCGGCAGACGGCCGCTGCCCTTGAGGAAGGTGGCGTTGAACAGGGTATCGATTGTCGCGAAGATGGCGCCCGTCACGGCAGCCTTGCGCTCGCCGGGTGTCTTGCCATTGACCGCCTGATCAATCTGCAACCCGACGTTGGCAATGCCGGCACCCACGACAGCCAGCGCCACGGGCCAGCCGACAGCGGCCATCGGGCCGAACAGGCGACCGAAAGCATTCAGGTAGCCGATCCACAGCTTTTTCCGCAGATCGCCATTGGTGTGCATCATGAACGTGGCGTCGCTGATCATTCGGGTGTGCGTGGCGCTGGCGAGGAAGGTGAAGGCATCGTTCTTGAGCGTGTCGCTCGTGTGTTCGATCAGAGAGTGATCGGCGCAGTCCCAGGTGCTGACCAATAGATCCAGGACATGATTGAGTCCGACGTTTTCGATATGCGGTGGGCGGAATATCTCAACGAGGAGACTCACCCCGGGATTGAATACCGAAAGCCACTGCGTTTTCGCCGCATCCCGCCACGAGGTGTCCTCCATGATGTCGTGGTCGGCCACCTGAAAGTGCGCGAGGAAGCGTTTGCGGTCTTCTGGTTTACGGGTTTGCGACAGCACCCACCAGTGCAAATCCCTGACGGTATCGAAAGCGTGCAGGCCCCAGACTTCCCCTGGGGTGTAAAGGATCTTGCGGCCGTTGCCGTCGGTGATGCACAGGATATCGGTCGCCACGTAACCGCCGACTTTCAGCAGGCTGAGATTCATTCCCTTGGCGGGCGCCGCATCCTCTTCCAGCATCTGCAGTGTGACGGGCCAGCTCACATTGCCGGCGATAGCCTTGATCACGGTTCGGAAGTTATCGTCCGACAACCGGCCTCCCTCGCGATCCTCCATGGCCTGGGCGAGAAAGGTGCACTTGGCCAGGCTGCGGAATGTGCGGGTGTGCTTTTTCCAGAACGAGGCGACCTTCTGATTGAAAAGATCGGCAAAGTTGATCGCCCAGAAATCCTTCAACACCTCGTTGCCATGCAGCCGCACTTCATTGGTGTCGTTGAAATCCTCAGCGTCCGGACCCGCGGTATAGAAACCGCCATACACGTCCAGCATATCGGCGTTGTCCTGATCCCCGACGCGAAACCGCTGGATCACTAGTTGCGGCAAGGTCATGGACTCGATGGGTCTGTTGCCGTTGTGTTCCCAGCCGGTGAATGCCTTCCAGCTGCTGGCGGAATATTTGAAGCGATGCCAGTAAACCTGTTCTGGGTCCAGATGATTCACGCCATGTTTAAGCAAGATATCTCTGGCGACATCGCAGGCCATTTCGTACATGTCGGGACATGCCTGAACCAGGGCGGGCACGAGGTTCTTGAGTGCCAGTTTGTCGGCAACGTTGGGTAATGCAGTGTTTTCAGATGTGTCCACGGTCTTTCCTTGAGGGTGGTACGGATAGGGACCGGATCATTTCAGGGGACGTAGGACGGGTCTGTCGGCAGTTGGGTGTATCAAGTGTCGGAACAATAGGCATGACGTATGGGAAAACGATCGGGCCAGGGTACGAAAGCTCTGGGGAATGGGCGCTTGAGTCCCGTTTGGCATCTTGAGGAACTGCGGCCAGTCGCCGCGCTGCCCTTACTGTTTCGCAATTGCAGGTGTATCGTATTCGCCCTTTACGGGCCTGCGGGCCCGCCGCAGATACGTGAGGTAGTTGAGTTCATGTCCTTTACCCGTCGCCAAATCCTCGGTGGCCTGGCCGGTCTTGTTGTCGTTGGTGTGGGCGCGGGGGGCGCGTCGCGTTACTGGCTGGGCAAAATGGCCGATGCCGACGCGGGGCATGACTATGAATTGATCGCCGCGCCACTGGACGTCGAGCTGGTGCCAGGGCACAAGACCGAAGCCTGGGCGTTCGGCCCGTCGGCGCCGGGCACCGAGTTGCGTGTGCGTCAGGGTGAGTGGCTGCGTGTGCGTTTCATCAACCATCTGCCGGTCGCGACGACCATTCACTGGCACGGCATTCGCCTGCCGCTGGAAATGGACGGTGTGCCATACGTCTCGCAATTGCCGGTACTGCCGGGCGAATACTTCGATTACAAATTCCGCGTGCCGGATGCCGGCAGCTATTGGTATCACCCGCACGTCAGCAGCAGCGAGGAACTCGGTCGCGGGCTGGTCGGGCCGTTGATTGTCGAAGAGCGCGAACCGACCGGATTCAAATACGAAAAAACCCTGAGCCTGAAAAACTGGCACATCGACGACGAGGGCAACTTCGTCGAGTTCAGCATTCCGCGCGAAGCGGCCCGTGGCGGTACGGCGGGGCGGCTGTCGACCATCAACGGTGTGCCTGCGCCGGTCATCGAGCTGCCGGCCGGGCAGATCACCCGTGTGCGCCTGCTCAACCTCGACAACACCCTGACCTATCGCATCAATATTCCCGGTGTCGAAGCGCAGATCTATGCGCTGGACGGCAACCCGGTCGAGCCGCGGCCGTTGGGCAAGGAATACTGGCTCGGCCCGGGCATGCGCATCTGCCTGGCGATCAAGGCACCGCCGGCCGGTGAGGAACTGTCGCTGCGCAACGGCCCGGTGCGTCTGGGTACTCTGCGTTCGGTGGCCAACAATGACGCGCCGACCGAATGGCCGAAGGCATTGCCCGCCAACCCGGTGGCCGAGCCGGACCTGGCCAATGCCGAGAAACTCAACTTCAATTTCGAATGGGTCGGTTCGGTGTCGGTGAATGTCGACAACGGCAAGCCGCCGAGCCTGTGGCAGATCAACGGCAAGGCCTGGGACATCACCGACAAGACCTGCGCCGACCGGCCGATTGCCAGCCTGAAACTGGGCCAGAGCTATATTTTCGAATTGAAGAACATGACCCAGTACCAGCACCCGATTCACCTGCACGGCATGAGCTTCAAGGTGATTGCGTCGAACCGGCACAAGATCGTGCCGTATTTCACCGACACTTATCTGCTGGGCAAGAACGAGCGCGCACAAGTGGCGCTGGTGGCGGATAACCCGGGTGTGTGGATGTTCCACTGCCACGTGATCGACCACATGGAAACCGGCCTGATGGCCGCCATCGAGGTGAAGTGATGCGCCAGATTCGCCCCGCGGCGATCATCGACCGCAGCCGTGACCGCGATTTCATGCGTGAAGCATTGGCGTTGGCCGCCCAAGGCGCGGCCCTCGGCGAAGTGCCGGTGGGCGCGGTGCTGGTGCAGGATGGCGAGATCATCGGTCGTGGCTTCAACTGCCCGATCACGGGGAGCGATCCGAGCGCGCATGCGGAGATGGTTGCTATCCGTGCTGCCGCTCAGGCAGTCAGCAATTATCGCCTGCCGGGCAGCACGCTCTACGTGACGCTGGAACCGTGCAGCATGTGCGCCGGGCTGATCGTGCATTCACGGATTGCGCGGGTGGTGTACGGCGCGCTGGAGCCCAAGGCCGGGATTGTGCAGAGCCAGGGGCAGTTCTTCACTCAGGGCTTTCTCAACCATCGAGTGCTGTATGAAGGCGGGGTGTTGGCGGAAGAGTGCGGGGCGGTGCTGACTGAGTTCTTCAGGGCGCGACGCGCGAAACCGGCAGACTGAAAAAACACCTGTGGGAGCGAGCATGCCCACTCCCACAGTTTTTTAGTGTTCGGAAGATTTACTTCTTCGCGACAATCACCGCCCGCATCGGCGCCGGCAACCCTTCGATCGTCTTGCTGTGATCTTCCGGATCAAGGAAATCGCTCAGCGACTGATACTTCATCCATTCGGTCCCGCGCTGCTCTTCAACAGTGGTGGTGCTCACGTCCACGCATTTCACATCCGTGAAACCGGCACGACGCAACCACAGTTCCAGCGCTGGCACGGACGGCAGGAACCACACGTTGCGCATCTGCGCATAACGGTCTTCCGGCACCAGCACCTGATGCTTGTCACCTTCGACCACCAGCGTTTCCAGCACCAGCTCGCCACCCTTGACCAGGCAATCCTTCAGCGCCAGCAAATGCTCGATCGGCGAACGGCGGTGATAAAACACACCCATGGAAAACACCGTGTCGAAGCCTTCCAGATTCGGCGGCAGGTCTTCAAACGGGAACGGCAAGTGCCAGGCATTCGGCTCTGACAGATAACGCTGCACCGCCTGGAACTGGCAGAAGAACAGCCAATTCGGATCGACGCCGATCACGCTGTCGGCGCCGGCACCGAGCATGCGCCACATGTAATAGCCGTTACCGCAACCGACATCGAGGATGCGTTTGCCCTTCAGGTCCAGATGCGGAGCGACTCGCGACCACTTCCAGTCCGAGCGCCATTCGGTGTCGACGTGTACGCCGAACAAATCGAACGGCCCCTTGCGCCACGGCGACAGGCCCATCAGCGCGGTGCGCATCTGCGCGCGGGTTTCGTCGTCGCAATCGGTGTCCAGCTTCAGGCCATCGAGCAGGTCGACTTCGGTCGGCTGGATCTTCGGCAAGGCGTCCAGCGCACTTTGCCAGCGCTCCAGATCACCGTGACCTTTCTCCATTTTCTTGTCGAGCTGCGCTTGCAGGGTGTTGGCCCATTCGGCCAGCGGCGTGCCGGCCAGACGGCGGGCGAGGGGGGACAGATCAATCATGGCAAGGCAATCAACGAGGCAAAGTTAAGACACTGGAACCACGGCACGACTTTCGAGAACCCGGCGGCCAGCAGGCGTTCGCGGTGTTCTTCGAGGCTGTCGGGCTTCATGACGTTTTCGATGGCGCTGCGCTTCTGGGCGATTTCCAGTTCGCTGTAGCCGTTGGCGCGTTTGAACGCGACGTGCAGATCGGTCAGCAGCGCGTGTTCTTCGGCATCGTTGAAGCGCAGCTTCTCCGACAGAATCAACGCGCCGCCCGGCAGCAACGATTGGCGAATGCGCGACAGCAACGCCGTACGCTGCTCCGGGGCGATGAATTGCAGGGTGAAGTTCAGCGCCACCACCGAAGCCGGTTTGAAATCGAGGGCGAGGATGTCGCCTTCGATCACCTCGACCGGCAGCAACTCCTGGAACATCGAATCCTGACCATTGAGGTACTCGCGGCAGCGCTCGACCATCGCCGCCGAGTTATCCACCGCGATCACCCGGCAACCGTCGGTGCGCACATGTCGGCGCAGGGCCTGAGTCACGGCACCCAGCGAAGCGCCGAGGTCGTAGAGCACGCTGTTTGGCTGAGCGAACTGCGCCGCAAGCACGCCGAGGTTCTCGACGATGGTCGGGTAGCCCGGCACCGAACGCTTGATCATGTCCGGGAACACCCGCACCACGTCTTCGTTGAAGGCGAAGTCAGGCACCTGGGCCATCGGCTGGGCGAAAATGCGATCGGGTTCTTTGCTCACGGCGGTTCCGGCGGTGTCGATGAAAAGGCCGGCATTTTAGCCAAACTGGCGCGCAGATGCGCGGGTTGTCTGATAAACCGCCGTCTCACAGCTCCGGACGTTTGCTTTGGGAAAACGCTGATGCCGCAATCCCCCACTGCCCTAGCCAATAGCTGAGGATGATGATGTAGGGCGCTGCGTTGAACGGTGAGACAAACCGGTTGATGCCGATCACGCTGTCGGAGAACACGAACGCCACTGCGCCGCCCGCCGCCAGCAGTGCCGAACGTTGTGGTACGCCGCTGCCGAGTCGGGCCAGTGCGCGCCAGAGCATGGCGCTGATGGCTGTTCCGTAAACGATCACCGGTACGGTCAACGGCCCGAGTCCGCTGCCGATCAATATGCCCAACAGCACGGCGCCGACGCTGAGCGCCAGGATCAGCGGCAGCAGGGCCAGGCGCCGGCAATCGCTGAGGTAAGCCTTGAGATACGCCAGATGTGCGACCAGAAACGCACCCAGGCCAAATACGAACAAATCCTCCGGCCACGCCAGCAGCACATCGCCGATCAACGAGAAAATCAGACCGAGGCTGATCCAGCGGCGATAGTCGCTGGGCGGTGCATCATGCAGCCAGCCCAGCAACGCCAGTACCGGCAACGGTTTGACCAGCAGGCAAAGCAACGCCGCATGAGTGCTGACGCCATAGAGAAAGGTCACTGCGCCCATCAGCGCGAGGATCAGCCAGCCCACGGTCAGTTCACCGAGATCGCGCAGTCGAAGGTTTCCACCGGCTCGACTTCTGGCTCCCAGGGTTGCTGCGACGTCAGGCGCAGACGGCCGGTGCCCGTGGCGAAGGCCTGGAAGCGCCAGGTGGAGAAACCGCCCGCGCCGACCATGCCGGAATCTTTTGGACTGCTGTAAACCTCGGGGCTCAGCGCATGCAACACGCCGCCGGCCGAGTCTTGAATGGCCCAGCGGTAGCCGGTAGTGGGGTTGCTCGGGAGCATGACGATCAGGTTTTGCCCGTTGGTCAGCCGTACCGGGCATTCGCTCTGTTTTTCCACGGTCACGTTGGTTTTCGGTTGCGTGGCGCAGGCGGCCAGCAGGGCGAGGGACAGGGGGACAAACAGGCGAGTGGGGGACATAGGCTCAGCGGCTCCGGCGTTGGCGACGAACGGCGAGCATAACTGAAGATGAGACAAAGTGTGACAGTCGGGGGAGGGTGTGATCGTTCCCACGCTCTGCGTGGGAACGATCTTTAACTCAAGTCGTAATCAGAAAAGCACCTTCGCCACATCCGCAAACTTCTTGGCGAAATGCACGGTGATCCCTTCCTTCAGGTAATCCGGCAGTTCCTCGAAGTTACCCCGATTCGGCTCCGGCAGAATCAACTCGAAAATCTTCTGCCGCCGCGCCGCGATCACCTTCTCACGTACCCCGCCAATCGGCAGTACATGCCCGGTCAGTGTCAGTTCGCCGGTCATCGCCACGCCTTTTTTCGGCGGCTGATTGCGTGCGAGGGAGAGCAGGGCACTGGCCATGGTCACGCCGGCGCTCGGGCCATCTTTCGGTGTTGCGCCTTCCGGCACATGCAGGTGGACGAAAGCCTCGTCGAAGAATTTCGGATCGCCACCGAACGACTTCAGGTGCGAACTGACGTAGCTGTAGGCGATCTCCGCCGACTCCTTCATTACATCGCCCAATTGCCCGGTAAGTTTGAAACCTCGGTTCAGGGTATGAATCCGCGTGGCCTCGATCGGCAAGGTCGCGCCGCCCATGCTCGTCCAGGCGAGACCGGTAATCACGCCGGTGCCGGACAACACTTGCTCGTTGCGGAACACCGGATGGCCGAGGGACGCTTCGAGGTCTTTCGGCCCGATCTTGATCACCGCTTTCGGGTCATCAATCAGCTTCATCACCGCTTTGCGCACCAGTTTGCCCATCTGCTTTTCCAGCTGGCGCACGCCGGCTTCACGGGCGTAGCCGTCGATCAAGGCTTTGAGCGCCGTGTCGCTGATGCTCAGGCTGCCCTTGGACACGCCGGCCTTTTCCAGCAGTTTCGGCCACAGGTGGCGCTTGGCGATGGCGACTTTTTCTTCGGTGATGTAGCCCGACAGGCGAATCACTTCCATCCGGTCCAGCAACGGGCCGGGAATCGAATCCAGGGTGTTGGCGGTGCAGACGAACAGGACTTTCGACAGGTCCATCCGCAGATCGAGGTAGTGGTCGAGGAATTCGACGTTCTGTTCCGGGTCGAGGGTTTCCAGCAGCGCCGAGGCCGGGTCGCCCTGGTAGCTCTGGCCCATCTTGTCGATCTCGTCGAGCATGATCACCGGGTTCATCACTTCGACGTCTTTCAACGCCTGCACGAGTTTGCCCGGCTGCGCGCCGATGTAGGTGCGGCGATGGCCCTTGATCTCGGCTTCGTCGCGCATGCCGCCGAGGCTGAAGCGGTAGAACGGCCGGCCAAGGGATTCGGCAATGGACTTGCCGACGCTGGTTTTACCCACGCCGGGCGGGCCGACCAGCAGCACGATGGAACCGCTGATCTCGCCTTTATAGGCTCCGACCGCGAGGAATTCGAGGATGCGGTCCTTGATGTCGTCGAGGCCGGCGTGGTGTTTGTCGAGCACCTTGCGCGCGTGCTTGAGGTCGAGTTTGTCCTCGCCGTACACGCCCCACGGCACGGAAGTCGCCCAGTCGAGGTAGTTGCGGGTGACCGCGTACTCCGGCGATCCGGTTTCGAGGATCGACAGCTTGTTCATCTCTTCTTCGAGGCGCTTTTGCACCTGCGTCGGCAGGACCTTGCCCTCCAGGCGCTGTTCGAACTGTTCGAGGTCGGCGCTGCGGTCGTCTTTGGTCAGGCCGAGTTCCTGCTGGATGACCTTGAGCTGTTCTTTAAGGAAGAACTCGCGCTGATGCTCGCCGATCTTGCGGTTCACCTCGGCGGAGATTTCTTTTTGCAGGCGCGCGACTTCGACTTCCTTGCGCAGCATCGGCAGGACTTTTTCCATGCGCTTGAGCATCGGCACACAGTCGAGCACTTCCTGCAGCTCGGGGCCGGTGGCGGAGGTCAGGGCGGCGGCGAAGTCGGTCAGCGGCGACGGGTCGTTGGGGCTGAAGCGGTTGAGGTAGTTCTTCAGCTCTTCGCTGTACAGCGGGTTGAGCGGCAGCAGTTCCTTGATCGCGTTGATCAGCGCCATGCCGTAGGCCTTGACCTCGTCGGTCGGCTCGGTGGGCTGGTGCGGGTATTCGACTTCCACCAGATACGGCGGGCGATGGTGCTTGAGCCAGGTCTTGATGCGCACACGGCTCAGGCCCTGGGCGACGAATTGCAGTTTGCCGTTTTCGCGGCTGGCGTGGTGCACCTTGACCAGGGTGCCGTATTGCGGCAATGCCTTGGTGTCGAAATGGCGCGGGTCTTCCTGGGGCGTGTCCATGAAGAACAGGGCCAGGGAGTGGTGGTCGGATTTGCTGACCAGTTCGAGGGTTTCGGCCCAGGGTTCTTCGTTGACGATGACCGGCAGGACCTGGGCCGGGAAGAACGGGCGGTTGTGGATCGGGATGATGTAGACCTTGTCCGGCAGGTTCTGGCCGGGCAGGGCGAGGCCTTTGCCGGGGACGTGGTGTTCGATGTGTTCGGCGTCGGTTTCGGTGATGTCGTCGGGGTTCTCGGGGAATTCTTGCTGGTCGCTCATGGGGCACCTGCGCAATGGGGTATGGGTGTTAGATGGGGCAGGGTTTTGGTGGTTTCAATGGGGGTGGGTGTTTCTGGTTGTGTGTTCAGGGTTTTGACAGGGTTTGGGCTTTGGGCTTGGCGGCCTTTGGGCCGACCATGCTGGGGGGTATCGGGTACATATCCGTTTCTTCGGGTGCGCCCGCTGGCGGTTTCGCCCTTACGGCGAGTCCCTTTGGCAAACGCCCCAAAGGAACCAAAGGTCTGGGCCCCGGCGTTCGGCCCCTCGCTGAGGCTCGGGGTTCCTTCGTTCCGGCATTCATCCGGGGGCATCGCCTCCGGTTTGCTTCGCTGCACCTCCTCTCGATGTGTTCGACTTCGTCGAACGGTCGCTGCGCTCCCCCCCGGATAAATCCCTCCTCTCAGCCTGCCGAAGGGGCCGGCACGTCAAAAGCGGTACTTGAGCTAACGCTCATCGTGGTGAGTGGCGAAAAGCGAAAAGCGAAAAGCGAAAAGCGGATTGCTTTTGCTTTGATCGTTCCCACGCTCTGCGTGGGAATGCAGCCCGGGACGCTCCGCGTCCCAATCGATCTGCCAGCGAATGTGGTCTGTGGCTGGCAGGTCGATTTCGTCAGGGCGATTCAGCTGTGTGTTGGGTAGCGCTGTACTTCGACGTTATCCAGCACCCGATTCACCGCCAGTTCAGCCAGCATGATGATTTGCTGAATGGCCAGAATTGTCCGCCGCTGCGGGAGGTCGATGTGTGAGGCGATGTCACTGGTCATGAGGCTGGCCTGTGCCAGTGATTCGCAGGCGTGGACCAGCAGGCTTTCACTGTCCTGATCGGGTGCGACCTGGAACATGGTGCTGGGTTTATGGAAGCGCAGGGTGGTGGTGTTGGGTTTCAGGTAGTGGTCGAGCGCGCGCTCGGCAGCGTCGTGGAGTTTTTTGGAGTCTGGCGATTCGTAGGGCGATGCGTCGTTTGATTCGGGGGGATTGGGTGTTGGTTTTTTCATGGTGAATACTCAGTTGGTGAAATTGGAGCTGCCTTCGATTGCCGCGACGCAATCTGAGGTGGCAGCTGTACGCGGGTTCGCGGACCGATAACTGAGGAATCGGCATACCTCCAGAGAAGGCATCCCGCGCACAGCCGCCATGACACACACAACAGGCACCGGGGTGCCGTGAGGTTGGCGATTATGCATCAGTTATCGGACCGCGACGCCCCATCGCTGAATTTGCAGCGACCCCCAAAGCCTATCCACCCCGTTTCCGAGCCACAACCGACGCGACATGTCAGAAACATCCCCTCCAAACACCCTGTCTGTAGGACATACACACCCCGTGTAAAAACGCAGTCCACAAAAAAAGGCGACACCCCTCACAGGGCATCGCCTTTTTCCTTACTGCCGTTACAACTTATTCCGGCAGTTTGTACGCAATCACATAGTCACCCATCTTGGTGCCCAGCGAGCCGTGACCACCCACCACGAGCAGGACGTATTGCTTGCCGTCCTTGCCGGTGTAGGTCATCGGGGTCGCTTGGCCGCCCGCAGGCAGGCGCGATTTCCACAGTTCTTTACCAGAGTTCACGTCGTAGGCGCGCAGGTACTGGTCCAGCGTGCCGCTGAGGAAGCCGACGCCGCCTGCGGTGACGATCGAGCCGCCCATGCTAGGCACACCCAGGGTGAAGCCGATCGGGATTGGCGAGCTGTCGCGGCTGGTGCCGTTCTTGCGTTTCCAGACGACTTTGCCGGTGGTCAGGTCGATACCGGCGACGTAGCCCCAGGCCGGGGCCTGGCACGGTACGCCGAGTGGCGACATGAACGGGTGCATGATCACCGCATAAGGCGCGCCGGTGTTCGGTTGCACGCCAGCGGTTTCGCTCTCGCGCTTGCTGCCGGCCGCGACTTTTTCGCGTGGCACCATTTTCGAGACGAAGGCCATGTAGTTCGGGCTGGTGAACAGCATCTGGCGAACCGGGTCGACAGAAACACCGCCCCAGTTGAACACTCCGACGTTACCCGGATAGATCAGGCTGCCCTGTTCCGACGGAGGCGTGTATTGGCCTTCGTAGCGCAGTTCCTTGAACTGGATGCGGCACAGCATCTGGTCGAACGGGCTGGCGCCCCACATGGCTTTTTCGGTCAGTTCCGGGGCCAGCAGGTTCAGGTCCGAACGGGCCTGGGTCGGTGCGGTGTGGTCGCCTTTCACGGCGCCTTGCGGAACCGGGATTTCCTTGATCGGGATGATCGGCGTGCCGTCACGACGGTCGAGGACGTACAGGCTGCCCTGTTTGGTCGGAGCGATCAGCGCAGGCTTGATGCCGTCGGCGGTTTTCATGTCCAGCAGGGTTGGCTGGCTGCCAACGTCCATGTCCCACAGGTCGTGGTGGGTGAACTGGTAGTTCCAGCGCACTTTACCGGTGCTCAGGTCCAGGGCTACTACGCCGGCGCTGAATTTCTCGGCGCCCGGGGTGCGGTCAGCGCCCCACTGGTCTGGGGTCTGGTTGCCCAGTGGCAGGTAAACCATGTTGAGTTTTTCATCAACGCTGGCCAGCGACCACATGTTCGCCGAGTTGCGGCTGTAGATCTGGCCCGGGGCCAACGGTTCGGTGGCGTCCGGGTTGTTGCTGTCCCAGTTCCATACCAGATGACCGTCGCGCACGTCGTAGGCGCGGATCACGCCGGACGGCTCGTTGGTCGATTCGTTGTCGGTCACGTGGCCACCCATGATCACCAGATCACGAGTGATCGCGGCTGGCGAGGTGGAGTAGTAGCCACCCGGGGTGAACGGGCCGATGCCCTGTGTCAGGTCAACCACGCCTTTGTTGCCGAAGCCTTCGCAGATCTTGCCGGTGTCGGCGTTCAGTGCAATCAGGCGTGCATCGGCGGTCGGCAGGTACAGGCGACGCGGGCACGCCTGGGCGACGGCTTTGCCGGCCTCGGAGATGACGGCGGAGGCGGCGGTTGCAGACTTGGCGTACGCGGCTTCGTCGTAGTACGACACGCCACGGCAGGTCATGTGGGCGAAGCCCTTGAAGCCGACCGGGCTCTTGATCTGCGGGTCGAAGCGCCACAATTCCTTGCCGGTGTCCGGGTCCAGCGCCAGCACCTTGCTGTGAGCGGTGCAGGCATAGAGCATGCCGTTGGCTTTCAGCGGAGTGTTTTCGTTGGTGAGCTCGACCGGGTCATCAGCAGTCGGCAGGTCGCCGGTCTGGATGCGCCAGGCTTCTTGCAGCTTGCCGACGTTGGCCGGGGTGATCTGCTTCAGTGGCGAGTAGCGGTCACCGAATTCGCTGCGGCCATAGGCCTGCCAGTCGCCATCGGGCATGGCTGGCGCGGTGCTGGTGGTGTCGGCGGTGTCGCGACCCAGTTCGCCGAAGGTTTCGCCCGGGTGGGTGAACAGGCTGGCCAGGGCGGTGACGCCGGCCAGGATCACGGCCACGGTCAGGCCGCCGGTGCCCATCGGTGCAGGACCGTTGAGCAGCAGCGGACGACGGAACCACGGCAGCAGCATCACGAAGCCGAGGACGAACCACAGCGCCAGACGCGGCACCAGTTGCCACCAGTCCAGACCGACTTCCCACAGCGCCCAGACGGTGCTGGCAAACAGCACAATGGCGTACAGGCCCAGTGCTGCGCGGCGACGAATCAGCATCAGAATGCCGGTCAGCGTGATGCCGATACCGGCCAGCAGGTAGTACAGCGAGCCGCCGAGCGTGCTCAGCTTGATTCCCCCGGCCAGCATGGCCAGGCCCATCAGTAGAAGCAGAATGCCGAGCAGGCTCGGTAGCAGACGGCCTCGACTCGAAGCACTTTCGGTGCTCATAGTGTGGTTCTCCGTGACGTTTCAAGTAGTCCCGCGCTGTAGTCACTGTAGATGACGATTGGGCGCGGGCATGGTTCATATAAAACTTGTTCAGCTAAGTGAATCTTCTGCGGGTACCGGTCAGAACGACGACTGGATCTTGATCCCGCCGATCAGCGCGTCATCGACCTTGTCCACACCACCCGGATGGCGGATGTATTGCAGGTTCGGGCGCACGGTCAGCCAATTGGTGACGTGCACGCCGTAATAGAGTTCGGCGCTGTATTCGGTGTCCTGCGGCGGCAGGTAGGACGGATCGTCGTAGTCGTAGACGGCGCGGGCCTGGTTGGTCGCCTCGGCGTTCTTGCGGTAGGCCGGGTTGACGTGGACGCGAGCCAGGGCAAAGCCGATGTCGTCCTTGGCGCGAGCGTCGAACAGGCCTTTGTAGACCACGCCGGCCTGAACGTAGTTGTCGACGGCGTTGGTCTTCTTGTCGTGCATCGTGCCGTTGGCAAACACGCTCAGGCCACGAGAGTTGTCGCTGGCGACGCTGGTGATCTGCTGCTGCACGCCGAGCCACACGCCGTGTTTGCTCGAGGCGCTGCGATAGGCCTCGCCGCTCAGGGCCGCCGGCTGGCCGTTGCTGTCTTTATAGGCGTCAGTGGCCTTGGCGTTGCTGTAGTAGTAACCGGCGCGGTATTCGCCCGGCAGGCCGTTCAGTTTCGGCGTCCACACCAGTTCGATCGGCAGGATCGCGCCCTGGGTGCCGCTGCCGCTGAGTTTGAAGCCGTTGCCGCGATCGAGGTTAGACGGGTTCTGCTCATAGGCGCCGACCTGCGCGTACAACTCTGGTGTCAGGTGATATTTGACGCGCAGCGCCCATTGGCTGACCGGCCAGTTGTACCAGATGCCACCCACCCAGTTGCCGACCTGCGAGCCGCAGAACGCCAGGTTCTGGAAGTCGCACGGGAAGCTGTTGAAGTCTTCGCCTTCGCCGAAGCGGCCGACCTTGATGTCGAGCTTCTGGTCGAAGAATTTCTGCTGGTACCACATCTGCGTCAGGCGGGTGGTCTGGCCACGGCCCCAGACTTCCTGGGCCGAGGTGAAGCCGCCGACGCGCGGGTCGTTGATGCGGTCATTGCTGATGTTGTTGCCGCTGCGCTTGGTCACGGTCAACTGGAATTCGGCGTCGTTCCAGCCCAGCAGCTTTTGCAGGTCCAGATGCGTACCGAGGCCCCATTGATCGCTGTAGCGTGCGGTGCGGTCGTGGTCGTAGCCGCCGTGCAGGTTGCTGCCCATTTCGCCGGTGTAGTCGAGCTTGAAGTCGATGCCTTTGGCCGAGAGTTCGCTGCGGGTGCCGTTCCAGTCACCGAGCATATACGGTGATTCACTGTCGAAGGCCGGAGCGGCCTGGGTGCAGGTGACGAGGCCAAGGGCGGTGCAGCCGCCGATCAGGCGCAGGGTTGAGATAGCGCTGTCTCGGGAGAACGGAAAATCAGGCATGAAATGGGTCTTTCTTGATCTTTTTGGGGGGATGGGCTGACCGCTACGATTTGACGCAGGCAGTGAAGCGATTCAGCAGAAGGGCGGCAGGATAATGTCCCGTTACAAAAACACAAAGTGCTTTTGCAGACATGAACCCTTTCGGATTCGGTAACAGTGCGGCAATCGATCACATTGCCGGGGTTGATCGAGCCTGCGATCTTGCACGGTTCACCTACATTTGAAGGAAGGCCTTCCACCGGCACAGCCCCTCGGCTAAGGTGCGCGGCTTCTGCATTTTCACTTCGCCCAAAGGCCCGGCATGAACGACCACAACCCCGATCCGCTGCACGGCGTAACCCTCGAACAGATCCTCAATGCACTGGTGACCCACTACGAATGGTCGGGCCTGGCCGAACGCATCGACATCCGTTGCTTCAAGAGCGATCCGACCATCAAGTCGAGCCTGACCTTTTTGCGCAAGACGCCATGGGCGCGGGAGAAAGTCGAACGTCTGTACGTTAAGTTGATGCGCACCAAGCGCCCGCTCTGAGATGAACGCCGTGCGGCGGCGACGCCTGATCACTTCGGCCGCGGTGCTGGGTTGGGCCGGGCTGGGGATTCAGCTGTACCTGATTTTCTTCGCTCGCCTGAGCGTTGGCGCCAGTCTGCTGGGCGGGCTGGTGAGTTTCTTCAGTTACTTCACCGTGATCACCAACACCCTGGTGGCGGTGGTGCTGACCTGCGCGGTAACGAATCGCGAATCCGCTGCGCGCCGCTGGTTTCTGCAACCCTGGGTCAGCAGCGGGATTGCCGTGAGCATTGCCGTGGTGGGCCTGGCCTACAGCCTTTTGCTGCGGCATCTGTGGCATCCGCAGGGCTGGCAGTTTATCGCCGATGAATTGCTCCACGACGTGATGCCGCTGCTGTTCCTGGCTTATTGGTGGTTTTGCGTGCCGAAGGGCAGCTTGCGTCTGAAGCACCTGCCGCTGTGGCTGATCTATCCGCTGGTGTACTTCGCCTATGCGCTGTTGCGCGGGCATCTGCTGGGGGCTTACGCCTATCCGTTCATTGACGTGGCGCTGCTGGGTTATCCACAGGTGTTCGTCAATGCAGGAGGGATTCTGTTGGGGTTTGTGCTGATGGCGTTGTTGGTGATCGGCATTGATCGCTGGAAGGGGCGGCGCCTTTAACAGCGCCGCCGCTCGTTTCACTCTTCTTCGGAGCCTTCGGCGCGCCAGTAACCGACGGCTTTGACGAACTGCTCGTCCAGCCCATGCTCATCGAGCAATACCCGGCGAATCTGCCGCGAAACCTTCGTCTCGGTCGCCACCCACGCATACAGATTGCCTTTGGGCACCTGCAACTGTTTCACGGTGGTCAGCAGGCTGTCCTTGTTGTCTCCGCGCAACACCCAGATCACGTTGACCTGCGCCGCGCTTTCCAGCGTTTGCTGCTCCTTGCCGTTTTCCACTTCGATCACCACCAGCGCCTTGCGATTGGCCGCCAAGCCTTCGAGGCGGCGGGCGATGGCGGGCAGGGCGGTTTCGTCGCCGATCAGCAGATAGCTGTCGAAGATGTCCGGCACGATCATCGAACCGCGCGGGCCGCCGATGTGCAGGAATTGCCCAGGCTTGGCCTGTTCCGCCCAGGTCGAGGCAGGGCCGTCTCCGTGGAGGACGAAGTCGATGTCCAGCTCAAGCTTGTCGAGGTCATAGCGACGCGGGGTGTAGTCGCGCATTTCCGGCATCGGTGCGTCGCTCTTGCCGGCGCCGAGCACCAGGGTTTCCAGCGCGGCGGCCTGTTCGGCGTTCTGCGGGAACAGCAGTTTGACGTGGTCGTCGGTGCCCAGGCTGATGAACCCGGCCAGTTCCGGCCCGCCGAGGGTGATGCGGCGCATGCGCGGGGTCAGGTCGACCACACGCAGCACTTCCAGGCGGCGGCGTTTGATTTCATGCATCACACGGTGGATGCCTTGGGTCTGTACTTCAGTCATTCGGCTTTCTCCGGAGCAGATTGAACGGCGGGGCCGTCGACGATGGCTTTGGCGGTGTCGTTGAGCAGGTCGCGCACCCGCAGGATTTCTTCCGGGCTCCAGCGCCCGTGGTGCATTTGCAGGGCGTGGCGCAGGTTATGCACCGCTTCATGGATTTCCGGCGGCCGGTCGTGGCCGCGCAACGAGCGCTTGCTGACATCGATGCGCATGCGCACGCCGTCCAGTGCCACTGCTTGTTCGCTGAGGGATTGGCGACCGGCATCGGTGACCGCGTAACGCTTTTTGCCGCCCTCGGCATCGCCGGTGATCATTTCGCTTTCTTCGAGAAACGTCAGGGTCGGGTAGATCACGCCGGGGCTGGGGCTGTAGGCGCCGTCGAACATGGTTTCGATCTGGCGGATCAGGTCGTAGCCGTGGCAGGGCTGTTCGGCGATCAATGCCAGCAACAGCAATTTCAGGTCACCCGGTGCGAATACCCGGGGGCCGCGACCGCCGCGTTCGCGTCCGTGGCGTTTTTCGAAGCCGTCACGGCTGTCGCCGTGGTCGCGGTGGGGGGAATGATGGTCTCTCATTTCAGTCTTCTCTCGTCGTGTTTAGATACAACTTAAGATATATCTTTACGGCTGGGCAAGGTCTTTTTGCCTGAGAGGAAATGGCAGCTGACGAGTGGTCAGCAGGTGCAAAAGGAGCGCAGCCGGACAAATATGGGTTACTTGTTCATCCAGACAAGAATAACCAGAAGGTTAAAGTTCGCACTCTATTAATGCTTGAGCTTATATTCTAAAAACAAAAGAAAGTGCCGTCTCGTCGGACTTTAAGTGTTGTAACGTTTTTTCTTTTTAACTGTGGGTAGGGTATTGCTTACAGTCGCTTTTATATATTTTGATATTTTGATGTTTTTTCTTGCGTGTCACGAGGTTGTTGAACTACGAGCTCGTGGGAAGTTGCCTGCTTACATTCTTGAGTCAAGAGTCGATCATGCCCCGGCGTTGAACTTTCATGTTTCGGTTCATATCGGCCGGTATGACATGAACTTCAATGTTTCGATTCCTTAAAAGAAAACAGGTACTGACCGATGTTCAAGAAAATCGCAATCACCGCTTCTCTCGCCGCCCTGGCCCTGAGCTCGTCCGTGACCTTCGCCGCCGGTGAAGCGCGTCACTCCATCAGCCTCATTGCCCACGTGCCGACCAACGGTTTCTACGTGGTACCGACCGATGCGGACCTGGTCAACAAGGACCAGGACATGAGCTATCAGCCAAGTACCGGCAAGATGCGCGAAATCAATGGTTTCTTCGATGTGCGCAACAATAACGGTTCGGTTCATGCCAGCCTGGAAAGTGTTCCGCAGTTGATCTACGGAAATGAAGTCATTCCTCTGGAAGTGGCATTCAACAACAAGGTACTGACCCAGACTCCGCAAATGGTCGTGGGCGAATCCGAGTCCGATGTGAACTATCGTGCTCCGCTGAAAATCAGCGCCAAGGGCACCACGTTCAATCCGGGTGATTACACCGGTACTGTCGCGATGACCTTCGACGCCGTGCCGCCGGTTGCTGCACGTTGATCAAGTCTCTGCGCTGACTGCCCGGTAGCGTTTCCCGGCGGGACAACCACTCCCCGATTGTCCCGCCGGACTTCAACTTGTTCGATATCAGAGTAAGAGTTCATGTTCCCGATGACACCCATCGCGGTTGCGCTTGCACTGCTGTTTTGTGCCGGTGCGATGGCGGCCCCTGCTCCTGCGGGTACGACACCTCGCAGTCTGCTGGCGCAAGCCAAAGGTTTGCCGGCGGATTTCGAGGAGCATTTCTTCGACGTACCCCTGGCGGTGCGGGTCGAGCTTGACCAGCAACCTCTGGGCGAGGCCCTGGTGGTGCTGTCGCGCGATGATCGCATCACCCTGCTTGAATTCACCGATACCAGCGAGAACCGCTACGGCCCCGCCGAGCGGGAAAAATGGGCTGCTTTCCTCAAGCCAGGTGTGCCGCTGGGCGATTGCTCCGGATCTTGTCCGGATGATGTGCTGGCGGTGCACTACAACCTGGAAAACTCCCTGGTCTCGATCCTCACCCGCAATGCCGAGCGCGATCTCGAGGCCAAGCGTTATCACGACCAGCCTGTGGAAGGCAGCAGCGGCCTGATGGTGCGCAACCAGCTCAACCTGAATGGCGGCCAGGATCAGGATCTGGGCGGGCGCTATGGCCTGGAGGCCAGTGGCAGCCTGGGCAACTGGAGCCAGACGTTCAACATGCAACTGGCACGCATGGGCGGCCCGGACGACAAGCTTTACCACGCCGTGCACGAGCTTTACACCCAGCGCGAGCTGCAAGGCAGCTTCTTTCGCCTGGGCTATTTCACCCCCAATTCCGAAGGTCTGACCCGTCAGCCGCGTACATTCGGCACCAGCCCTGACACGGCTGTCGGTGTGATGTACGGCAGTTCCGACAGTCTGGCCATCAACAATGCAATGCCCAGCGTTTACCCGATTTATGTCACGGCCAACCGCCAGGGTTCGGTGGAGATTTACCGTGACGGCCTGCTGATCAACACCCAGTCGGTTCCCGCCGGGTTGCAGACCCTGGATACCCGGCCACTGCCCGGCGGCATCTATGAAGTGGAAGTGCGGCTGATCGAAGACGGCCAGATCACCTCCACTACCCAGGAGCTGGTCTACAAACCGAACAACTGGCGCAACCTCGACGAGCGCTGGCGCTACAACCTGTTCGCCGGCGAAGAAAGCAAACTGCTCAGCAACTGGGACCAACAGGCCAGCGGCAGTCCTACGGCCGGAGCGTCGATCAACTATCTGGCGCATCCGCGGGTGATTCTCGGATTGTCGGCAAGACAGATCCGGGAAAAACTGCAATACGGCACGTCCATCGACTGGACCCTGGCCAACCACCTCAGCCTGTACGCCAACGTCTACCAGACTCGGGATTACGGCACAGGGCTGGATCTGCAAAGTCTTTACAACTATGGCGCCGGCAGCCTGATCCTCAGCCACAACCGAAGCTGGCTGGACACTACCAACCTCTACGACACCCTGCCTGACGGCACCCGTGTGCGACAACGCAACGTATTCGTCGGCCAGACCAGCAACTCGTCACTGGCGATCAACCATCGGCTCGATCAGCGCAACTCCCTCAACGCCCGGGTTTCTCACAGTGAAGGTAACGTCGAAGGCATCGGCGTGGATCTGGGCTGGAACCGGCGTGCGGTGCTGTTCGGCAACGACGCCAACTGGCGTCTGTCGCTGTTCGACCGGCCAGGCAGTTTCAGCAGCGGCAATGATCGCAACCGTGGTGTCGATCTGAGCCTGAACCTGGCCATCGGCGCACCAGGCCAGCAGTTGACCGGCAGCATCGGCTCCCGTACCGACCGTGACGGCGGACGCGACAACAATGCCTCGATCGGCTGGCGCAAGGACTTCAAGGATCACGTGCTGCAAAACGTCTCGGTCACCGCGTTGAGCGACACCTACGGCATGGGCCTGTCGAGCCAGGCCAATTTCCGCACCGACACGGTCAATGGCGACGGTTTCGTTCAGCGTTCGTCCTACAACAACAATTTTACCGGTGGCCTCAACCTCGACAGCACCCTGGTGGTGGGCGGACAGAAAATGCTGATGACCAGCGAATACGAGATGCGCGGCGCCGGCATGATCGTCGACGTGGAGTCGGACATCGACGGGATCGTCCTACGGGCCGATGACCTCAGTGGTGGCGGTGCGGCCTTGAAGCCGGGGCGCAACTTCATCCCGTTGACCGCGTACCAGAACAGCTCCGTGAGTTTCGACTTCGAGGGCAACCATGTGCCCGCCGCGACCATCGACCCGCCGCGCACCCGTTATCACCTGAACAAGGGCGGCGTGGATTACCGGCAGATTCGGGTGATGAAAACCCTGACCGTGCTCGGCCGCCTGATCGATGAACAGGGCCGGCCGCTCAAGGGCCATCACGTGATCAATCACGCCAGTCGCGGGGTCACGGAAGTCGACGGGTTCTTCTCGATGGAAATGAACGCCGGCTCCCCGACCCTCGAAGTGCGCCGCGATAACAACCTGCTGTGCCAGTTCCGCCTCAATGAAAAAGACCACCGAAGTGAAAACAGCGTGCTGATGATCGGCGACCTGCGTTGCACGCCGGACACCCTGGCCGATCTCACGTCCACCGAACAGAAGGCGGGTTGAGACCATGAAAAGATCTCCGTACTGGCTGGGGCTGCTGGCAGCGCTGAGCCTGCCATCGGCCGAGGCGGTCAATCAGGAAATCCGGGCGCTGTTCCAGCCCGATTCTTCTCAGCCGAGCAAGAACGTCTTCGTCAACAAGACGCCGAACAGTGGCTATTGCACCCTCGATCCGGCCCAGTGCACGGACAACAATATGTTCAGCATTCAGTTACCGGTCCGGTTCGAATCCACTCGCGCGATCACCCCAGGTGCGCCCGGCGATGCATTGTCATTAAAGGTGCCGGCCAATTGGCGACAACTGACGGTCAGTCATCGTGAAACCGGCGAGTCTGAAACCGTCGAGGTTCGGATCATCGGTATCGGGTCGAAGTTTCTCCTGAGCGATTCTGCCGCCAATCTGGTGGGAGTGACGGACATCCTCGAAGGTCACCAGAAACTCTGGACCAACAACAGTTGGGTCTATGCGCCGTCCCCCTGTGTATACAGCGGTGTGGGATGGTATTCCCCCGATACCTATCGGTTCTTCTGGAAAGCTCCCGTCGAAGCATCGTGCACCAAAGTCGCTGCGTACCGGATACCGGCGATGTCGTTCGACACCCTTGATTTCGCTTACGAATTGCGCACTCCCAATCCGCTGGGCATGTCATCCGGACTGTACACAGGGTCGCTGTCCTACACCCTTGGCCCCAACGGTGATTTCCAGATGGGACCGATGATGGTGCCGGACGACGGCAATCTGACCCTGGACTTCGTACTGGACGTGCAACACACGCTGAAGGTCGACCTGCCGCCGCACGGCGACAAAGTCACTCTGGAGCCCGAGGGCGGGTGGCAGCGCTGGATCGATGGAGGTCACAAGCCGTCGCGGATCTATCGCGACCAGACATTCTTCATCTCGGCCTCATCGCGCTTCAAGGTGATGCTCGAGTGCGCCGAGTCGTTTGCTCCCGACCAGTGCAATTTGCGTAGCCCCACCTCGGGAGACCGTACTTATGTCGAGGTGAAGTTGAGTTTGCCCCCAGGCATCGGGGGGCCAAATGGCGGCGGGACTGTCACTCATCTCGGCTTGCGGCATAAGGAATGGGCAGGCCCGTTCCAGCCAGGACATTACGTTGACCGAAAACAGGGTTCACTGCGGTTCGAGATGCCCAAAGGCTCCATCGAGAGTTTGCTCAAGCCAGGGATGAACGACACGTTCCTCGGTTACATCACCGTCGTCTGGGACTCGGAGGCTTGAGCACCTGAGCCGGCCGTTATTTTTTATGGAGTGGAAAACGATGAAACGTCTGTTTTTGTCGAGTGTGCTGGGACTGCTCTGTGGAGCCGCGAATGCCGGGCCGCAGATCAATGTTGGCACCGTATACGACTATCTGGATGGCAGTAAAAGTACCTATCTGAAACGCGTGTTCAACAGCGGTGACAGCACGGCCTTCGTCAAGGTCAACGTACTGGAAATTGTCTACGACCCTGATGGCAAGCCCCGGGAAATTCCGGTTGAGGCCTCCGCCGACGGCGCCTCCCGCAATGGTCTGATGGCCAGCCCGGCGCGGTTGATCATTCCGGCGAAGGGGATGCAGGGCACGCGCCTGCTGTATATGGGCGAACGTGAGCGCGAACGTTACTTTCGGGTGCGCTTCGTGCCGGTGGTACCGGAGAAGGAGGACAACTTCGTGGTGTCCAGCGAGGAGCGCGAGGACTACAAGAAAGCCTTGTCGGCGGGTGTCAATGTGATGACCGGTTTTGGCATTGTGTTTTTTGTGCGCCCCAAGGACAGCCGTTATGACACGGTGGTCAATGAAACCCCGAAACGTTATGAGTTGCGAAACAACGGCAATACGGTTTTGGTCGTCGATGAGTTCAAGAACTGCTCGCAAGCACGGGAAAGCGAATGTGGCGCGACCACCAAGCACCATGTCCTGGCCGGCAGAACGTTTGCTTTCGACAAAGAGGCGGGTCGTGAGTACCGCTTCAAATTGATCGAGGGTGAACACCGCAAGGACCTGAAAGTGGCGGGCGGGTAATGGCCATGAACAAGCTGTGGATGGGGATTGCATTGATGGCGCTCTGGGGCAGCGAGGAGAGCCGGGCTGCCCGTGAAGAGCATACTTTCCGGGTGGCATTGTCGGTCCCAAGCCGACCTTTTTACGTTATTCCGTCGGAGTCGGACTGGATTCACCGTCCTCAGAGGCTTGACTGGGATCCTGTGAACTCGACGCTGGGCAGTTTGCGCAAGCATTTCGATGTACGTAACGACACCAGTGCCATCGAGGCTCGCCTTGAGGGGGCGCCTTACCTGTCAACCGGCAAGGAGGATGAACTGATTCAGTTGCATGTCTTTTTCAACGGTGTGCAAGTGCCCGCGAGTATTCCTTCCCGTGAAGTGGTATCCCGGGAAATGGCCGCCGGGGGGGCCCGGGTGTTGCTGGAAATCAAACCCGTCAAGATAGGGGTTTACAAACCCGGCGACTACTCTGGCACGGTCAATCTGGTGTTCAACGCCAAATCTCCAGGGGAATGAAAGGTATCGGCGACTCTGCTTGACAGGGTCACCGTCCGGAAACGAAGCCGCCAGGGAGGCGGTTTTTTATCCACGCAAAAGGAAGTGACATGATCAAGCAAGCGGTCATTGCCGTGACCATCGGCGTCTCGACACCAATGGTGGGAGGCGTATTTGCGGCGCAGGAGAAACACATCTTTGAAGTCTCGGTGGATATTCCGACCCTGGAATTTTATGTGATACCCAGCGAATCGGACTGGATCCACCATCAGCAGACGCTGCCCTGGGACCTGAGGACGTCCACCCTCGGTGGTTTGCGCAAGAACTTCGATGTGCGCACCGACAGCAACGCCATCGAAGCCCGTCTCGACAGTTTCGCCATTCTCTCCAGCGGCCAGGACTCGCGGGATGACATCAGCCTGCGCGTCACCTTCAACGGCGTCGAACTGAACCACAATCCGGTACCGCGCCAGGTCGTGTCCCGTGAGGAGGCGGTGGCGGGAAAACGGGTGCAACTGGAAATCGAACCACGGGTCCACCCGGACGGGTACAAACCGGGCGATTACTACGGCAGCGTCAACATCATTTTCAACGTGGCGGCCCCGGCGGGCTGATCGCTTGAAGTACAACAGACCGATTGCTGAGCAAGGAGCTGGTAATGGTTTCAGGGTTGCGCAAGATCAACAGGTTCAATCAGGCCAAAGGGTGGTGCGGTGTGTGCGCAGGGCTATTGTCGTCAGCGGCATTGGCGGTGACGCAGGAAATCCGTGCGGTCTACATTCCCGATCCGGCCAATCCACAGACCAACACCTTCATCAACCAGACACCCCAGAGCGGCTACTGCGGCACTTATCCAAACGATTGCAAACCCCTGTCGGGTGTTCGCCTGCCACTGCGTTTCGCTTCAATACGAGCGATCGAACCGGGGGCGTCCGAGCGTAACGGCGCGATGTTCAAGATGCCGGCGCAATGGCGCAGCCTGGTGGTCACCAATGTGTTTACCGGTGAATCGGCAACGGTGGAAATGCGCATCGGCGGATTTGGTTCCCAGTATGTCTTGAGCGACACGGCGGCCAGCCTGACGGGTGAAACCGATGATCAGCAGGCGCATTTCAAACTCTGGGGAACCAGTTGGGTAATTGCGCCGTTACCTTGCCGCGCCGGAGCGATGTCATCCTACGGGCCGGATTTCTATCGCTTCTTCTGGAAAACACCTGCCGAAGGGACGTGCGCCAAACAGACGGCATTCATGATTCCGTGGATGTCGTACGGTTATCTGGACGTGGCCTATGAACTGCGTACGCCGAATCCGCTGCAGATGTCGGCCGGCCTGTACACCGGCGCACTGACTTACGGCGTCGGCCCTGGCATGGACATCGACACCGGCGACAATCTGTTGCCGGACAATTCGGCCGTGACCTTCAGGTTCGTGCTGGATGTGCAGCATGTGCTCAAGGTCGACATTCCCCCCGGCGGCAACAAGGTCGTACTGGTGCCGCAAGGCGGCTGGCAGGCCTGGCTGCAACAGGGGCGCAAACCGGTGCGATTGTTCCGCGATCAGACCTTCAACATTTCGTCGTCGTCGCGGTTCAAGATGTTTGTCGAATGCAAGCACGGCGGTGCGCAGTCCTGCGGGTTACGGGATACGGAGGGTGGCGGAGCCGATGCACAGGTTTTCGTGAGCGTCAGCCTACCCGACAGTATCACCGACGATGCCGGTCAGCCGGTGCGCCGTCGGCCGCTGACCTCCAGCCCGAATGCTCCGGGCTTTCAACCGGACCGCTTTCTGGAGCGGACCGCGGGCACGTTGCATTTCGAAATACCCAGGGACTACGTCGAACAGATGCTGCAGCCCGGCCAGGCCAGACGATACGCCGGCAATGTCACGGTGATCTGGGATTCGGAAGTCTGACGCCCGCCTTGAAGGCAACCGGGCCGGTTGCCTTCAGGTGACTCCGGTCGGGTCAGATCCTTGCGCGGGCCATGGCCTCGCGAGTCAGTCTTCGTTTCAGCGTTTTCTCCTGCCGGCCAATGCCTTCAAGCAACTCGTCGTAAGTCTTCTGGCTCATTTTTTCCGGTGTGAAGACCGCTGCGTCCGGTATGAAGAGTTTGCGCGCCAGTTCGGCGAGTGTCCGCCTGAGTGGCGGTGAACGATCAGCGGATTCGACCCAACTCGCCTGGGCTGCCCGCAAATCGATCAGCCGATCGGCTTTTTCCTGATGCGCACGGGTGTTGGCTTCGATTTCTCCCGGCCAGGTCTCACGCAGATACTGATCCCAGAAGGATTGGTCGAGCATCTGGTCGATCAGACCGTCACCGGCTTCATCATCGACAATGCTGTCGTAGGCGTCATCAATGGTTGTATCGCTGACCCCGGCAACCTGACGGAATTTCATGGCCTCGGACTGCCAGGGCAGTTCAAGGCGTCTGGCCAGGCCTGTTTCATAGGCCAGATGGACTTCAACCTCGTCCGGTTCGCCTTCTCGGGCCGCGATATCGGCTCGGGCGATCTCGTTCACTTGCTTGAGTCGTGCAGCGCCTTTGGCCAGTGTCGCCAATCGGCGTTCAAGCTCCTCGGGAGAGCTGGAAAAGGTGCGTGCCTCCGACGCCAGTACGCGTATTCCCATGCTGTTGAACAACTGGGCCCCGGCATCTTCGCAACCTTCGGGATCGGTGGACATCAGGAACAGCTCTTCGCGCAGTCGGGTGTCGATGTCCATGGCGTCGACCATTCGCCAGACACGGTCGGTCAACTGATCCAGCGCTTCGCCACCCTGTTCGTAATCGGCAGAACGGGTCAGATCCTGCAGCACCTGGAAGAATCCGTCGGAGCCGGGTTCGCTAGCCAGTTCGTGCCACGCCTCGGGGCGAAGAGCCCCGATGCCGGGCGTTTCATCAGCCAGTTCGGTGTCCACGGAAACCGGCCATTGCTCCAGCAAATCTTCAGCAATGGTCGCGTAGCTTTGCGAAGGGCGCATACCCACTGACCTTCGATATTGCTCGTAGGTGGAGCGGGCTCGTCTGGTGAGTTGATCCAGATGGACGCGAGTGCGGGCGATCAGTCGTGCTTCATTGGAACCGGGCGCGACTTCGGGGATGTACCTGAGCGGATTGTTGCCCAGATCGAGAAAGAATCCTCGGGGGCGGGAAACATCGAACAGACCCAGCGGCCAGGCGTCGATCTGCGTATTGATCAGGCTCAGGATTCGCAACCTCGGCATGCGCCCGACCGACAGGGGCATGCTGACGGGATTGTTGTCCAGCCTCAGGATTTCCAGGCGTGTCAGCGTGTTCAATTGCTGCGCATTGGTGGGTGTCAGTTGCAGCTGGTTGTCGTTCAGACGCAGGGTTTCCAGACGCCGCATCTGACCGATACTGGCCGGCAGGGTCTTGAGACCGCAGTGTCTGGCGCTCAGTTGACGCAGCTGAGGGAAATCCTTCAACAACCCGTTCGAGGCCGAAGAGAACCCCTGACCGTCCAGGTTCAGTGTCGTGACCTGATCGAGCCAGGGTTTGAGGCCTTCGGGCAACTGCCTCCACCAATGCTGAAGGTCATGGGGCAGCATCTCTTTCGACAAGTCCAGCGCGTACCCGCTCTCAAGGCTGGTGCTGCGCTCCTGGAACACCTCGGATCTGCGTTCGAAACACTCCAGCAGGCGATCGGCGATGTATCGCCCGCCTTTGTGCTGATAGTCATGATAGGCACGAGGCTGGTTGGCATCAGGGGTGTCGGCGTCCCAACTGCTCAGGTAGCTCTGTCTCCAGGCTTCCAGTTTTTCCTTCAACGTCTTGAGTTCACTTTCAAGCCGCGCGATTTTCCAGTGTGCATCTCCCGTGGAGTGCAATGACCGGGTGAACGCCGTCACTTCTGTTTCGCTGAAATGCGGGTAGAGATTTCTGACTTTCTCTTCCACGGTCAGCGGTGCCTTGGAGAGCCTCGGGCCGCGCAACAGCAGTTCCGTTTCCAGCGGGACGAATGGGTGGACGGAGGGGCGGGCCAGCAACGTCCTGCGTTCGGCCGGCGTCTCGCTCATGAGCATCACCCATTGCCTGAACATTCGCCCTTCACCGATGCGATAGCCAAGGGCCGTGCGCTTGGCTGAGGGCAAGGCTGACAGTACGGCGTCGTAGAAACCGGCAGCCTCGTGCAGTCCGTTGTGAGCTGCGTCATGCACCTCATAGCGGCCGTGTTCGTCCCTGATCAGCCTGCGCACCGTGGTGGCAGCATCGGGGCCCGCGCTGCAGCGCAGCTGGCCGTCGTCCGTGCCTTCGCGCACCTCGATGCGCCAGTCCTGGTAAGTGTCGGTGTGGACCTTCAAGGCATTCAGGGCGAGGCGTTCGGTGTCGGGTATCAGCAGTGCCGGATCATGCACGCCCTCAGTGGCCCGGGTCGCCAGAACCTCGAATTCGATTTCGCGAGCCTGACTCTTCAGGCGCAGCGGGAGGCGTTGCTGGTCGGTCATGATGCTGTGTTCGGCAGCTGTCGCCTCGCCTGCCACCGATTCGGCGAGCCGTGCAGGCAACCGCGGAAAGAGGCGCTGGATCAACTGGGCCCCGGTATCGGGCGTGCGATTCTTGAAGTTGTACTGATAGTCGAAAATCTCCATTCGCCGGGTAACCGCGAGCTCGGCCAACTGGTTGCGCAAGATTTGCGCTCGTTGGGCTTTCGGGTAGTTCCCGCCGAGCAGGGATTGCATGTCGACGTCGTCGAGAAAGTCCACCAGCCGCTCAGGGAGTTTGTTGTCCATTACATCGGCAATGCCGATGGACAATGTCTGACGGGAAGATGCCCGAGGGTTGCCGTATTGTCTGTAAGCACCGGTCAGATCGTTGTTTTGCCAGACCCTCAGGGCCTTGTCGGCAGGCCAGCCCGGCATGTCAGGGACTATCCGGTCGAACCAGTGCGATTCTGGATAGAGCGGCTGTCCGGTGCGAATGAGTTCGCCGACGTTTTTGGCTTCCTGCCAGGTCCTGAAGCGGGTGAGCGTATCGTCCAGCAACGGCGGTGGCGGGCTGTTTTCCACATGCATCCGGCGCAGAGAGTCGACCGGCGTGCCACTGATGCGGCGCATTCTCTCCAGCTCGGCATCACTGAAACCGTCGACCGAGTGACCCATTCGGCGCATCAGGCGCGCGCCTTCCCACTCATGGGGGGACTCGGCCTCGTGAGTCCAGGCCCCCCGGCCGTTGTGCTGCAGTCGTGGTGAATAAGCCTGCGGTCGGGAAGGGTGCTCGACACGATAGTGGCCGCTGTTGCGATCGAGCCTGACCGTATAGTGCCTGCCCTCCAGCGGCAGTACAGACTTGCCGGCGTGTTGATGCAGACCCAGGTCATTCGGCCTTGAGCCACCCGGCAGCGTCAGTTGCGACTGCTCGTACGGTTTGATATCCGGGTGCCACAAGCGCGTGCGGCCATCGAACGAACGCACCGCTTTCATGTTTTCAATCAACGGAGACAGCTTCAGCAGCAACGGCTTGGCGATCAGGGCGCCACTGGCGAAAGCCGCCAGTTGAAGAACATCGTTGACCACCCCCACCACATGCTCCGCGGCTTCTTCCCAATGGGCCAGCGTCAGATCCACCACACCTTCGATGACTTCATTGGTCAATTGCCAGGCGGTGTAGCCAAGCATTGCAAGGCCGACGACAGGCACAAAGGGCGCAGCCACCATCACCGCCACGTTCAGGATGTCCTGGACAATCTTGAAGACGTTCGCCCACCAGTCTGCGCGCGCGCTCTTGTCCGCATCGGCGGTAGGCACGGCAATGTTGCGTGCATCGTTGAGGATCTTGTCGAGCTGCCGCTGATAGAGAGATTCCCACAATGGCCCGGTGATGGCTGTCGCGCCGTATTGCAGGTTCAGGTTGCTGATCGGTGTTTCGCGCCAGGACGGACGCGAGTCTCCACGTTCGTGTGGATACCAATTCACATGCGTCAGACGCTGTTTGAGATCGGCGAAGAAGTGCCCGCGTTCATGGTGATCGACGAACTGGCTGAAGAACTGCCAGTAATTGCCACCGGTGGAGGCCAGGGTTTCGTTCCTCTGCAACTGACCGGTCAGTTCCTTGAGAAAGGCGAGGTGGGAGTCGTATTCCTTCAACGGATGTTCGGGGTCGTGCGGGACGTAGACGATGACTCGCGAGGAGTGCAGCGGCTGAGCGGGATCGGGACGCAGGATCAGGATGCCGGTCATCTTCAGATCCATGATGTTCAGTTCGCACGCCTGCATCGGCTGCTGGCCAAACTTGAGTGCCACGCGACCATCGAGCAGGGCGCGAATCAGTTGAAAACCTTCGCGGCTGATCTCTTTTTTCGCCAACGCCATGTGCGCGGCTGCCTGCAGCGTGGCCTTGTGACTCTGTACAACCCGTGACTGCACATAACTGCGCGCCACCGGCTCGTCGTTCAACAGCATTTCCTGCAGGTGCGCTTGATAGAGCCTGCCGATATCCAGTTCCCGACACAGCGTCTGGAACTGGGCAACGGTCATCAGTCGATCAAGTGGCGAAATATCGTACTGATCATCCACATGTTCTCTTTTGACGAGAAACGCGGAATTCGATGCGTAAGTTTCGTTATAGGAAAAGTTGTTCAACGCGGCTTCGAGTAATGAAACTTTTCTTGTAGTTGAACCCCCTAATGTCCCTATCACGTACCAAGGCGATGTGGCTTCGCGATACAGCATCAGAAACGTATTTCCGGTGTCGACATCAATGCCGGTTTTTTCCCGTAAACGGGCCTTGAGCAGCGGTTCGGCAAACGAGTGAACGTCTTTCAGTCGGGTCAGTGCCTTGTCGGCGCTGTTACGGGCTGCCCAGGCGTTTTTATTGACCCTGGCCAGTTGCGGCGTCATCCACGGCTCATGGCGAGGTTTGATCTTTCTCAACGCTTCGCCGTGTTGCGGCTTCATATCGATAAATACCGGATCGATCCGCGATTTGATTAATTCGTAATGTTGCCCTTTGTATTCAGTTGTTGCGGTCATGGGTACAGCCTTGAATAAGTCAGGAAGGTTCAGCCTAACGTTCAAGAGTGCAGAGAATTAGTTCAAAAGCCTGCTGTTCGAGTGCGAGCCTGGCAGGCAAATCATTGAATATTGGAATGCATAAAATAATTAATTATTGCCTCCACAACTTCAATCGGGGTTAAGCGATGGCAGGTTCATCAGGGCCACCTGGGGAACCTGCGGTGGCCGACATTGCGAATCACTGCCCGGTTGCAGATAGGGCATCAAAATCGGCGCCATGCCCTTGAGCACCTGCACCGGCAACGCGGAAGTGAACTTGAAGTTCTCCGCCGAGCGTCCCGGCACGAACGCGGTGAGCGTGCCGAAATGGTGGTCACCGATGTAGAACACGAAGGTGGCCGTGCGGTTGATCGATTTCGAGCTGAGAATCCGTCCGCCGGAGCCGATCGCCTCGATCCGGTTGTCGCCGGTACCGGTCTTGCCGCCCATGGTCAGCGGTGTTCCATCGCTCAGTTTGAAACTGCCGGAAACACGTTTGGCCGTCCCCGAGTCCACTACTTGCGACAACGCTTCACGCATCGCCGTGGCCACTTCCGACGGCATCACACGTTTACCTACGTGAGGGTCGTTGACCAGTTTGGTTTCGTAAGGCGTGCCGGCAGCAAAATGCAGGCTGTCGATGCGCAGGGTCGGCATGCGCACACCGTCGTTGAGGATGGTGCCGATCAACTCGGCCAGCGCGGCGGGGCGGTCGCCGGAGCTGCCAATGGCCGTGGCCAGCGACGGCACCAGGTGATCGAACGGATAGCCGACTTTCTGCCAGCGCTGATGGATATCGAGGAACGCCTCGATCTCCAGCATGGTGCGGATGCGGCTGTCACGGGCGCCCTTGTGCTTGCTCTTGAACAGCCAGCTGTAGACTTCCTGACGCTCGAACTGGCTGGCCTTGACGATCTGGCCCCAGGTCGCGTCCGGGTGATTGAGCAGGTAGCCGATCAGCCACAGGTCCAGCGGGTGGACCTTGGCGATGAAGCCTTGATCCGGCAAATCATAGGTGCCGGGACCGTAGGCGAGGTAGAGGCGTTCCAGGCGCTCGTCGGTGAGCTTTTCGGTGATTTTGACGCCCTTGAGGTGCGAGCGTACGAAGGTGTTGAAGTCTTCCTGACTGGCGTTGGGCAGCAGATAGCGGTGCACGGCGGCCATGCGGATCGGCGTCGGGCGCATGCTGTCGAGGAACGTATCGAGCCGGGCCTGGGTGTCCTTGTTCTTGTACTTCTTCCAGAACTTGAGCAGGAACGAGGTGCCTTCGCGGTCGGCGAACGAAGCGAGGTATTCCTGACGACGCGGGTCGCGGTCGTCCTTGAGCAATTCGGCGCTGTTGTTGGGGCCGGAATAGGTGGTGTAACGCACCAGATCGCGCATCAGGCGAATGAACGGCAGGTTGATCGACTCGCGCAGGGCATCGCGCAAGGTCGGCATGCGGCCGTTATCTTCCTTGCGGAAGTTGTGGAACACGTGCAGGCCGCCACCGGTGAAAAACGCTTCGCCGGGGCTGGCGGAATATTTGCGGTCGAGGGCGGCGCCGAGCATTTTCGACAGATCGTGATCCTTGTTCTGGATCAGGTAATCGATCACCCACTGGGTCAGGCGATCCTGATCCGGCACGTCGACTTTCTTCAGTTCCGGCACGGTCATGGCGCCGTACTTGTCATGCAGTTCCGAGATGATTTGCAGGTAGGTGGTCAGCACCCGCATCTTCGCCGTGGAGCCCAGTTCCAGTTTGCTGCCCTCGTTGATGTCGAACGGCTGGTCGGTGCTGTCGGTCTGCACCCGCACTCGCGAACCGTCCGGAGTGAGCTCGAACAGGGTGAAGCTGTAGCGCACCTGAGTGGTGCTGGTGGGCGTCAGCAGGCGCTCGCCCATCAGCCCGACTTCGGTTGCATAGGCCGGGTCGGCGAGTTTTTTCAGGTAGGCGGTGGCCTGGGTTTGCAGCTCGCCTTGCAGGGTGCTGGTGGCCGAGAGGTCGAGGCGGTCGAGGTCGTACAGCGGACGATTGAGCATCGAGGCCAGACGGCTGCGCGCGACGCTGATGCCTTTGTTGGTCTCGATCGGCTGGATGGTCGGCTGGGTCTGCCAGTCGCGGTAGGTGACCTTGCTGGCCAGGGACGCATCGGCCAGCGCCGCGTCGATCACACCGTTCTGCTTGAGCAGGCGCAAGTGGCTGTCGGTGAGGTCGGCCAGTTCTTCGCGGCCCTTGGTCAGGTAATGGGAAGGGCGGCGTTGGGCGATCATCAGCGAGAGCATTTCGCGCAGGGCCAGGCCTTTGTCCGCCAGGGTCTTCGGATCAGTCGCAGTGCTTGCCAGTTTTGCGTTGGCTTCATTGAAGTCGGCGCCGTACCAGACCCGCAAACCCTCGGCCATGCCGTGGACTTCGCCATGCCCCGGCACCGCCGACAATGGCACGCTGTTGAGGTAGTCACGAATGATGTTGCGCCGGGCCGGCAAGGTATCCGGGCCGGCCTGGTAGGCGCGCACGCTGGCGGAAATCATCTGGCGGATTTTCTCGGCACCGTTCACCGTCAGTCCGTCAGGCGAGTGGCGATATTTTTCCAGTTGGGTGGCCAGGGTGCTGCCGCCCGCCGACTGCCCTGGCAAGTGCAAGAGTTTGGCGACTTGCGACCACGCGGCCATGCCGAAGCGCGGCCAGTCCACCGCCGGGTTGGCCATCGGCTGTTTGGGATCGAGCAGGAAGCGGTTTTCGATGAACAGCAGGCTGTTGACCACCACCGGCGGAATCGACTCGAAACTCGAATACAGCTGTTGCGGATAGTTGTACTGATACAGCGGCGCGGCCCGGCAATCGGTGATCGACAGCCCGGCCTGGATTTTCTCGGAGTAGGGCACGAACAGGCCCTTGTCGGTATAGCCGAGCAGCGCTGGCGAGAAGCGCGTCTGTTCGGTGATCACATAATTGCGCTTGAGCAACCGAGGCAGAAATTCGTCCAGCGAGCTGTAGCCCAGACGCAGATCGAACGGCCCGTTGCCCGGATAACGAATGGCTTCGCTGGGGCCCGGTTGCAGTTCATAGGTCAGTCTGGCGGCGTACTGGCTGACCTCGCGGGACTGAAAACGCGAGGTGCGCATTTCCTTGGTCGCGGCCAGGCCCACCACAATTGCAATGATCAATAGCAATAGCCAGAAAGCCTTCCACCCATGCCGATTACGACGGGGTTTCTCAGGTGCAGGCGCTTCATCCACACGTTCAGTCGGAACCACTTTTTCACTCGAATCGGTTTGCCACAAAGCGCCCATAGTCGATTGATCCATTCACGCAGATTGATCGGACTTGTCTGAAGCTTAGTCGGTGGTTGGCGCGGGTGAAAAAATTGTGAAGGGGCGAGCCTGAACAAATCTGCAAACCGGGCAGTCGCTTCGCAATGCTGGACTGCAAGCCTGACAGGGCCGGATTAGAGCAGTGCGCGGGTAAATACGACTTGGGTAGGGGCATGACGCTGCACCATTGCTGTGCAATACTCGGCGCCCATTTCGGCAGTGAATAATCCGGTTTTTTCAGGAGTGTTTGTCTCGAAAGTCCGATGATTGGCGAATTATGTCGCTGAATATTGCGACTTTTAGAGTGAAATTTCCTGCTGGAAGCTTTTTATACTGCCAGCCCGCTGATCCTCCAGGTCTGGCCCTGCAGGACGCATCTGCCCACGAGGCAGGCGCGGTGTCGGGAAGCCAAGGCCTATCGGCCGACGCTTCGACACACGGTGGTCTATCCAATAACAAGACGAGGATGTCCCCAAATGCCAACAGGCAATCACCTGCCTCATGGCGAGACCGCTCAAGGCGGCCCGCTCAAACGCGAACTCGGCGAACGGCACATTCGCCTGATGGCGCTCGGCGCCTGTATCGGTGTCGGTCTGTTTCTCGGTTCGGCCAAGGCCATCGAAATGGCCGGCCCGGCGATCATGCTGTCTTACATCATCGGTGGTCTGGCGATCCTGGTGATCATGCGCGCCCTCGGCGAGATGGCCGTGCACAACCCGGTCGCCGGCTCCTTCAGCCGTTACGCACAGGATTATCTCGGCCCGCTGGCGGGCTTTCTGACCGGCTGGAACTACTGGTTCCTGTGGCTGGTGACCTGCGTCGCGGAAATCACCGCGGTGGCGGTGTACATGGGCATCTGGTTTCCCGATGTCCCGCGCTGGATCTGGGCGCTGGCGGCGCTGATCAGCATGGGCTCGATCAACTTGATCGCGGTGAAGGCCTTCGGTGAGTTCGAGTTCTGGTTCGCCCTGATCAAGATCGTCACCATCATCGCCATGGTGCTCGGCGGCATCGGCATCATTGCCTTCGGTTTCGGCAACGACGGTGTGGCGCTGGGGATTTCCAACCTGTGGGCCCACGGCGGCTTCATGCCCAACGGCGTGACGGGCGTGTTGATGTCCCTGCAGATGGTGATGTTCGCCTATCTGGGTGTGGAAATGATCGGCCTGACCGCCGGTGAAGCGAAGAACCCGCAGAAGACCATTCCCAATGCGATCGGCTCGGTGTTCTGGCGGATCCTGTTGTTCTACGTCGGCGCGCTGTTCGTGATCCTGTCGATCTACCCGTGGAATGAAATCGGCACTCAGGGCAGTCCGTTCGTGATGACCTTCGAGCGTCTGGGCATCAAGACCGCCGCCGGCATCATCAACTTCGTGGTGATCACCGCCGCACTGTCGTCGTGCAACGGCGGCATCTTCAGCACCGGGCGCATGCTCTACAGCCTGGCGCAGAACGGTCAGGCGCCGGCCGGTTTCGCCCGCACGTCGAGCAACGGCGTGCCGCGTCGGGCATTGCTGCTGTCGATTTTCGCCCTGCTGCTGGGTGTGCTGCTGAATTATCTGGTGCCGGAAAAAGTCTTCGTCTGGGTCACCTCGATCGCCACCTTCGGTGCGATCTGGACCTGGGTGATGATCCTGCTGGCTCAGCTGAAATTCCGCAAAGGCCTGAGCGCCAGCGAACGTGCGGGCCTGAAGTACAAGATGTGGCTGTTCCCGGTCAGTTCCTATCTGGCGCTGGCGTTCCTGGTGCTGGTGGTAGGCCTGATGGCGTACTTCCCGGACACTCGCGTGGCGCTGTATGTCGGCCCGGCGTTCCTGGTGCTGCTGACCGTGTTGTTCTACGTGTTCAAGCTGCAACCGAGCGATGCGTCTCAGGGCGCGGTGCGTTCGGCGTCGTAAAACGCCAGCGCTGAAACTTGAAAGCCCCGGTCGATTGGCCGGGGCTTTTTCGTTGGTGCAGGTTTAAAGCCGCTGGTCTGAAAGACCGGTGAAAACGACTTCTGATCCCTTGTCATGTTCCAAGCTTTATCACTGTCGAAATCAGCACAGCGGTGAACAGAGGCACTGAAATGAGGATGAGCGATTTTCTCGTACGAGAACTCGGCCGCCGTCAGGTCGTGCTGTTTTTCCTGCTCGCCACGACGCTGTACATCCTGCCGCTGATCCTCGCCGACTTCCCCTACATCGACGACAACTGGCGCACCCTGGCTGCCGGCAATGTCTGGGCCGGGCAGGGGCGCTTGTTCATGGACTGGCTGTATCAGGCGCTGACGTTCACCGGCGCTGCGCCGAACATCTTTCCTTTGCCGTTGTTGCTCGCCACGCTGGCCATGTCATTGGCCCTGACCCGACTGACCTTTCACTATTTCCCCGAACCGACCCTGGCCTGTTGTCTGGTGCCGTTGCCGCTCTGGTACAACCCGTTCCTGTTGCAGAACCTGTCCTATCAATACGACGGGGCCGGCATGGCCCTGAGTCTGGTCGCGGTGATTTATGCGATCACTTTTTGTGGTAATTCCAAAATACAGCGATGGCTGGTGCCGTCGGTGTTACTGGCGCTGGCGATCGGGTTGTATCAGGTCAGTCTCAATGTGTTTCTCGGGCTGTGTTGTGTGGAGTTGCTGAGGAATGTTCATCGGCGAGTGCCGTGGGCGGAGTTCTGGCACCTGTCGGGATGGAGGCTGGCGCAACTGGTGCTGGCGGTGCTGATCTATGCGGTCACGGCCTATCCGTTCACGGAATCCGGGCGCACGGAGTTGCTCAACGGTAGCGCTGATCCGCTGTTGCAGATCGGCATCAATATCGGTCGGGTGATGGAGAAAGTTGCGCTGCTGTTTCACGGCGGCTACACAACGGTGTTTATTGTGTTGGTGCTGTGTGCACTGTTCGGTGGTGTGCGGTTGGGACGGCAGATTCGCCTGCGCAATGAGCCCACCGCACAAGGTTTGCTCCTGGGATTTATCTGCCTGCTGACGCTGCCGTTGATTGTGCTGCTGGTGCCGGGCATGACGCTGCTGTTTCGCGACTTCAACGAAGGCGCACGCACCCTGATGGGGTTCGGCGTGCTGCTGATCTTGCTGTTCTATCTGGCCTATGTCGGGTTGACGTCGCTGCACTCGCGGCTGCCCCTGTTGTTGGCAATTCCGCTTCTGGCAACGTTGTCGCTGTCCTTCGCTTACGGGCGGGTGCTGATGATGGAAAAAACCTTCGCCAATAGCGCCCTGTACAGCCTCAGCCAGGACATTTCCTCCCATCGCGAACTGCGCGAAGCCAAACGGATTTATCTGTCAGTGACTTACTCCGACCGCTGGCTGGCGGGTGCGGAGGGTACGTTCAAACAACTGCCGGTGCTGCGCTACTTGCTGAACATCGACTACTTCATGCTCGCGGAAAACCTGCCGTCGGCCGGTATCACCAACATGGTCGCGGAACGCGAACGGCGGAACGCCACCCGCGTCGGCTATCAGGGGTTTCCAGCCCTGGTGGATCGCCTCTATTACCGCATCTATCTGATCGGCGATTACGGTTTCATCGTCATGAAAGAGCCGCCCCATGGTCGGCTCTTGAGTTGGTGAGTATCCGAAGTGCTATGCCCTGAGCGTTACCGCTAGGCGGCCGCGATCTCCTGCGGCTCAAAACTGTCCGCCCGCGCCATCTGCCACATCCGCGAATAGAACTCGCCGTTCACTTCCCCGGTGAGCAACTCCCCCGGTTTCAGGAACACATGCAGCTGCGAGAACAGTTTGATCTCGGTCGCCGACATGCGCCGAACCAGATGCTTGGCCGACAGTTGCGATGGATGTTCGAGGCCGGCGGCGGCGAGCATTTCTGCCAGCGCCTTCAACGTATTGCGGTGGAAGTTGTAGACCCGCTGAGCCTTGTCCGGCACCACCAGCGCGCGCTGGCGCAGATTGTCCTGGGTGGCGACGCCGGTCGGGCATTTGTTGGTGTGGCAGCTTTGCGACTGGATGCAGCCGATGGCGAACATGAAGCCGCGCGCCGAGTTGGCCCAGTCGGCGCCGATGGCCAGCACGCTGGCGATGTCGAACGCACTGACGATCTTGCCGCTGGCACCGAGTTTGATCTTGTCCCGCAGATTCAGGCCGACCAGTGTGTTGTGCACGAACAGCAGACCTTCGCGCATCGGCACGCCAATGTGGTCGGTGAACTCCACCGGCGCGGCGCCAGTGCCGCCTTCCTTGCCGTCGACCACGATGAAGTCCGGCAGGATGCCGGTTTCCAGCATGGCCTTGGCGATGCCCATGAACTCCCACGGATGGCCGAGGCAGAACTTGAAGCCCACCGGTTTACCGCCGGACAGTTCACGCAATTGCTGGATGAAATGCATCATCTCGATCGGCGTGGAGAACGCGCTGTGGCGGGACGGTGAGATGCAGTCTTCGCCCATGGAAATGCCGCGGGTGTCGGCGATTTCCTGGGTCACCTTGTGCTTGGGCAGAATCCCGCCGTGGCCGGGTTTGGCGCCCTGGCTCATCTTGATTTCGATCATCCGCACTTGCGGGGTCTGCGCCTGGGCGGCGAAACGTTCCGGGTCGAAACGGCCGTCGCTGGTGCGGCAGCCGAAGTAGCCGCTGCCCAGTTCCCAGGTCAGGTCGCCGCCGTTTTCGCGGTGATACGGGCTGATGCTGCCTTCACCGGTGTCGTGGGCGAAGTTGCCGAGTTTCGCACCCTGGTTCAGCGCGCGGATCGCGTTGGCGCTGAGGGAGCCAAAACTCATGGCCGAAATGTTGAACACCGACGCCGAGTACGGCTGGGTGCATTGCGGGCCGCCAACGGTCACGCGAAAGCTGTTCGGGTCGCTCAACGGCGCCGGGCGCATCGAGTGACCGATGAACTCGAAACCGGACTGATACACATCGATCAGGGTGCCGAACGGTTTGTCGGCGCTTTCGTTCTTGGCCCGCGAGTACACCAGCGAACGCTGGGCGCGGGAAAAGGGCAGGGCGTCGCTGTCGGATTCCAGCAGGTACTGGCGGATTTCCGGGCGAATACCCTCGACCAGATAACGGATGTTGCCCAGGATCGGGTAGTTGCGGCGTACCGCGTGCGGGCTCTGCATCAGGTCGAACAGACCGATCAGGCTCAGCACCCCGGTGACGGCGGTGATCGGCCACAACCAGTCATGGTCGAGAAAGGGCAGGCTGGCGAGGGTGAAAATCACGCAGACGGCAAAGAAGGCGTAGCGGCTCAGGAGTGACAGGCTCATACGGTTTCCTTGGTTCGGACGGTTTTTTTGCGGCAGTCAGGCGTTCTGCGCCTGCAGAAAGATCGAAAACAGCTCCGACTGGGACTTGATCCCCAGCTTGCTGTACATGTGTTTCTTATGGACTTTCACGGTTTCAACAGAGATTTCCAGCTTACGGGCGATTTCTTTACTGGAGCAACCGCTGAGCATCAAACGCCCGACATCCAGTTCCCGGGCGGTCAGTTGTGCGCCCTTGAGTTGCTGCACCGACGCTTCGAGTTGCACCCGCCAGTCCGGTTGCGCCGGCGACGGGGCGAGGGCGACGATTTCATTGATTTCGTAGGGCAGGCGCTGGCGCAACAGGCCAAGCACCCACGGCTGGATCAGCGACAGCAGGGCGATCTGCTCGCCGCTGAAGCGCTGCTTGCTGCCCAGTGACAGGCACAGCGTGCGGTCGCCTTCGAGCTGGCAATTGAACTGGATTTCGTCGGCCACCACATTCAGACGAAAGTATCGCTGGTAATACTCGGTCAGCTCGAAATGCTCCGGCGCGACCTCCGACAGGCGATACAACCCGGTGCGCGATTGCTCGCGACAGGCGATGTAGAACGGGTCGAGCAGATACAACCCGCGCAGATAATCCTGGAACAACTGGTCGGGACTGCCGTCTTCGCCCGGGCATTCGGCGAACACCTGAGGGTGACGGTCGGCGCTGAACAGCAGCGCCACCCAGCTATCGAACGGGACGTACTGGTCGAGCAGGCGCACCAGTTGCGCCCAGAAATTCGGCTTGTCGAGGGCGTCGATCAACTGCCCGACGGCGCGGTGCCAGGTGATGTCGTCAAACGAAAGAATCATGCCTCTACCCCTATCGGGTTACCCCGGCCGCGTAATTCCCTGGCCAGTCGAATGCGAAGCATACTGGCCCACAGACAGCCGCCGGGCAATCTTTCGGCGCCCGGCGCTCATAACAAGGACTCCCCATGAAAGTCGAACTCGCCCAACTGGCGGGCCGTGACAAAGACACGGCGTACAACCTCGAACGCGCCCTGGCGGCGATTGCCGCGTGCCCGGCCGACACGCAACTGATCGTGTTCCCCGAGACCCACCTGATGGGCTTTCCGACCGCTGACACCGTGGCGCAGATCGCCGAAGCGGTAGACGGTCCGACTGTCAGCGCCGTGCAGGCCGCCGCCCGCGAAAGCAACATCGCCGTGGTGATCGGCATGGCCGAAAACGACAACGGCCGTTTCTACAACACCACGCTGCTGATCACCCCCGAAGGCATCGCCCTGAAATACCGCAAGACCCACCTCTGGGCGTCGGATCGCGGTGTATTCGAGGCCGGCGACCGTTACGCCACGTGCCTGTGGAACGGCGTGCGGGTCGGCCTGTTGATCTGCTACGACATCGAGTTCCCGGAATCGGCCCGCGCCCTGGCGCAACTGGGCGCTGAATTGCTGATCGTCACCAACGGCAACATGGATCCGTACGGGCCGACTCACCGCACCGCGATCATGGCCCGGGCCCAGGAAAACCAGGCGTTTGCGCTGATGGTCAACCGTGTGGAAGCCGGGGATGACGGGTTGATGTTTGCCGGCGGCAGTGCGCTGGTGGATCCGCTGGGTACGGTGCTGTTCGAGGCCGGGCGTGAGGAAGGGCGGTTCAACGTTGAACTGGATTTCGGCCAGTTGGAACTGGCGCGCAAGGATTACCGCTATCTGGATGATCAGCGGTTGAGGTTGCCGGGGGAGGTGGTTGAACACGCCTCGGGAGTACGAGAGCTGCTGATCCCTTCGCGCTAAAGAACAGAAGATATCCGATCGTGCCCACGCTCTGCGTGGGCATGCAGCCGGGACGCTCTGCGTCCAAAGAGCGGACGCGGAGCGTCCATGGAGGCATTCCCACGCGGAGCGTGGGAACGATCAAACCTTTGAGTTGTACCCAAAACAACAAAGCAACACCCGAAACATTCGCCGAACTCGGCCTCTGCCATAAATCCAATAAAATCCGGAGTAAGTCGCCCATGGCTCGTTTGCAACGCACCCTTTCGCTGGGGTCGGTGGTGCTGTTCGGCATCGCCTACATGACGCCGATCATTGTCCTCGGCACGTTCGGCATCCTCGCCCAATCCACCGCCGGCATGGTGCCGGCCGCGTATCTGGCGGCACTGGTGGCGATGTTCTTCACCGCCATGAGTTACGGCCACATGGCCGCCGCGTTTCCGGTGGCCGGTTCGGCCTACAGCTATGTGCGCAAGGCCATCAGCCCGAAACTCGGTTTCATCGCCGGTTGGGCGGTGCTGCTCGATTACCTGTTTTTGCCGATGGCGATCTGGCTGATCGGCGCCGCGTACCTCGCTTCGGCCTTCCCGTCGATCCCGCAGTGGATCTGGGTGCTGGCGTTCATCGGTATCACCAGCGCGATCAACATCATCGGCCTGAAGCTGGCCAACGGCATCAACGCCTTGCTGATGCTGGTGCAGTTTCTGGTGCTGGTCGCTTTCGTCGCCCTGTGCGTGCATTACATCGGCGGTGATGCCAGCACACCGCTGTGGTCGATCAAACCGTTCTTCAACGGCGACATGCAGATGCCGCTGATCATGAGTGGCGCGGCTATCGCCTGCTACTCGTTCCTCGGTTTCGATGCGGTCAGCACCCTCACTGAAGAAACCCGCGACCCGCGCCGCACCATCCCTCGGGCAATCATGCTGATCACCCTGATCGGCGGGCTGATCTTCGTCGGTGTGTCGTACTTCGTGCAGATCGCGCATCCGTCGTTCCAGTTCGACAACGTCGACTCGGCGGCCTACGAAATTGCACGCAACATTGGTGGTGACCTGTTCGTCTCGATCTTCCTGATCGGCCTGATTGTCGGTCAGTTCGCCTCGGGTCTGTCCGCCCAGGCCAGTGGTTCGCGGCTGCTGTTCGCGATGGGCCGTGACGGTGTGTTGCCCAAGTCGTTCTTCGGCACCTTGCACGAGCGCTTCGGCACGCCGGTCAACAGCATCCTGCTCTGCGCGGTGGTGGCCTTGCTGGCGCTGAAACTCGATGTGACCACGTCGACCTCGTTCATCAACTTCGGCGCGTTCCTGGCCTTCAGTCTGGTCAACCTGTCGGTGATTTTTCACTACTGGATCGGTGGCGAGAAAAAAGGCCTGCGCGAGCTGGTGCTGTTTCTGGTCTTCCCGTTCATCGGCCTGGTCGCGGACTTGTGGCTGATGGTCAGCCTCGATCACCTGGCGGTGTACCTGGGCCTGAGCTGGCTGGCGATTGGCGTGGTGTATCTGGCGGTGCTGACCGGCGGATTCCGTCGCCAGCCACCGGAAATGGATTTCCAGGAAGCGACCTGAACTGACCTGACCTCAGGCTGCAGGCCGGGTCTGGCGCAATGGCAGTTGCACGCGAAAGGTTGTGCCGGTCCCCGGCGTGCTGCTGACGGAAATGTCCCCGCCGTGTTTCTTCACGATGCCATAGGACAGGGACAACCCCAGCCCTGTCCCCTGGCCTACGGGTTTGGTCGTGAAAAACGGGTCGAAGATTTTCTGCAGGGTCTCGGGCGCAATGCCCGAGCCGTTGTCGGCCACTTCGATGATCGCCGACTCCCCCTGCACAGCGGTGCGCAGGGTAATGGTGCCGCGTTCGGCGCCCATGGCCTGCGCCGCGTTGACCACCAGGTTCATGATCACCTGATTGATCTGCGAGGGCAGGCATTCGATGTCCGGAAGGTCTTGATACTCCTTGACCACATCGGCCTTGTACTTGAGTTCGCTGGCGACGATGTTCAGGGTCGAATCGATGCCCTGTTGCAGGTTCGCCCACTGCCATTGCTGCTGGGTATCGACCCGGGAGAAGTCCTTGAGGTCCTTGACGATCTGCCCGACCCGGCCGATGCCCTCCTTGGATTCGCGGATCAGCACCGGAATGTCTTCGAGCAGAAAATCCACTTCGAGGTGTTCGCGCAGTTGCTGCAACTGCGCAGCGGGCTCGGCGGCCAGGGTCTGCCCGGCGGCGTGATAGGCGCCGAGCATGGCCAGCAACTGCTGGAAGTAACCGTCGAGCGTGCCGAGGTTGGAGGAAATGAACCCGATCGGGTTGTTGATTTCATGGGCAACCCCGGCCGCCAGTTGCCCCAGCGACGCGAGTTTTTCCGACTGCACCAACTGGCCTTCCAGTTGCTTGCGTTCGTCGATCTCTCGCTGCAAGGCTTCGCTGGCCTGCTTGAACTGGGCGGTGCGCTGGTCAACCAAATGTTCCAGGTGATGCATTTGCAGCGACGCGCGTTCGGTCATCTGCCATTTGGTCAGCAGGGTGTTGGCCATCTGCTGGACTTCGATGTTGTCGAACGGCTTTTTCAGGATCAGCAACCGGTCATGGGCGTGCAGGCGATCCAGCAGTTCGTCCCAGGAATAGTCGGAATATGCGGTGCAAACCACCACCTGCAATTGCGGATCCTGTTGCCAGAGATGCTCGATGGTTTTCGCCCCGTCCCAACCGTCGGGCATGCGCATGTCGACAAAGGCCAGGGCGTACGGGCACTGCTCCTGCAACGCCAGGTTGAGTTTGGCCAGGCCTTCTTCACCGCCATAGGCCGAGTCCAGTTCGAACGTTGCTCGCCGGGGCTTGGCAGGTGCGCCGAACAGGGCCGCTTCCATCTCGTCCAGTTCCGCTGACTGCGCCTGGGTCGGGGCGAGGATCTTGCGAAAGTCTTCGTGGATCGACGGCATGTCATCGATCAGCAGAATGCGGCGGTTCGACAGTTCGCTCATGCGTTCTCCGTTACGGTGATCAGCGGAATCTGCAGGGTGAACATGGCGCCCAGCCCCGGCCCGTCACTGTGGGCGGTGAGATGGCCGTTCATCTCGATGGCCGCCAGGGCGCAGCTGTGCAGGCCGAAGCCATGACCCTCCTTGCGGGTCGTGAAGCCGTGGGCAAAGATCCGTGTCATGTTTTCCGGGGCGATGCCTTCGCCATCGTCCCTGACGCTGATTTCCAGAAAACTCTCGTCGACGATCTTCACGCCCAGGGTCATGGTCCGTGGGCGGTTGCTGAGGTCGGACATCGCGTACTTGGCGTTGCTGATGAGGTTGATCAGGATCAGCAGCAAACGGTGTTTGTCGCCCATCACCTGAGGCACGTCGCCGTATTCCTTGACCACCGTGACATGGTGCCGGGTGAGTGCGCCGGCATTCATGCGCAGGGCGTCTTCGAGCAGTTCGTTGATGTACAGCGGCTCGGTCATGCTGTTGGCCCCGGCATAGGATTGCTGGGTGGCGACGATGTCCTTGATGTGATCGACGCTCTTGTTCATCTGGGCCAGTTCGTCGGCCATTTCCTGCTGTTCCTGGGCGATGGCGCCTACCAGTTGGTTGAGGTAGCCGGGCAGCAGCTTGCCCTTGGCGTCCTCGGTCAGGAACGTTCCGAGGTCGTCGGGGTGTTCGTTGATCAGCTGCATGGCCTTGCCCAATCCCAGGGCCTTGCTGCTGCGCAGTTTTCGCGAGATCAGGTCGGAGGAAATGTTCACGCTGTTGAGCACGTTGCCGACGTTGTGCAACACGTTGGTCGCGATCTCGGCCATGCCGGCCTGGCGCGCGGCGTCGAGCAATTCGCTCTGGACGTTCTTGAGCTCGCGGGTCCGTTCATCGACCCTTTGTTCCAGCACATCGTTGGCGGTCTGCAGGGCCGCGTTGACCCGGTTGATCTCGGCGAAGCTGCGGATCAGCCGGATGGCCAGCCACAGCAGTGACAACATCAGCAGGACGGAAAACAGCAGCAGGTAGAAATGGTATTTCTGGTCGATCTTTTCGACCCGCTGCTGATCCTGATCGAGCATGTTGGTGATGGTATCCAAGCGCTCGGCCACGGGAATGGCTTCGATCTGGTCGAGCAGGCGGTTGACGATCGGCTGCTCGCGCAGGATCAGGGTGATGTGATTGCTCAGGATCCTGATCGGCGTCTGGAAGTCCCGGGGCAAGCGTTGCGCGTTCACCGTGAGTTTGTTCAAACCCAGCTCGATATCGGCCGCCTTGTCGTCGGAGGCGACCTGGGCGAATTCCAGTGCGCTGAGCAGCAGGTCATAGGTGTCGGTGACGATGTTCTGCAATTGAATCTTGTCGAGGTCGGACAGATTGGTCAGTTGCGCCTGAATGTCATCCTCGGCGGTCGGCAGAAACGCCAGGGAGTTGCGCAACAACGCGTTGTGCGACTTGAACTGTTCGACCAGGCGGGTCTTTTCCTGCATGGCTTTCAGGAACCCTTCGTGGGCCTCATCCCATTGCGTGGAGTCGTTGCGCCCGTGCCCGGACTCCATGGTGTCGAAGCGTGCCCACAGGCGGTTCATCTCGTTCATCGGTGAAACCAGCGGGTCGTAATTGTGCGAGATCGCCACCCGGGCCTTGAGGATTTCGCTTTCCCACAGGGCGTCCTGTTGCTTGATCTGGCGGATCAGGTCCCGGGATTCGGTGTAGGTCGTGGTCTGCTCGGAGCTGGACTTGAGGTACAGAAAAACCAGGGTCGAGGCCAGCAGCACGGCGACGAGCCCGAGCAATATCAGGCTGACCCGGCGTGACATCTTCATCATGGTTTGCCCTCCCAGTGCCCGGTCAGGGTCTTGAGAAACTCGATGATCAGCGCCTTGTCTTCCTCGCTCGGCATGCGGCCCAACTGATACTGGAACATCACGTCCACGGCCCGTTCGAGGGTGGGCGCCGAGCCGTCGTGAAAGTACGGCGCGGTCAGCGCGACGTTGCGCAGGCTCGGCACCTTGAACACGGCGCGATCGTCTTCGTCGCCGGTCACGTTGAACCGCCCCTGGTCGGCCAGTGTCGGGTTGCCGCGATCGGCGATGTAGTCGCCGAACACCCCGAACTTCTGGAACATGTTGCCGCCGATGTTCACCCCCTGATGGCAGGCGATGCAGCCGTAGTCCTTGAAGCGCTGATAGCCGTATTTTTCATCCAGGGTCAGGATGTCCGTGTTGCCCAAAAGGTACTGATCGAAGCGTGAGTCGGGTGTCAGCAGCGTGCGTTCGTAGGCCGCCAGGGCGTTCTGGATATTGGCTTTCGTCACGGCATCCGGGTAGGCGGCGCTGAAAGACTGGCGATAGTCGGGTTCGTCGGCGATCCGTTGCACAACAGTGTTCCAGTCGCTGCCCATTTCGTGGGGGCTGGTGATGACGACATTGGTCTGCTCTTCCAGCGTTTCGACGCGACCGTCCCAGAACTGGCGGAAATTGAGGCTGGCGTTGAGCACGGTCGGCGTGTTGACCGCCACCGGTTGTCCATCGAAGCCCGGGGAAAAGGCGCGGCTGTCGGCCCCGTTTTTGTCCAGTTGATGGCAACTGGCGCAGGACAGGGTGTTGTTGACCGATAGCCGTGGATCGTGGAAAAGCTGGCGACCCAGTTCGACGCGTTTCGGGTCCTGTTTCGGAATCTCGGGCAAGGGTTTCAGCGGCTCGTCCAGCGGCGCGGCAACGGTATTGGCGCAGGGAACGAACAGCAGCAGGAACAGAACGCTGCGGGACGGGCACCTCGGCGGCGTGTTCATGATGCGCTCCATGGCCCCGGCAACCCGGTCATCAGCAGGCGGGCGAAGGCGTCCGCCGGCAGGGCCTTGCTGAAGTAGTAGCCCTGGCCTTCCTCGCAGTGGTGGGACCTGAGAAAAGCCAACTGTTGCGCGGTCTCCACCCCTTCGGCGATGACGTTCAGGTTCAGGCTCTTGCCCAGGCTGATGATCGCGCCGACCAGCGCGGCATCGCTGCTGTCATGGCTCAGGCCGCGAATGAACGACTGATCGATTTTCAGCACATCGATGGGGAACCGCCGCAGGTAACTCAGGCTGGAATACCCAGTCCCGAAATCATCGATGGCCAGCTTGACCCCCAGCGCTTTCAACCGGTTCAACGCGCTCATGGTCGCGTCGACGTTCTGCATCAGCACGCCCTCGGTGATCTCCAGTTCCAGCAGCACGGGATCCAGCCCGGTCTCTTCCAGCACCTGTTCGATGCCCTCGACAAAGAGGCGCTGGCGAAAGTCGATGGCCGAGGTGTTGACCGACATGCGGATCGGCGGCAGCCCGGCTTTTTGCCAGTCCCGCGTCTGACGACAAGCTTCGCCCAGCACCCATTTGCTCAGAGGCACGATCAGGCCGCTGTCTTCGGCCACCGGGATGAACTCCGATGGATACACCCAGCCATGTCCCGGTTTTTGCCAGCGCACCAGCGCTTCGGCGCCCACCACCCGGCCGCTGCCCAGATCGATTTTCGGCTGGTAGTGCAGGACGAATTCGTGCCGTTGCAGGGCCTGGCGAATGCCCGATTCGATGCCTTGCTGTTCCCGGGCGCGCTGGTTCATGGCCTCGATGAAGAAACCGATCTCGTTCGGGCCGCTTTCCTTGGCATTGCGCATGGCCGTTTCGGCTTTTTTGATCAGGTCGATGGCTTCCAGTCCGTCGTCCGGATAAATACTGATGCCCACGCTGGCGGTGACACTGACGTCGTGACCGACAATCGTCTGTGGCTCACGGATGGCCGCCAGCAGTTTTTCGGCGATGCTGCGCGTCTGCTGCGGGTGGATGATGTCGCTGAGCATCACCACGAACTCGTCGGAGCCATAGCGAAAGACCGAGTCCGATTCGCGCACGCAGGCCAGCAGTTGCTGGCCGACCCGTTTGAGCATCTCGTCGCCCGCCGGATGGCCCAGGGCATTGTTGATGCGCTTGAAGCGATCCAGGCCGAGAAACATCACCACCAGTTGTTTGTCATGGCGCCGGCAAGCGGCCAGTGACTGAGTCAGACGGTCACCGAGCAAGGTGCTGTTGGGCAGGCCCGTGAGGCTGTCGTACTGCAACAGGTGCGAGACCTTGAGCAACTCGTGCACGCGCGCCTCGATGGTTTGTTCGAGGCTGAGCATCTTCAGCGCCGCGTCCTGGGCCAGTTGCCATTTCCAGGTCAGGGCATTGGCCATCTGCCGGATTTCCAGGGTGTCGAACGGTTTTTTCAGGATCAGTAACTGATCGCCGAACTCCAGGCGCTCGGCCATGGCTTCCCAGCTGTAGTCGGAGTAGGCGGTGCACAGCGCGATTTGCAGGTTGGGATCGACCTCCCACAGTTTTTCAATGGTTTCCAGACCATCCCAGCCGGGCGGCATCCGCATGTCGGTGAAGGCGAGGGCATAGGGACGGCCTTCGTCCAGCGCGTGTTGCACCAGTTTCAAGGCTTCCTGGCCCTGGTAGGCAGAGTCGAGCTGGAAGGTCAGGTGCGGCGACTGGCGGGTACCGAACAGCGTTTGTTCAAGACCACTCAGATCCGCTTCGCCACCGCTTTCGGGGGCGAGGATCTTGCGGAAATCGGCATGGATCGCCGGCGTATCGTCGACGATCAGAATCCGCCGGTTGGTCTGGGGAAAAGGCGTTTTCATCCTTCATCCTCCTTGGGCAGCGGGGCGGCCGCACTCCAGTCCTTCAGCAGTCGGGCTGCCTGTTCAGGGCTGACCGCTTCGCTCAAGCTGAAGCCCTGCACGTTTTTCAACGGTGCGCAGGACACCAGGGCACTGCCCTGATCCTCAGGCGTGACGCCTTCGGCGCTGATGTCGATTGCCAGGTCCCGGGCGAAATTGACGATCGCCCGCAGCCGATTGGCGCCGTCTTCATCCTGAGCCGCATTGTCGATCAGGGACTGGGCGAGTTTGAGGTGATTGACCCGGTAGGTTTTCAGGTAGTCGAACGATGAGTATTCGGTGCCGAAATCATCGATGGCGATGGTCACACCCAACTCGCGCAGGCGCGGCAACGCATCGTTGTGTGTCCATTGGGTCTGGGCCAGTGTGGCTTCGGTGACATCGAAACGCAGATCCCATGGCGCCAGCTCCCAGCGGGCCGTGGTGCGCAACACGTCGTAGATCAGTTCGGGACCGGACTTGAGCTGTGCCAGGGAAATCTTGATCGCCATCACCGGTGGCGCCACTCCCTCGTTTTGCCACTGACGCATCTGCCAGCAAGCGTGATCGAGGATCCAGCGTCCGAGTGGAATGATTGCGCCGGTCTTTTCTGCCGCCGGTACGAAGGCCGACGCCGGCAGCAGGCCAAGCCTGGGATGTTGCCAACTGACCTGCGCGGCCATGCCGAGAATCTTGCCGCTGTGCAGGTCCACTTCCGGCATGTAATCGAGCTTCAGCCCTCCCTGGGTGAGGGCCGTCGTCAACTCTTCGGCAAGGACCATGCGCTCGGCCACCTCCCGGGTGATTTCCTCGGAGTGGAAGTGATACTGATTGCGTCCGGATTCCTTGGCGCGGTACAGCGCCATGTCGGCCTGTCCCAACAGGCTGTCGGCATCGAAGCTGGCGGGGCTATAGCTGCTGATGCCGATGCTGACCGAAATGCGCACGGCGTTGCCGGCCAGTTGATAGGGCGCCTGCAGAGCCTCGAGGATCTTGGTGGCCATGGCGGCGGATTGGGTCGGTTCGCTGACGTCCAGTTGCAGGATCGCGAATTCATCACCACCCAGACGCGCCACTACATCGTTTTCCCGAACGCCGGATTTGATCCGTTGTGCCACTTGCTGCAACAGCAGGTCGCCGACCGGATGACCGAGGGTGTCGTTGATTCGCTTGAAGTGATCCAGGTCCAGGTAAAACACCGCGAATGGCGCCGCCCCCCGACGTGCGGCGGCAAAGGCTTGATGCAGGCGTTCGATCAGTGTGGCGCGATTGGCCAGCCCGGTGAGGCCGTCCGTACGGGCCAGTTGGGCCATTTTCTCCTCGGCCACCCGGCGTTCGGTGATGTCGAGGATGATGCCTTCCACTTCCAGCAGCCGGCCGTCGTGGTCGCGCACCGGGATGTAGCGGTTCTCCACCCAGCGCCAGGTGCCCTGACCGGTGCGCAGGCGAAACTCGATCGAAGCGCCCAGGGCATGCCGGTCCAGCACCCGCGCCATGGCGGCATCGACATTGGCCTGATCGTCCGGGTGAATCAGCACCTGCGCCCAGTTGGCCGCCCCCACCAGATCGGCCGCGACATGTCCGTAGCGGGTGATGTTGTGGGAGATGTACATCAGCGGAAACGATGGCTCGCCGCGCAACCGGTAAAGGATGGTCGGGCTGTTCTGCACGATGATGTTGGCGTCGGACAGCTCCCGCGTGCGGTCCTGCACGGCTTGTTCCAGCAGGTTCATCTTCAGCGCGGCGTCTTCGGTCATTTGCCATTTGACGGTCAGAGCGCTGGCCATCTGGCGGATTTCGATCGCATCGAAGGGTTTTTTCAGGATCAGCAGGCGATCGTTCAGCGGCAACCGCTCGTCGATGTCTTCCCAGGAGTAGTCGGAGTAGGCGGTGCACAGGGCCACTTGCAGCTTGGGATCGACCTGCCAGAGCCGTTCGATGGTTTCCAGGCCGTCCCAGCCCGGTGGCATGCGCATGTCGATGAAGGCCATGGCGTAAGGACGACCAGCGGCCAGGGCGGCCTCGACCTTGTCCAGGGCTTCGCGCCCCTGAAAGGCCGAATCCAGCTCGAAATGTTCTTTTTGCGTGGCAGACGCGGTGGACGGGGTGCCGAACAGCAGGCTTTCGGTTTCGTCCAGGCTGTCGTCTTCAATCGTGGCGGGTTTGAGGATCTTCTCGAAATCGCCGTGGATCGACGCCGTATCGTCGACGATCAGTACGCGACGATTGATTTGCCCGAGTTGCGCACTCATGGCGCAATACCCGCAAGTTCACGCACGTTCGTCATCGGGAGCATCCTTTTCCCCTCATCACACGCCTGCGCGCAGGCCGATGGTGTCGTCCAGCGACTTGAGCATAGTTGCCCCTTCGGCACTTCGCCTTACCCGATGATTTGTGCGGTCTGCGCGAAAAAATCATCTAGCCTGTCACTGAGGCGCGGGCAAGCGAGGAGGTCTGCCGAGACGCCTGTCATGTCCACCGTTTCCCGTGAGGCCTCGCCATGGAAGAGCAATCCGCCCCGACTTTGACCCACCGGCCCACCGTGTTGCTGGTCGATGACGAGGAGTCGATCCTCAACAGCCTGCGCCGTCTGCTGCGTGGCCAGCCCTATGACGTGTTGCTCGCCACCAGCGGTACCCAGGCACTGGAAATGATGGCGCAACGCCCGGTCGATCTGGTGATGAGTGACGCGCGGATGCCCAACATGGACGGCGCCACCTTGCTGGCCAACGTTCACCAGCTGTATCCGGCGACCACGCGGATCATGTTGACGGGGTATGCCGACCCTTCGGCGATCATCAAGGCCATCAACGAAGGGCAGATCGACCGCTATATCAGCAAACCCTGGAACGACGAAGAAATGCTCCTGATCCTGCGCCAGGCGCTGGAACATCAACATCTGGCCCGGGAGCGCGAGCGTCTGGAGCAATTGACCCGGGTGCAGAACGACCAGTTGAAGTTGCTCAACAGCACCCTGGAAAAACACGTCAGCGCCCGTACCGCCGAGCTGCAACAGACCGCCGACATGCTCGACCTGGCCTACGAGGAGCTCAAGCACAGTTATGTGACCGGCACCGAAGTGTTCTCGTTGCTCGCCAACCTGCGCCTGCCGCCGGCCAAGCAGACCAACCGGCAGATCATTGAACTGGTGCGCGGCTACTGCAAGGTGCATCGTCTGGACGAAGCCGCCAGCCGTGACCTGACCATGGCTGCCGCGCTCTACAACATCGGCAAGCTGAGCTGGACCGACAGCATGATGACCACCCCCTCGGACCTGCTGCACAGCACCGAACGCGACCGCTATCGGGGTTATCCGAAGCAGAGTGAGTCGCTGCTGATGACCCTGGACCCGATGAAGGATGCCGCGCGGCTGATCCTGCACCATCAGGAGCATTGGGACGGCAGCGGGTTTCCCGACCGGCTCAAGGGCGAGGCCATTCCCCTGGGCTCGCGGCTGTTGAAACTGGCGGTGGATTTTGTCGAATTGCAGCGCGGTTTGATTCTCGAACGGCAGATGAACAGCGATGAAGCATTGCTGTACCTGCGTCAGTACGCGGGCAAGCTCTATGATCCCGAGCTGATCGAGGATTTCATCAAGGTGTGCGCGATGGTCAGCGATATCACCCTGACCGATCCGAGCGTCAAGGTGCTGGGCACCCGGGAACTGGCGGCGGGAATGATGCTGGCGCGCAACCTCAATGCCGATAACGGCATGTTGCTGCTCAATGCCGGCAAGGTGCTGAGTGCACTGCTGGTGGACAAACTGATCAGTTTCGAAGCCATGGAAGGTGGCAAATACAAGGTATTCGTAAAAGTGCCGGAGGAGGGCGAGGCGGCGCTTCTGGCCCAGTCTTGAGACCGTATGAGGTGACGCTGGCGCCGCCGGCATGGGATCCTTGCGGTTTTTCTCAAGGCCGGTGGCTGCCCCATGACCTCTGTATCCGCTGTTTCCCCCCGCATCATTCGTATTGCCGCCGCGCTGCTGCTCAACCCCGACGGCCAGACCCTGCTGGTGCGCAAGCGCGACACCACGGCGTTCATGCAGCCCGGCGGCAAGATCGAGGCCCAGGAGCTGCCGGTACATGCGCTGGCCCGTGAGCTGGAGGAAGAACTGGGGCTGGTGATCGATACGGCGCAGGCGACTTTTCTCGGCCAGTTCTCGGCACCGGCTGCCAACGAGCCGGGGTTTGTCGTGCAGGCCGAGATCTTTCAACTGACCATCGACGCCGACGTCTACCCGGCCGCCGAGATCGAAGAGGTGATCTGGATCGATCCGGCCACCGACGGCGATGTGGTTCTCGCCCCATTGACACGTGACCTGATCCTGCCGTTTTATCGAGCCTCGCTGACCGCGATCGCCTGATCATTCGTACAAAGGACTTCGTCATGATCCCGCTTCAAGACCTGCTGATTTTTGCTGCCGCTGCACTGCTGATGGTACTGACGCCGGGGCCGAACATGATCTACCTGATCTCCCGTTCGATCTGCCAGGGACGCAAGGCCGGAGTGACCTCTCTGCTCGGCGTGGTGGCAGGGTTCTTCGTGCATCTGTTCGCGGCGGCCGCCGGTTTGACCGCGGTGTTTCTCGCGGTGCCGATGGCCTATGAAGTGTTGAAGTGGGCCGGCGCGCTGTACCTGCTGTGGCTGGCCTGGCAGGCGGTGAAGCCCGGCGCGCGTTCGCCGTTCGAGGCGCAGCAACTGCCAGCGGATTCGTCGCGCAAACTGATCACCATGGGCTTTCTCACCAGCGCCCTGAACCCGAAAATCGCAGTGTTCTACCTTTCGGTATTTCCGCAGTTCATTTCGCCTGAACACGGCTCGGTGTTCACTCAAAGCATCATTCTCGGCCTGACCCAGATCAGCGTCAGTTTCAGCGTCAACCTGTTGATCGCGCTGTTCGCGGCGGGCATCGCTTCGTGGTTCGTCAGCAATCCGACGTGGCTGGCGGCGCAGCGTTACTTCATGGGTTTTGTGCTGGGCGGTCTGGCCGTACGGCTGATGCTTGAACAACGCCGGTCGGCTTGAACATGTGGATCGAACGGCTGGACGCCAGTCATGCGCTGGCCTATCGCGAATTGATGCTGGAAGCGTATGACCGGCATCCGCAGGCCTTCACCTCCAGCGTACGCGAGCGCGCGGCGATGCCCTTGAGTTGGTGGGAATCACGCCTGACCAGCAAGCTCGACGCGGTGTTTGGCGCGTTCGAAGAAGGCCGGTTGGCGGGCATTGTCGGCCTGGCGTTCGAGCCTCGGGAAAAGGCCCGGCACAAGGCAACGGTCTTCGGCATGTATGTGTCGGCTGAGTTTCGTCAGCGCGGGCTGGGCCTGAAACTGATGGAGGCCGTGCTGGGGGAAGCGCAGCAGCATCCGGCACTGAAAGTCATTCAACTGACCGTCACTGCCGGCAACGAGGCGGCGTTTCATCTGTACCAGCGCTGCGGCTTCGTCCAGTTCGGCCTGGAGCCGATGGCGGTGCGGGTCGGCGAGGACTACTTCGACAAGATCCACATGTGGTGCGCGCCTTTCGTGCCATCCGCCAGCCTTAACGAACCGCGCTGACCCCATCCAGCGTCGAGAACGACGTGTCCTTGGCCGTCAGCAGGAAATCGCGCATGTACGGCGCGTCCAGCATGTCGGCACGGATCGCCGCATACAGCGTCGCAAAAAGACCTTTCTCGCCCAGCCGCTTGGCCTTCACGTAACCCCGCGAGCTGTATTCATGCAGCGCCCAATGCGGCATGCCGCACACGCCACGGCCGCTGGCCACCAGTTGCATCATCATCACCGTCAGCTCCGAAGTGCGCACTTGCGCAGGTTCGATGTCGGCCGGTTCGAGGAAGCGGGTGAAGATGTCCAGCCGGTCGCGTTCAACCGGATAAGTGATCAGGGTTTCGGTCAGCAGGTCTTCGGGGACGATGTACGGTTTGCTCGCCAATGCGTGCTGGTTGGCGACCGCGAGCATCGCTTCGTAGGTGAACAGCGGCACGTAGGTGATGCCGGCAATTTCCAACGGATCGGACGTCACTACCAGATCCAGATCGCCCCGGGCCAACGCCGGCAGCGGTGCGAAGGAGAAACCCGAGGCCAGGTCGAGTTCGACTTCCGGCCACGCATCGCGGAACTGGTCGATGGTCGGCATCAGCCACTGGAAGCAGCTGTGGCATTCGATCGCCATGTGCAGACGCCCGGCGGTGCCACCGGCCAGGCGCGCGATATCACGTTCGGCACCGCGCAGCAGCGGCAGGGTCGCGTCCGCCAGTTGCAGCAGGCGCAGGCCGGCGCTGGTGAAACGCACGGGTTTGGTCTTGCGCACGAACAACGGCATGCCCATGCGTTCTTCCAGTTCCTTGAACTGGTGGGACAGCGCCGACTGGGTCAGGTGCAGGCGGTCGGCCGCATCGACCAGGCTGTCGGCTTCGCGCAGGGCGTGCAGGGTTTTCAGGTGACGGATCTCAAGCACCGCAGGCTCCATGAGGAAAATTTGTGATCAACACGAAAAGGTTGAGTTTGTCTCATGTTGTCCTGGCTGTCGACAATGGCGCCATCTTTTACGCAATGGAGAACACTCGACATGGCCGTGGCCCACACCCTTGGTTTCCCGCGCATCGGCGCCGACCGCGAACTGAAAAAAGCCCTCGAAGCCTACTGGAAAGGCGATCTTGATCAGGCCGCTTTGAATCAGGTCGGCCGTGAGCTGCGCGCCAAACACTGGCAACTGCAGAAAGATGCCGGCATCGATCTGCTGCCGGTCGGCGACTTTGCCTGGTACGACCAGGTGCTGACCCATTCGCTGACCTTCGGTGTGATCCCCGAGCGCTTCGATGGCGTGCGCGATGAACGCGGCCTGCCGACCCTCGACACACTCTTCGCCATGGCCCGTGGCGCCACGACCTCCTGCTGTGGCGGCGAACATGGCAAGACCCAATATGCGCAAGAACTGACCAAGTGGTTCGACACCAACTACCACTACCTGGTCCCGGAATTCACCGCAGACCAGTCGTTCAAACTGAGCTGGGAACAGCTGTTCGATGAGGTCGAAGAAGCCAAGGCCCTCGGTCACAACGTCAAACCGGTGATCATCGGCCCGCTGACTTACCTGTGGCTGGGCAAGGCGAAAGGCAACGACTTCGACAAGCTCGACCTGCTCGAGCGCCTGCTGCCGGTCTACAACGAAATCCTCGGTCGCCTCGCCGCGCAGGGCGTGGAGTGGGTGCAGATCGACGAACCGATCCTGACCCTCGACCTGCCGCAGGCGTGGAAAAGTGCGTTCGAACGCGCCTATCACATCCTTCAGTACTCGCCGCTGAAGAAACTGGTGGCGACCTATTTCAGCGGTCTGCAAGACAACCTCGGCCTCGCCGTCGGCCTGCCGGTACAAGGCCTGCACATCGACGCTGTACGTGCGCCGGATCAACTGGGTCAGGTGCTGGATCGACTGCCGACTTACAAGATTCTTTCGGTGGGCCTGGTCAACGGTCGCAACGTCTGGCGCTGCGAACTGGAGCAGGCGCTGGCACAACTGCAACCGGCCCAGGAGCGTTTTGGCGACAACCTGTGGGTCAGCAGTTCCTGCTCGCTGTTGCACAGCCCGGTGGATGTCGAGCGTGAGGACAAGCTCGATCCGGAACTGAAAAGCTGGCTGGCATTCGCCGTGCAGAAGTGCAGCGAAATCTCGGTTTTGCGTGATGCCTTGAACGATCCGCAAGCGCCGAAAGTGCAAAGCGCACTGGCCGAAAGCCGCGCCATCCAAGAAAGCCGCGCCCGCTCGCCACGCATTCACAAGGCCGACGTGCAGGCGCGGATCAACGCGATCGGCGCCAGCGACAGCCAGCGCCATTCGCCGTTCGCCAAACGCATCGCCGCACAACAGGCGCGTCTGAAATTGCCGACGTTCCCGACCACCACCATCGGTTCGTTCCCGCAGACCGGCTCGATCCGTCTGGCCCGTCAGGCGTTCAAGCAGGGCAAGCTGTCGGCCAACGATTACCACGATGCCATGCGCAGCGAAATCCGCCATGCGGTGCAAGTCCAGGAACGTCTGGGCCTGGATGTGCTGGTGCACGGTGAAGCCGAGCGCAACGACATGGTCGAGTACTTCGCCGAGCAGCTCGATGGTTACCTGTTCACCCGGTTCGGCTGGGTCCAGAGCTACGGTTCCCGTTGCGTCAAACCGGCGGTGATTTATGGTGATCTGTCCCGTCCGAACGCCATGACCGTCGACTGGATCACCTACGCCCAGAGCCTGACCGACAAGGTCATGAAAGGCATGCTGACCGGCCCGGTGACCATGCTGATGTGGTCGTTCCCCCGCGAAGACGTGTCGCGCAAAGTCCAGGCACAGCAACTGGCGCTGGCCCTGCGTGACGAAGTGGTGGATCTGGAAAACGCCGGGATCAAGATCGTCCAGATCGACGAAGCCGCGTTCCGTGAAGGCCTGCCGCTGCGCCGTGAGCAATGGCAGGAATACCTCGACTGGGCCGTGGACGCGTTCCGCCTGACGGCCTCGGGCGTGAAGGATGAAACCCAGATTCACACCCACATGTGCTACAGCGAATTCAACGACGTGATCAAGGCCATCGCCGACATGGACGCCGACGTGATCACCATCGAAACCTCGCGCTCGGACATGGAGCTGCTCGAAGCCTTCGAAGCGTTCGACTACCCGAACGACATCGGTCCGGGCGTCTACGACATCCACTCGCCACGGGTGCCGGACACGGCGGAAATGGTCAAGTTGATGAGCAAAGCCGTGAAGCGTATTCCGGCGCAGCGCTTGTGGGTCAACCCCGATTGCGGGTTGAAGACTCGTGCCTGGCCGGAGACTGAAGCGGCATTGGTGAACATGGTTGCGGCGGCACGGCAGTTGCGCAGTCAGTTGGCCTGACAAAGCGGGGGAGCGCATTGACCGCTCCCCCGTTCGTTTTCACAGGTTCTCGAAATGGATCAGTACCGACGAGCGCTTGCCGATGTCGGCATAAGGCAGGGAAGGATCGTCGGCGTGGGTCAATGACCGGTGTTCGGGCAGCTTCAAATGGGCCTTTTCGAATTCGCGAAAGCCGGGGGTTGCCTTGGAATAATGGAAGTGGGCATACCACAGCAGTCGTGGTGGTGCCTGTGTCCTGTCGCGGACTTCATATTCCTGCAGGTAATCGATACGACCGTCCTTGCGTTTGCCGAGATTTTTCAGTGGCTGAACCTTTTGAATATCCACGGCGTGCTGTCCGATCAGGTCGTCGAGCATGCCATCGGTCGGGTTCTTGCTGTTCAGTGACTGCTGGGTGCGCATTTGTCTTCCGCGAATCCGGACTTCGGTCGCTTTGCCGCGCAGGGTAGCGATGATCGGGTGCTGCGCATCGATCTGCTCGATACGTTGTGCGCGGCGAATCAGTTCGTCCGCTTCACTGACCATCATGTGTTCCAGGTCGACCGGGAGCATGTCTTGCCGGGCATGGTTGTTCACCTTGGTCTCGTAAGTCGGCAAGCGATCCAGTCGCGTGCGCGCCTCGGTGACTAACGCGTCCAGATTTCGCTCGATGGGGGAAGTCGATCGGGCAGGGGTGTTCAAGAGACGGTATTTGCCGTTGCTGCCCTGTTCCCACACCTCATCGACACCGCCCTTGCCGGTCAAGTGATAGCGGCGTGTCTGGGTGGTCGACTCCCAGTGTTCGACACCGATCAGTAATTGATCGTCTTCGGTGATGAAGATCTTTTTGTTGCTGCGCCCGGTGGGTGCGGACACTGTCGGCAGTTCAAGGGTTCTGCGGGCCCGGTCGGCCATTTTCTCGATGCCGGCCAGCAGGGCAGGGACGTCTTCCATGTAAAAATGTTGGGAGTAACTGGCCGTCCACGCGGTCATGGCTCGCCGAAACTGTGCATACGTATCGAGGCAGTCCTGCAGGATCTGATTGCGTTGGCCTCGGGTCGCGCCGGTCTCGGGCAGGCTGAACTGGATGTAGAGGGCACGATCCATCCCGGCGCGCAACTCTCGTGCCTGACTCTGCAGAAAGTGCCAGGACAGCTCGCTCAGGTTGTCGTAGCGCTGGACGATCTCCAGCAAGCTGCCGGTCTTGAGATAGAGCAGGTTGCTCTCGCTCAAGCGCTTGTTCAAACCCTCGACTTCGGCACGGAGATGCGCTTTGTCCCGGGGCAGGCTGATGCGTTCGTACCATTGGTTGAGATCGCGCATCAGGCTTTCGATCTCCTCGGTTTTTTGCATCGTTTCCAGGCGCAATCTGCGAATCTCCCGGTGAATGGAGATGTGTTCATCGAGCAGCTCTGCTGGCAGGTCGATCAGACGCTCGATCAGCGGGTCAATCCGGTCCAGCAGCGGGCTGACCTGGTGATTGACGTGATGAACGCGCAGTTGAACCCGATCAGTCACTTTCCAGGCGTCCAGGCTCATGCATTCGATGACCTTGCGTCGTTTGTTGCCATGGGTCAGAGGCAACAGATCGGTCAGTAACCGGTAACGCCGGCTGGCTATTTCGATATCGCCGATGCAGGCCGCATCGGCGGTCGCTCGCAAGGCCGGGCGTTGATCGAGGGGGGCGTCGTTGTAGCGGGTGATGGCGGCGTGGCTTTCGGCGAATCGGGCGTCGATCTGCCGGGCGAGGTCATCAGTCTGCCGGGTCAATTGGTGATGGCGACGAAACACCCGGTCACCCCACCAGCGTGGCAGACGTTGACGAATGCTCATGGGCCAGACAGGATCCAGCGCATCCGCGAGGTGCCCGAATACGTTGCCGCCTCCTGCGCCACCGCCGTCGAATGTCGTTCCATACACCCCGAAATGGGTGTCCCAGTTACCCGCTTCATCCAGAGCGATTGGCTGCTTGTAGGTTTTCTGCGAACTTCCGGCCAGGCGCCAGCCCCGTGAGTCCTTGCTCAGTTCGACCTGATAGATCCGTCCCTGACGGATAACAAAATCGCCGTCGGCATGTCGGTAGACGTTGCGAAACAGACCTGCGCTGGCCGGTTCCATGCCGCTCAGGAAAATGGGCTGCTGGCACTCGTAGCCGGCAAACCGCGCACTCAGATGTTGCGCGCTGCGCCTGTCGGGTACGTGAAACGTGGCAGGGCTGGCAGCCAATTTGCGCAACTGCCGGCCACGCGTCACTGTTGCGGCCCCGGTGCCTGCGCCTACGGTGGGCAGAATGTCCATCGCCGCATCGATCAGCGCCAGCAGCAACCCTTCGATTTCCGACAGTCCATCGCCCACAGCACCCCGCAGAAATGCAGACACGGCCTGATTGGCGCTGGTCCAGGCGTCGTACAGGCCAATGGCAGTGCCGACAAATGGCACGAGACTCAGCGCCAGTTTGATGTAGGTAAACACTCTTGAGCCGCTCAACGCGTAACGCTCACCAGCCAGGTCGGCATTGAAGTGCGAAGTGCTGCGATGGGCCTGGATCAGTCGCCCCATTTGCGCATTGAGCAGGTGCGCGGCCAAAGATGTTGTCGCCGGCCAGCGTTCACCCACTCCGATCAGGGCATCGAAACGCTTGAACACGGCTTGCCCTATACGGTGCTCGTGGGCGCGTACGTCGCCTTGCACAGCCCGGCCGGCCAGGTAACCAGACCATTTTTCCTGCATGCACAGGTTGAAGAGCGCCTTGCGCGCGGTTTCCAGATTGTCGTAGCGACGCAGACATTGCCCATCGGGGCTGTCGGTCAGGTACAGCAATGTTGTCCCGCTGACCTGTTCCTCTATGAAGCTCACGCCGGAGATCGTCACCGGGCCTTCGTTTGGTGTGTCCCTGCCGCCGGAAGTCAGCAGGGCCGGCAGCAAGACGATGTGCCTGTTATTCGCACGCCAGGCAGGGGCGGTATCGGCATCAATGGCGATGTCGAGGATTTGCAGGTCCTGCGCGTTGATGTGTTTTTGCAAGCGGGCGCATTCGCCTTGCAGTCTGAGTACCAACCGCCACGGTTCCAGCAGGCACTCGCGGCGATGTTCGTTGACGAACGGCGTGTCATCGTTCGATCCCATGAATACCTGGTGGATCAGGGTTTCGTAAGCTTTGGGCAGGTCCAGGTCGGGCAGTGTTCTGGTCAGGTAAGCCTTGGTAATACCGGCGGCCAGGATTTGGCGCTCGGTCTCGTCTGATGCGGTGACGTCGACTTTCATGAAGCCCAGGCGTAGCGCCAGGGGCTCCATGCTCATCGACGGTGTGTTGTCGATATTGCTCTGGGCGAGGGTTTCAAGGGACATCTTGCTGCGTGTCTTGCTGGGTACCAATACCAGTTTCTTCGGGGTGCCCGGCGCGCCAGGGGCGTTGAACGCATGGTGTTCCATCGCGACTGAATCGGGCAGATCCAATTGCACATCGAAAATTCCCTTGAGCGAAAAATCCTCGCGCAGGCGGGCTTGCAAATGTTTTCGGGTGAATTCGTCGCGCGGTGGCAGGGCCGTTTCCATCAGGGTCTGACTACGTTGCATGGCTTTGATGTATGCCTCGACCAGCCACCTGAGTTCGCTACGGTCGATCCCGGACAGATTGCTCAGCCAGTCCGGCAGGCTGGAGGCCAGAGCAGCGCTGGTGTCTTGTTCTCCAAGGTGCGACAAGGCCAGTTGCCGTGCGGCGCTGACGGGCACTTGCAGTCTGGCGACAAACTGCCGGCGCAAGGTTTCGAGATATTCGGCACGTAGCGCCGACCGGGGTGTTTCACTGTCGTTCCGGCGTAGGGCGCCTGCCTGCTCTTCGAACTCGACGGACACCTGATTCAGGACATGCTGCAACGGATCGCCTGTGATCCGGCTCAGTTGCAACATCAGCAACGGGTCTTGCTCCTGTACCTTGAACACCTCGCACTCCAGTTCACGACGATTGTCGAACCGTTGCAATCCGCCACCAGTACCCGGCCAATACAACAGCAGAGCATGAGGCGCAGCGGGATCCGACAGGGCGGCCTCGTGGGTGATGACCAGCGGTCCGTTGAGCGTCTGTCGGGAGGCGTTGGGCCGGTCGCGCGCCGATAGCGATATCTCGGCTGCGCACCAGTCGGCATCGGCGTCGCCGGAGGTGTCCAGAACAGACATCAGTGCCACGTACTGTTCTTCACTCAGTTGCTTGAGTGTGTGCTGCAGTCCGGCTTCGGCGAGCAGCCCTTTTTTGTGCGCCTGGTGCAGGGCGGTGAATTCGCGATCGAGGGTAACCGTATCCAGTGCGCGTTCGCGGTACAGCATGGCTTGAGCTGCCATATCGGCCGCCAGTTCAGCAGCTTCCAGACGCTGGAGCTGATCCTTGAACGCCTGGCGCTCTTCATTTCTGGCAACGGTTGACCAGATTTGCAGGGCGTCGCGCTGTCGCTCGAGTGCAGCCTGGCGCACTGGCCATGGAATATCGGTGGTCAGCGCACCGAACAACGGTTGCTCTTCATCCCGGGTCGCCGGCCTCCACTCCGGCACAGCAGGAGGGGAGGCCGGCGACCCCGCAATGCGCAGTTGGCGTTCCAGCCTGTCTGTCTGGTCCAGAGCCTGAGCGCCATGCTCGGCCAGTCCGGACTTGCCGGCCGAGCCCTGACGCAAGGTATTGATCCGGGCCTGTTGCATCTGGGCCAGCACGTCCGTCATGCCTGTGGTCAATGGCAGGGCTCTGGCACTGTATTCAAAGCGCAGCCCGGTTGTGAGCAGTCCGTTCGGAACGAGTCCCAGGCCAGACAACCAGGCCTCCATATCGCTGCGTCCGTCGAAGGACTGCAAGGGCACCGGATGATGGGGCAAATACAGGAGTTGCCGCCCGGATTGTCGGTCTCCGACGCTGATCACCCACGTACCGGGAATTTTGCCCCGGGAGTCGTTGCCGAGCACCAGCTCCAACCCTTCGCTATGCACGGGTTGATCACCCAGGCGTGGCGGGGACGACGAGGCATTCATGAGCAGCCATAACGGTTCTAAATGGTCGGCGGTCAGGCTGCGCTGCGCCAGCGCTACCTGAGCGGTTGCCTCCAGATGAGACTGGTACAGCCGGCCGGCCTGTTCACGACGTGAAAAAGCCGTCCCGGGCGCTCGGGCATTCCAGTACGACTCCCAGCGCCGGTTCAGTTCAGTTTCCGGGGCCAGCGCCGTGATCCGGACCAGCAATTGAAGGGGGGTAAGGGACGCCATCGCATGGTTGCTGTCGAGGCCGGTTACTGCACAGGGGCGGGCGAGCGTCGTTTCCGGTTGGTCTTTTGGATAGATGAAGGCAAGCAGCGGCGTGAAACCGACAAATTGCTCGGGGTATTTATCAGTCGCCGGAAAGAGAAGGCCTGAATCCCGCTCCCCCAGATCGAGCTCACGTTCCAGCAGGTCAGTCAGCGAAGTGCGGATGGACGGTACGCCGTCAAACAGGTCACGCAAACCATGACTGGCACTGCGCCAGCGATCCATGGCGCTGTGTAACAGCGCGCTGTCGATGTTTGTCGGCAAAGGCAGCGAAGCAGGCCAGACGTGCGGTGCAGGCATCGGGTGATCGGTAAAAATGTGTTCGGACATGCTCAAGTGGCTCGCGACGGGGAGCGGGAGATCCACTCCATATAACGAACCATTGAAAAGAAATGCCTGGGGCAGTGGTGTTGCATAGTTATCGCGCCTGGAAATGACCGCTCGGCACTCTTCATCAAACTGTCATCGAACTGTGGCAGCGCGCTTGAACAAACTTCATCAGACTCGCGCTCTACTGGGGTTCTGCGTTTCGGTGTTTTTCATGTTCAAGGGATTTTTTGCAATCGCGGCGTTGTTGGCCGCGGTTTTTTTCGGGCAGGCGTCTTATGCGGCGTCGCGTTGCGACGTCAATGTACCGACCGAACGGGTCGATCTGCAGCAGGTGAGCCTGGCGTACCAGAGCATTGGTCGTGCGTCGGATCCGGCGTTGTTGCTGGTGATGGGGCTGGGCGGGCAGTTGATTCACTGGCCTGACGAAGTGGTGATCGCCCTGTGTCAGCAGGGTTTTCGGGTGATTCGCTATGACAATCGTGACGTGGGTCTTTCGACCTGGCGCCAGGCGCCGGCCGAGGCCAACCTGACGTTTGAAGTGCTGCGTTACAAGCTCGGTCTGCCGGTGGCGGCGCCTTACAGCCTGACCGACATGGCCGAGGATGCGCTGGGCCTGATGGACGCGTTGCACGTCGAGCAATTCCACGTGCTCGGCGCGAGCATGGGCGGGATGATCGCCCAGCACCTGGCGGCCATGGCGCCGCAACGGGTCGAAAGCCTGACGCTGATCATGACCAGCTCCGGTGCCGAAGGCCTGCCGGCACCGAGCGCGGCGCTGGTGCAGTTGCTGTCGCGACGCGGCGCACCCAATCGCGAAGTGGCGCTGGAACAACAGGCCGATCTGCTGGCAGCACTGGGCAGCCCGACGGTCACCGATGATCGTCAGATGCTGTTGCATCAGGCGGCGGTGTCCTATGACCGGGCGTTCAACCCCGAAGGCGTGAAGCGTCAGATCATGGCGATCCTTGCCGAGCCGAGCCGCGTGGCATTGCTCAATCAATTGCGGGTGCCGACGCTGGTGGTGCACGGCACGGCCGACCCATTGCTGCCGGTGATGCATGGCGTGCATCTGGCGGCGCACATTCGCGGCAGCCAGTTGAAGCTGATTCCAGGTCTGGCCCATCGTTTCCAGGAGGCGTTCAAGGCGCCGTTGCTGGCGGCGGTGTTGCCGTATTTGCAGCAACACCGTGAAGACACTTCGCACTGGGCGCAGATCGAACCGGTGACCGAGCGCAATCTGCTCTAGCGGGTGTATCGTGCAGGTCTTTGGCCACGATTGAACGCGCGAGGTGAGTCATGAGTTCTGCCCTTAAAATCGATTTTGTCAGCGACGTGTCCTGCCCGTGGTGCGTCGTCGGTCTGTACGGTCTGCTGCGGGCGCTGGAGATTCTGCGCAACGAGGTGCAGGCCGAGATCCGTTTCCAGCCGTTCGAGCTGAACCCGAAGATGGGACCGGAAGGGCAGAACATCGGCGAACATATCCATGAAAAATACGGATCGACGCCAGAGCAGTCACAGAAGAATCGTGAAGTGATCCGCTCCCGTGGGGCCGATGTCGGTTTCAGTTTTCGCACCGATTCGAACAGCCGTATCTACAACACCTTCGATGCTCATCGATTGCTGCACTGGGCCGGGGAGGAGGGTTTGCAGTTGCCATTGAAAGAGGCGCTGTTCAAGGCGTATTTCACTGATGGCGGCAACCCGTCCGATCACTCGCAACTGGCGCAGATTGTCGAAAGCGTCGGCCTCGACCGACAGCGTGCCGAGGCGATTCTGGCATCCGACGAATTCGCCAGCGACGTGCGCAAAGAAGAGCAATTGTGGCTGTCGCGCGGCGTAAGCTCGGTGCCGACCGTGGTGTTCAACGGGCAATACGCGGTCAGTGGCGGGCAGCCGGTCGAGACCTTTGTCGGGGCGATCCGGCAGATCATGAGCGAGGCGAAGGGCGGCACGGTGAACTGATGCTGCGAGGGTTCCCGGGCACTGTCCGGGAACCGTGGCTAGCGGACGATCTTGTCCACGTGAATCCCCAGTTTTTTCAGTCGATACCAGAAACTGCGCTCGGAAATCCCGATCAACTGCGCTGCCGCAGCCTGCACGCCGTTGCTCTGCGCCAGCGCGGCGAGGATGTAGGCTTTTTCCACCTCGGCCAGTGCCGCTTCCAGGTCGGCCGGCACGCTGCCTTCAGCGACCAGGGCGCCGGGCTCGGTCGGCTGTGAGGCAAACAGATAGGCCGGCAAGTCCTGCTCTTCAATCTCTGCGCCGGACGCCACGATGGTCGCGCGTTCGACGCAGTTCTGCAGTTCACGAATATTGCCCGGCCACGAGTAGCGGGCCATTGCCTGCAACGCTTCGGCACTGAAACCGCTAAAGCGCTTGCCCGCCGCGGCGCCCAGGGTGTGAGCGAAATGCCGGGCCAGCGGCGCGATGTCTTCGACCCGCTCACGCAGGGCCGGCAACGGAATCGGGAACACGTTGAGGCGGTAATACAGGTCTTCGCGAAACTCCTTGTTGGCCACCGCATCCAGCAGGTTCTTGTTGGTCGCGGCGATGACCCGCACATCGACCTTGCGCTCGCGCGGATCGCCCACCGGTTCGATGATGCGTTCTTGCAAGGCGCGCAGGATTTTCGCTTGCAGCGCCAGCGGCATTTCGCCGATTTCGTCGAGAAACAGCGTGCCCTTGTCCGCCTGCTGGAAACGCCCGACCCGGTCCGCCACCGCACCGGTGAACGCGCCTTTGCGGTGGCCGAACATTTCACTCTCCAGCAGCCCTTCCGGGATTGCCGCGCAGTTGACTGCGACAAACGGCTTGTCGGCGCGGTTGCCGTGCTTGTGGATGGCCCGGGCGACCATTTCCTTGCCGGTGCCGCTTTCGCCGGTCAGCAGGATGGTGGCGTTGCTTTCGCGCACCGAGTCGATCGCGCTCAGTACCCGACGAAAGCTCGGGCTGTCGCCGACCAGGCTGTCGATCTGCTGGTGTTCGTCGAGCTCGGCGCGCATGCGCTGGTTGTCTTTGAGGATGTCGCGAAATTGCAGGGCCTTGCTGACGGTGATGTCCAGTTCATCGATGTCGAAAGGTTTGGCGATGTAGTCGAAGGCGCCGTTGCGCATCGACTGCACGGCGTTTTTCACCGTGCTGTAGGCGGTCATGACGATCACCGGCAACTGCGGGAAACGGTTTTTGATTTCCGCCAGCAGTTGCGGGCCGTCCATGCCGGGCATGCGCCAGTCGCTGATCACCAGATCGATGTCTTCGGCTTCCAGCACCTTGAGCGCGTGCAGGCCGTTGCCGGCGGTGAACACCACAATGTCGTTCTGACTCAAGGCCGATGCCAGCAGGTCGCAGAGCTTGGGCTCGTCGTCGACCACCAGTACGTTATGCGTCATCGCTGTCCTCGTCGAAATCTTCACCGTTGGCCGGAATGTACAGGCTGAACGTGGCCCCGGCATCTTTTTCGCTGACGCATTCGATGCGCCCGTCATGGCTTTCCATGATCGAGAACACCTTGGCCAGGCCGAGCCCGGTGCCGGACGCCTTGGTGGTGACGAACGGCGTGAAGATCCGCTCGAGCATGTCCGCTTCGATACCCTGGCCCGTGTCGCTGACGCTGATGACCGTATTGTGCTTATCGCTGTGGATGCCCAGGGTCAGGCGACCGCCGTCGGGCATGGCGTCGATGGCGTTGACGATCAGGTTCAGGCCGGCCTGCTTGAGTTGCCGCGCATCGGCATACAGGGTGGCGGCGGGAGCGCGGTCGTCGATCCGCACATCGATATTGTGGCTGGCCAGTTCCGGGGCGCAGAAGCCCACTAGCTCATCCACCAGCGGCCGCGCCAGTTGGGTCGAGCGTAGCGGCGCGCTGGGCTTGGCGAAGTCGAGAAATTCGGTGATCAGGTCGTTGATGCGGCTGACTTCGCTGACCACGTATTCCAGATGACGCTTGTCGGTCTCCGGCAGGTCGGCGCGCCGGTGCAGCAGTTGCGTGGCGGTCTTGATGATGCCCAGCGGGTTGCGGATTTCATGGGCCAGGCCCATCGCGACCTCACCCAGCGCATGCAAGCGGTCGCGGCGTCGCAGTTGCGATTCCAGGTGCTGCAACTCGCCGAGGCGTTCGCTCATGTGGTTGAAGGTGCTGCTCAGTTCCGCCAGTTCATCGCCGCCGGTGACGGGCAGGCGCTGACGGTAGTCGCCGGCGATCACCGCTTGCACGCCTTTGGCCAGACCGCGCAGCGGCATGGTCAGGCGCTGGGATACCAGCCAGCCCACCGCGAGCGAAGCCGCCGAGCTGAGGATAAAGATCAGGATGAACAGGTTGCTCTGGTTCACCAGCCCGACCAGTGTCGTGTGGCGCAGCAGACCGCTGAAGACCACGCCTTGCAGTTCACCGTTTTCGTTGAGAATCGGTCGGTAGATGCCGCTGTAGCGGTTGGTCGACTGCTCGATCGGCAACTTGGTGCTGCGCAGTTGGTCCTCGATTTTTGCAGGCACGATCGCCGGGTGATCTTCAAAACGCTGAGTGGAAAAGATTTCCGAGAAGTCGGCGCCCTTGGCCAGGTACAGGCGCAGATCCAGAGAGTGCACGTCGGCGACGCTGGTGAGGAAACTGTTATCGAGGTAGGTCACGACAATCAGTTTGTAGTCGGTGCCGTCCTGATCGCTTTCGAAGGTTGAAACCACGGCGCCGGTCGCCACGCCGCCGACCTGCAGAGTCTGCAGCACGGCTTTGGGCGCGGTGCTGATTTGCCGCACGATGTCATCGGCGGCAGTGCTGAATACCACTTTGTGATCGCTGTTGCGCACCAGGGCGACCACGTCGATGCCCATGGAGTCAGCGATGTCAGCGGTGAGCTTGTCGCGTCTGGACGACTGCCGGTCCGTGGGCGGGCGGGTGTAGCGCAGGAACAACTGTGCGACGCGGGCGTTGTCGCGCACGATCTCGCGAATCTCGTCCTCGACGATCTTGGTCGATTCCTGCAGCCAGATCCGCACGTTGCTGTCGAAAATCTGCGACAGGGTGGTGGCCGCCAGTTCCGCGGCGATCATGGTCGGGATCACGCTGACCAGCCAGAACGCCAGCACCAGTTTGCGTTGCAGGCTCCAGCCGGAGAGGGCGAAGGGTCGGGCGGTGGCGCGTCGGTCGTTGATCATCATGCTCGCTTATTGTTGTTCGCTTATCGCAGTCGCCATGGCCGGGTCGGTACGATCCGGGCGGATGAATAACTTCACCAGCCGCAGCAGTTGATTGAGCACGGGATGGCGGTGGCGGAAAAACACGGTGTTGCCGACGAACGAGCAACCCAGGCGCAGCTTACTGGCATAACCGGCCTGGCCGCACGCGTAGATCGGGATGCGGTGTTCAATACAGTAGCCGACATTGGCCAGCCAGCTGCGCATGTACAGTTTGTGCTCGCGGGTCCGGGCCAGATCGTGGGCAAAGAACTTGTCGACCAGCCGTTGTTCGTCCAGCAGCACCAGGTTGAACGCTACCAGCTCATCGCCGACCCAGTACAAAACGCAGGCGGCACGCTCGTCGAGGTGTTCCAGCACCTGGCGAAAGTACGCAGCCGGCAGGCACTCGAACGTCAGGTCGCTGCGGGCCAGGGTCGCTTCGTACAGACGCATCATGGTCGGCAGCAGGTCGTCGACCGAGCGCCGCCATTCGATGCGCGGGCCCGAACCACGCAGGGTCCGGCGCAAGTCCTTGCGGGTGGATTTGCCCAGGGTGCCGAGGTAGGCGTCGACCGATGCGAAGGTGATCGGCAGCTCGGCACCGGGCAACCCCGGCATGCTCTGCAACCCGGCCTCGCGACAGGCCTGGAGCCATTGCGGATTGCGGTGGGAAGCATCCTTGACCGCCAGCAGGCCGATTCCGGCCTGGTCCGCGTCCTCGCGAGCCAGTTTCAGCAGGCGCGCGAACAGGTCAGGCCAGCGGGTCTGATCAATAGACGGGAGGGTGCCGACGTGGCACTGCTCCGCCACCGGCGAACCGAGGGCGTACAGGCGGATGTCGAACAGCCCCGGCCAGCAATTGCGCAGCCATTGGCTCAAGCGTTTGCCGGTGCCCTGCAGGGTGGTGTCGAGCGAATAGGCGGTCGTGAAGGCCACGACCGCCGCAATCAGGTGGTTGTCTTCAAACAGCGCCAGGTAGCGCCACTGGAAGCCGTCGATGCCGGCCTGTTCGACGGCGCGATAATAGGCCCAGTCTTCGAGCTCCTCGGGAAAGCAGGCATTCCATGCGTCGCGATCAATCGCTTCGATGGTTGAAAAGGCTTGGGCCGTGATCACGTCGTTTCCTTAACCGGCAAGGCATATCGTTTTGCAGTCGACTCACGCCCGCTGCCGGTATTCCTCGGCCGGCAGGGAGGGCGCGGTGAGCGGCAGGTCGGTGCGGTGGTTTTGGACGAATTGCACACTCAGTTCCACGACGCGTCGGTACTGCAGGTCGACCGTGATCATGTGATAGCAGTCGTCCAGCAGGATCTTCACCACTTCGCCACCGAGCTTGCGTTCCACGTAGTCGGCGTTCCAGCGGCTGGTGATGTCGTCCTCGATGGAGTGCAGCACCAGGGCCGGCACCGTGATGGAAGGCATGCGTTTGCGCACCACGGCGTTCATCCGATGCAGTTCGCGCACGGTCACGCCCTCCATGGTCAGCAGGCCGGCCTCACTGCTGTGGCCTTCCTTCATCTGCCGTTCGACGATGGCCCGCAGGCGTTCATTCTTGATGCCGTAGGGTGGTTTCTCCTCGAACTTGCAGATGTGCACGCCGAACGGGATTTTCATCAGCAACGGCGTCAGGAACGCCAGTTTGTGGATGCTCCAGCCGTCGTATTTCAGGGTCGTGGAATACATCAGCAACCCGGCCACCTGACCCGGATGCTCGGACGCCACGTACATCGACATCACCGCACCCATCGACAGGCCGCCGACAAACACTTTGCTGTGCTGGCGACGGATGCCGACGAAAGTCTTGCGCACGCCTTCGTACCAGTCGCGCCAGCCGGTGGCCTGCAAATCGGCATTGCCGCCGCAGTGCCCGGCGAGGGTCGGCACGTACACCGTGCAACCGGCCTTGGCCAGTCCCACGGCGACCCGACGCAACTCCGTCGGGGTGCCGGTGAGGCCGTGGATCAACAACACCGCGACCTCCCCTGTGCCGAGAACGAAACCGGCGTCGCCTTCGCCCAGATCGATCCCGGCAGCGTTCATCGTTTCATCGCCCGGGCCAGCAGACGGTCGAGCAGGGCGATGCCCAGGTCGATTTCCGGGTAGCTGATTTCCAGCGATGGCGCGAGGGTGATCACGTTCTTGTAGTAGCCGCCCACGTCGAGGATCAGGCCCAGTTTGCGGCCGTCGATCTCGATGTCGCCTTTCATGCCTTCTTCGACCATGAAGTCCAGGGTGGCCTTGTCCGGGGTGAAACCGTCCGGGCCGCAGATTTCGCAGCGCAGGGCCAGGCCCAGGCCATCGACGTCGCCGATGATCGGGTAGCGTTTCTGCAGGTCCTGCAGGCCTTCGAGGAAGTATTTGCCCTTGGCCATGACCATCGCGCCGTAGTCGACTTCGCTGGTCATCTTGAACATTTCCAGGCCCACGGCGGTGCCCAGCGGGTTGGAGGCGAAGGTGGAGTGGGTCGAGCCTGGCGGGAAGACTTTCGGGTTGATCAGTTCTTCCTTGGCCCAGATGCCGCCCAGCGGGTTGAGGCCGTTGGTCAGTGCCTTGCCGAAGACGATCACGTCCGGTTTGACGTCGAAGTGTTCGATCGACCACAGCTTGCCGGTGCGATAGAAGCCCATCTGGATTTCGTCGACCACCATCAGGATGCCGTGCTGGTCCAGCACATGCTTGAGTTCGCTGTAGAAGTTCATCGGTGGAATCACGTAGCCGCCGGTGCCCTGGATCGGCTCGACGTAGAACGCTGCGTATTCGCTCTGGCCGACTTTCGGGTCCCAGACGCCGTTGTATTCAGTTTCGAACAGACGGGCGAACTGCTGCACGCAGTGGCTGCCGTACTCTTCCTTGGTCATGCCTTTCGGGCCGCGGAAGTGGTACGGGAACGGGATGAAGTTGGCGCGTTCGCCGAAGTGGCCGTAGCGGCGGCGATAGCGGTAGCTGGAGGTGATCGACGAGGCGCCGAGGGTACGACCGTGGTAACCGCCCTCGAAGGCGAACATCAGGCTTTTGCCGTTGCTGGCGTTACGCACGACTTTCAGCGAGTCCTCGATGGACTGCGAACCGCCGACGTTGAAGTGCACGCGACCGTCGAGGCCGAACTTCTTCTTGGCGTCCACGGCGATCATTTCCGAAAGCTCGATCTTGCCTTTGTGCAGGTATTGGCTGGCGATCTGCGGCAGGGTGTCGATTTGCTGTTTCAGCGCGTTGTTCAGGCGCGGGTTGGCGTAACCGAAGTTGACCGCCGAGTACCACATTTGCAGGTCGAGGTAGGCCTGGTCTTCGGTGTCCCAGACGTAGGAGCCTTCGCAGCGGCTGAAAATACGCGGCGGTTCGATGTAGTGAACGGTGTCGCCGTAGGAGCAGTACTTGGCTTCTTTTTCCAGAAGAATCTGGTCTTCCGCAGTAGCAATTCGAATATCAGACATGGTGGAAGAGTTCCTGTGTTTCTGTATTGAAAGTTTCCGAGTTGAAAGCTTCGGCATTGAAAGAGGTGGCGTTGGCGGCGCTGGCCTTTGGCAGCAGGGCCAGCAGCGCCGGCAGTTCAGCGAAGCTGTCGAAGCGGGCGTAAGGGATCGCGTTGCGTTCGCAGTATTCGGCGAGGCGACCCTTGGCGAAGACGAAGTCGGCGGTGGACGACACGCACATGTCGGACTGGCCGTCACCGATCACCAGCACCCGTTTGTTGCCGGGCGTGGATTTGCATTTGCAGTTGCCGGAGGCCGCGCGGCAGGCATCGCTGGAATACGGAAAGTCGATGCGCCAGCTTTCGTGATCCAGCTGTCGCAGGCGGTTGGCGAGGATCGGCAGCAGGGTCACGTAGTTGCGCGAAAGAATCCGCGCGATGCCTTGTTCGATGCCGTCGCTGACCACTTCGAACGATGCGCCCAGGCCGATGGCGTGGTCGACGAAGTCGGGGAAGTCCGGATCGATCTCGATGCTGTCGAAGAATTCCAGCAATTGGCCGGGCGTGGCCTTGACCAGCGAGAGCTGGCGGCTGAGGCATTCACGGGAACCGATTTCACCGGCCAGCCACTGGTTTTCGATCACTTCCCAACTCGGGTCGGCGAAGCGTTCGAGAATGCTGTCGATCACGTCGGTGCGGGTGATGGTCCCGTCGAAATCACACACGATATGCCAGTCAATCATCTGCATTACCTATTGGTCAGAGCGCGTTGTGTGCGCTTGCCGAGGGGTAGAGCAGGGACTGTGCCAAGTGCTTCGGCCCCCTTGTTGGCGGGGCTGATGAGGTGCTTTGGCGATTCGAAGCTACAATTTTTGTAGCTTGCTACAAACAACATGAGTGCTTGCGCGGTGGGCGGCATCCGGGGATTGATGCGCGCATGTTCAATTAAAGGAATGGCCTCATGAAGAGGAAGACACTGCTTTTACTGGCGGCGCTGAGCGCTTTTTCAGCAGGCGCAATGGCGCAGGGGATTACCGGGGAGGCGGGCGTGGGCCTGGGTTATCAGCCTCATGATCCCAGCGGCAGCCGTTATGAAACCCGACCGATACCGTATCTCGATCTGGACTGGGGCGATGTCAGCCTCAGCACCGACGATGGCCTGACCTGGAGCGCCTTGAAGGCCAACGGTTTCAGCGCCGGTCCGTATGTGAATTACCTGCCGGGCCGTACCTCCAACGGCGAATTGCGTGGGTTGCGCGATGTGCCCGACATGGCCGAGGCCGGTGGTTTCGTGCAGTACGCCCCGGCCGACTTCTGGCGGGTGTTCGCGTCCGTTGGCCAGGCCATCGGCGGTGGCGGCGGGCAGGGCGGCGTGCTCGGTCGGGTCGGTGGCGAGATCGGCTATCCACTGGGCGGCGGCGTGATCGGCAGCAGCAATCTGACCGCGCATTTCGCCAATGCCCGGCAGAACAACACGTTCTTCGGCGTCAGCGACAAGGAAGCCCTGGCCTCCGGCATCCGTGCGTACAACGCCGGCGGCGGCTTGCAGAATATTGCGCTGACCCAGAGTTTCGAGTTCCCTATCGCGCCGCAGTGGTCGCTGGTGGCCAGCGCCAGCTGGATTCACCTGACGAACTCGGCGGCCGACAGCAGCATTGTCAAAAGCGTCGGCGATACCAATCAGGGCGAGGTGCAGATGGCGATCGCCTATAAATTCAAGTGAGCCAGGCGGGAACTGGTCTGGCCTTTGCAGACAGCCGTGTCGAACCCATTGTTTCAGGATGTTCTTCATGGCTCGCCCTGTTTATCGTCTGCTGGCTCACTCGCTGTGGGACCTGATTCCCATCGCCCTCGGCCTGGCCCATTTCGCTTTTGTCGTGTGGCTGGTCACAGCCTTTCATGCGCTGTCCTGGTGGGCGTTGCTGCCTTTGGCGCTGGGCTATGCGGTGAGCCTGTCGTGGAGCATCAACAGCATTTCCCACAACCAGATCCACAACGCCTACTTCACGCCGGCGTGGCTCAACCGAGCCTTTGACCTGCTGCTGTCGGTGACCATCGGTTTCTCCCAGACCCTCTACCGCGACATCCACAACCGCCATCACCGGGGCAATTCGGACCGGCCGGGGGCGGATGGCAAGACCATCGATCCGCTGTCGATCTACCAGCGGGGCAAGGACGGCCAGCCCGAGAATCCCTGGGCCTACACTTTTTTGAGTTTCTTTCGCGACGACCCCAAGCCGATCTACGACGAGATGCGTCGCAAGCGTCCCGACGATGCGCGCTGGGTCAAAGTGGAAATCGGCGTGACAGTGGCGTTTTATCTGGGGCTGGCTGCGTATGACTGGCGGGCGGTGCTGGTGTTGTTGCCGTTCTGGTATCTGGGTCAGGCGCTGTCATCGCTCAACGGCTACTACGAGCATTTTGGCGGCAACCCGGATTCGCCGATTGCCTGGGGCGTCAGCGCCTACAGCCCGCTCTACAACCTGTTGTGGATGAACAACGGCTACCACGCCGAACACCACTACCGGCCGAAAATGCACTGGACCCGGGTCAAGGCCTTTCACCGGGAGATTGGCGAGCAGCAGCGGGAGGCGGGGGTGAAGGATATTCCGGTGGCCCATGGCCTCGGGTTTCTGGTGGCGCATCGCAAGGATTGAACCGTACACAACGTGGGAGCCAGCAGGCTCCCACCGTCGATTTCCTCAGTTTTCCTCGCCCTCGGCCAGCAGCGCAATGCCGCCCATGATCACGGCCACACCCACCCAGTGCAGCACGCTGATCTGTTCTCCCAGCCCCAGCCACGACCCCAGCAGTACACCGACGAACACCAGCGAACTGAGTGGAAACGCCAGGGACAGGCTGCTGCGTCGCAGAATCAGCATCCAGACAAAGAACGCACCGATGTAACAGGCAATCGCCAGCAGCACACCGGGTGCCTGAGCGACGTTGAGCAGCCATTGCAGGGTGAAGTCCATTTGCCCCAGTTGATCGCCGCCGACCTTGGTTGCGATCTGCCCGCCACTTTCCAGAATAATCAGCAACGCCCAGAGCACCACGGTGCCGAGGCGGCCGTGAAGCCAATCCATCGAGCCATTCCTTTTGAGTATCAGTTGAGAATCAGGCATGGCCGACACACACGAGCATCACGCCCGCCGTAATCACCAGTGTGCCCATCCAGCGACGGCGGCTGACGGTCTCGCCAAGGAACAGCTTGCCGGCCAGCACCACGCCGCAATACGCCAGCGCGGCGGCGGGAAACAACAGGCTCAGCGGCGCCCGGGACAGCGCTTCGAGCCAGACGAAAAACTCGATCACGTAGGCGCCGATCCCGCACCACAGCAGCGGTGCGTTGAACACCTGGCCCCAGAACGCGCCCAGCCGAAAACCGCCCTCAAGCTCAGGCAAACGGTCCAGGCCGAGTTTGAAACAGAGCTGGCCGATCACGTCGAGCACGATGGAAAACGCCACCAGCAAAATCACGGTCAAGGTCATGGGAACAGCTCCTCGAACAACTCGATCAACGCTTGATTGGTCGCCGAGTTGCGCAGCAGATCGGTTTCGCTCCAGCGCTCGGCCGGCGGCTGGTCGGACTTGGCTTCCCAGCGTTTGAACGCGTTGCTGAAGGCCGGGCGGGCGAACTCGCCACAGATGTCGATACCGAGGATGCGCTTGCTGGCGGCCAGGCTGCGGATCGCCTGGAGCAAGTGGCTCAGGCGCATCTGGCCCTGATCCCAATTGGTCGCGGCGTCTTCGCTGGCCAGCACGTCCTTGTCGATGGTGATCCAAACCGCCTGGGTGGGCAGGCTGGCGATCATCCGGTCGAGAAACGCTGTCCAGTCCTGATCGGCCAGGTTGTGCCAGTGCAGCAGGTTCTCCTGTTGCTGATGACCGGCGCCATCGCCGACCCGGCCCCAGACTTTCGACGGCGGGTGCTGCCACGGGAACAGCTGCAACACACCGCGTTTCAGGGCACCGAGATTGCCGCCCTTGATCTGCGGATTTTGCAGATCGTCGCTGCACGGCCCGAGGGTGACGATGCGTTCGATGTTCGGCAGTTTCAGCGCCTGATTGACCCACGAGCCGCAGTGGCGACGGGGGGCAAAGTGAACCCAGTCGGGATGATTGTCGAAGTGGATCAGGCTTACCGGCTCGGGCAGGTCAGTCAGGAAGGCCGGCGTCAGATGGTGATAGTCGCCGGAGCCGACGAAGAAGATTTCCGGTGCAGGGCCGCTGTGCCGGGGCCGCTCACGCAGGCGTTCGGTAAAGCGGCGAAAGGTCCGTTCGCTGGACCAGAGCCGCAGTTTCGGGCCGAGGTCGAGCAGGTCCAGGCGTTGGGCGCGGCCGCTGTCGAGCAGCCGCGCGATGGACGCCTGACCGGTCAGGCTGTGGTCGAGATCTAAAATGTTCAAGGTCGCAATTCACCCTTGGCAGACCCTCCCAGACACCGGCCTCATCGAACATGAGCGCCGGCCGGGCGGGCTTTCGGGGGTAAATGCAAGGGACGGGCCAGACCCTCTGCCACACGGCAGCTGTCAGGCGTGCAGACGTACCCAGACGCTGACCAGTACCGTCGCCGCCATCAGCCACGCGACAGCCGCCACGGCCAGTGAAGCTTCCAGACGCATCCGGTCAACCATCACGTACAGCGTCGCCAGGTACACGAAGTACGGAATGATCGACCACATGCCGAACACGATAGTGGTCTTCAGGTCGTCGACCGAGCGTCCCTTGCCGACGATGTAATGGGCGATCAGGGCGAAGGTCGGAAACAGCGGCACCAGGCCGGCGATGTAGTAGTTTTTGGTCTTGGCCAGCATGGCGAGGATCACCACCACCGCCGCACCGATCATTGCCTTGAAAATCAGATCCACATCGTTCTCGCTTAATGGCTCAGGCCGTATTTTTTCACTTTGTCGAACAGCGTGGTCTTGGCCATGCCCAGTTCCAGGCTGGCCTGGGTCAGGTTGCCGCCGCTGCGTTGCAGGGCGTCGCTGAGCAGGTTGCGTTCGAAGGCTTCGACCGCTTCGGCGAACGCCAGGCCCTGGCCGCCACTGCCGGCACCGGACTTCTTGAACGCTGGCAAACCGAGGGCGAAGCGTTCGGCGACGTTGCGCAATTCACGCACGTTGCCCGGCCAGTCGTGGCTCATCAGGCTGGACAGGGTCTGGTTGTCCAGCTCCGGCAGCGCGCGGTCGAAGCGCAGGGCCGATTGCTGGGTGAAGTATTCGAACAGTTGCAGGATGTCTTCGCGACGCTCGCGCAGGGGCGGCAGTTCCAGCGTCACCACGTTGAGGCGGTAGTACAAGTCGCTGCGGAATTCCCCGGCCTTGCTCGATTCGTCGAGGTCGGACTTGGTCGCCGCGATCACCCGGCAATCCACCGCCACGCTCTGGTTCGAACCGAGGCGTTCGAGGGTGCGTTCCTGCAACACCCGCAGCAATTTGATCTGCAGTGGCAGCGGCATGCTTTCCACTTCATCGAGGAACAGCGTGCCGCCGTCGGCGTGTTCGATCTTGCCGATCCGCCGCTTGCCGGCGCCGGTGAAGGCGTTGGCCTCGTGGCCGAAGATTTCGCTTTCGAACAGGTTTTCCGGCAGGCCGCCGCAGTTCAGCGCGACGAATTGTTTGGTGTGGCGGCGACTGAAGTCGTGCAGGCAACGGGCGACCAGTTCCTTGCCAGTACCGGTTTCGCCTTCGATCAACACGTTGGCCGAGGTGTCGGCGACATTGGCGATCAGTTCGCGCAGGTTCTGCATCGCAGGCGAGCGACCGATGATCCGTCCTTCAAGGGAGTCGCGCTCGGCCAGTTGCCGACGCAGGGATGTGACTTCGCGGGCCAGGCTGCGTTGCTCCAGCGCACGCCGGGCGACGTCCACCAGCCGTTCCGGGGAGAACGGTTTTTCCATGAAGTCGTAGGCGCCTTTCTGCATCGCGCCGACCGCCATGGAGATGTCGCCGTGACCGGTGATCAGCACCACCGGCAGGCTGCGGTCGCGTTGCTTGAGACGGGTCAACAGTTCCAGGCCATCGATGCCGGGCAGGCGAATGTCACTGATGACGATGCCGGCGAAATTGTCGCCGACCCGCTCCAGCGCTTCTTCGGCACTGCCGACGCCGATGCAGGGAATGTCTTCCAGGGTCAGGGCCTGCTGGCAGCCGAGCAGCACATGGGGATCGTCTTCGACGATCAGCACACTAAGGTCGTTGTTCATATTGGCTCGGCAGGAGTAGGGCTTACCAACGGTAAACTGAGGACGAAGGTGGTACCACCGCTGGCCGGGTGTTCGACACCCAGGTGTCCGCCGGTGGCGGCGGCCAGGCTGGCGGAGAGGGTCAGGCCGAGGCCCAGGCCCTGTTCGCCGGGTTTGGTGGTGAAGAACGGCTCGAACAGATGTTTGCGCGCTTCGGCGTCGATGCCGTGGCCGTTGTCGCGTACCCGCAGGCGATATTTGCCGTCGAATTCTTCGCCTTCCAGCCACAGCTCCGGCAGCGGTTGTGCCTGCATGGCGTCGAGGGCGTTGCCGATCAGGTTGACCAGAATCTGCTCCAGCCGTGTCTGGTCGATCTGCACTTGCTCATCAATGAACTGACGATGCACTTGCAGGGCGGCTTTTTCGACACGGGCACCGAGTACTTGCAGCGCGGCGTCCACGGCTTTGCCGAGGCTGGCGCGACCCTTGTCGTCGCCGCGCCGGGCGAACGAGCGCAGGCTGGCGGTGATCCGACCCATGCGGTCGATCAGGTCATTGATGGTTTTCAGGTTGGTGCTGGCGACGTCGAGCTGACCACGTTCCAGGAAGCGAATCGTATTGCCGGACAAGGTGCGCATCGCTGCCAGTGGCTGGTTCAGTTCGTGGGCGATGCTGGTGGACATCTGGCCGATGGCCGCGAGTTTACCGGCCTGCACCAGTTCGTCCTGGGCACGGCGCAAGGTTTCTTCGGCCTGACGGCGTTCGCGGATCTGACTCTTGAGCCGGTCATTGCTGGCGCGCAGGTCGGCGGTGCGTTCGGTAATCCGACGCTCCAGCTGATTGTTGGCTTCCTGCAGGGCTTCCCGGGCGGCGAGGCGGGTGGCGATGACCTTGCGACGCTCGTTCCAGGCAATCAGCAGGAACGCCACGAGGGCAAAGGCGACCGCCACCAGAATCCCCTGATTGATCGCTTCGCGCCGCAGGTCCTGCAACGGTGTGAGCAGGGTGAAATTCCACGGTGTGTCGCTCAGCGGCCGGGTTTGCGCCAGGTAACTGATGTTCTCCTCGTCGGCATCGACTTCGCTGTTGGCCGGGAAGGTCAGTTTTTCCACGCCTTCGGCCAGGGTTTCCCGGGCCAGCGGTTGCAGTTCGTTGAGCGGGAACCAGTAGTACTGGAGGCTGCGGGCGAGTTTTTCCTTGGTCTCGTCGCTCAATGGCACCACGGATTTCAGGCGGCGGGCCGGATCGCTGGAGAGAATGATGATGCCGTTCTCGTCACTGACGAAGGCTTCCAGGCGCGCCCGTTGCCAGCGTTCTTCCATGGCTTCCAGGCGCACTTTGACCACCGCGACGCCGATGATCTTGCCGTGTTCTTCCAGGCCGTGGGCCAGGTAATAGCCGGGTTCGCCGTTGGTGCTGCCGATCCCGTAGAAACGTCCGGGCTGGCCGCGGATGGCGTGCTGAAAATAGGCGCGAAACGACAGGTCTTCGCCGAGGTAGCTGTCGACATCGCGCCAGTTGCTGGTGGCCATGACGCGGCCGGTGGTGTCCATGACGTAGATGGCCCGACTGCGGCTGCGCCGGTTCAGGCCTTCCAGGTAATCGTTGACCGTTTGCCGGTGTTCCGGGGTCGGGTCGTCCAGCAACTGCGAAACGCTCGATTCGAGTTCCAGCAGGCTGGGCAGGTAGGTGTATTTGCTGATTTCGCTTTCGACGGCACGGGCGTTCAGTTCGAGCTGACGCTGGCCGTTTTCGCTGAGGCTGCGAATGCCGAAGTGTTCACTGATCCAGAAGCCGGCGTAACCCAACCCGACCATCAGGATGATGACCAGTGGCGGCAGGAACAAATGGCGGATCAGACGGGGTTTCACGGCAAGTGATGGCGTGGTTGCGCGATAGAGATTGGGGTCGCATTTCATCACAGATGCCTTGGGTCAACCACCCGGATTCCCCGACAGTTGCTGTCGGGGAGTCCGGCAGGTTTTTAGTGCTGCAGGATTTTCTCGAGGAAATGCTGCGCGCGTTCGGAGCGTTGGCTGATGTCGCCGAAGAACTCTTCTTTCTTGCAGTCTTCGATGATCTTGCCGGCATCCATGAAGATCACCCGGTCGGCCACTTTGCGGGCGAAGCCCATTTCGTGGGTCACGCACATCATGGTCATGCCTTCGTGGGCCAGTTGCACCATCACGTCGAGCACTTCGTTGACCATTTCCGGGTCCAGCGCCGAGGTCGGTTCGTCGAACAGCATGACGATCGGGTCCATCGCCAGCGCACGGGCAATCGCCACACGCTGTTGTTGACCGCCGGACAGTTGGCCCGGGTGCTTGTGGGCGTGAGCCGACAGGCCGACGCGCTCCAGCAGTTGCAGACCTTTCTTGGTCGCTTCTTCCTTGCTGCGGCCCAGCACCTTGATCTGCGCGATGGTCAGGTTTTCGGTGATGGTCAGGTGCGGGAACAGTTCGAAGTGCTGGAACACCATGCCGACGCGCGAACGCAGTTTCGGCAGGTTGGTCTTCGGGTCGGCGATCGACGTGCCGTCGACCACGATGTCGCCTTTCTGGAACGGCTCCAGTGCGTTGACGCACTTGATCAGGGTCGACTTGCCCGAACCGGACGGACCGCAGACCACGATCACTTCACCCTTTTTGACCTCGGTGCTGCAATCGGTCAGCACCTGGAAGTCCCCATACCACTTGTTGATGTTCTTGATAGAGATCATACGGCGAACCTTTTTTGCAGACGCTTGACCAGCACCGAGGCGGCAAAGCTGATGGTGAAGTACACGAGACCTGCGAAGATCAGGAACTCATTCGAGCGGCCAATGATGTCGCCACTGGCGCGCGAGGCGTTGAGGAAGTCCACCAGGCCCACGGTGTAGACCAGCGAGGTGTCCTGGAACAGGATGATGCTCTGCTGCAGCAGCAGCGGGGTCATCTTGCGGAACGCCTGGGGCAGGATGATCAGGCGCATCATCTGGCCGTAGCTCATGCCCAGCGCCTGTGCGGCACCCATCTGGCCCTTCGGAATCGACTGCACGCCGGCACGGACGATTTCGCAGAAGTACGCCGCTTCGAACATCATGAAGGCCACGATGCACGAGGTGAACGCGCCGATCGGGGTGTCTTCGCCGGTGATCCAGCGCAGCACGAACGGCACCGCCAGGTAGAACCAGGTGATGACCAGTAGCAACGGGATCGAGCGGAAATAGTTGACGTAGGCGCCGGCGAGGTTCGACAGCAGTTTGTTATGCGACAGGCGGCACAGCGCGAGTAGGGTGCCGAGAATGATCCCGCCGACCACGCCCAGCGCCATCAGCTTGAGGGTCATCAGCATGCCGTTCCACAGGCCGGGAATGGCCGGGACGATGCCACTGAAATCGAAGTCCATCATTTACCCCCTACGGAGATCAGGCCGGGCACGGAGACTTTCTTCTCGACCGCGCGCATCAGCAGCATCAGGCTCATGTTCAGGGTGAAATAGATCAGGGTCGCCAGGGTGAAGGCTTCAAACAGGTTGGCCGAGAACTCGGCGGTCTGTTTGGTTTGCGCCAGCAGTTCCATCAGGCCGATCAAGGACGCCACGGAGGAGTTCTTGAACACGTTCAAAAATTCCGAGGTGAGCGGCGGAATGATGATCCGGTAGGCCTGGGGCAGCAGCACGTTCCAGTAGATCTGCGGCAGCTTGAAACCCATGGCGCGGGCGGCGGATTCCTGGCCACGTGGCAGCGCCTGGATACCGGTGCGAACCTGTTCGCAGACACGGGCGGCGGTGAACAGGCCCAGGCACACGACAACGCTCAGGTAGGCCGAGGTGGTCGGGTTCAGGTCCTGCTTGTACCACTCCTGCAGATCCGGCGGCAGCAGGTCCGGTACCAGGAAGTACCAGATGAACAGCTGAACCAGCAGCGGTACGTTACGGAACAGTTCGACGTAGCAGGTCGCGATGCCCGATACGATGCGGTTCGGCACGGTGCGCATGATGCCCAGCAGCGAGCCCAGCAGCAGGGCGATGATCCAGGCCACGATGGCGATGGCGATGGTCCAGCCCAGACCGGAAATGAACCAGTCGAGATAGGTCTCGCTGCCCACGCCGGTGGACTTGAAGAACACGCCCCAGTCCCAGTTGTAATTCATTAGGGTCTCCCCTCGATTCGATCGATGTACAAGTGCCCGCCTGGGGAAGCTCCGTTCCCAGCCTGATCTTGACGGTCAGGCACACGCGATCGGCTCGACAGCCACCGGTTCGAGTGTTTCCAGAAAATGCCAGCAGGGAGTGACCATTCCCCGAGAAGGCAGGCGCCTCCTCAGGGAACAAGGTTAGTCAGAAATCAGGCTTTCTTGTCGTCGGCCGCTTTGTCGGTTGGCTCGGCGATCAGCTTCTTGAGCTCGTCGCTCATCGGGAAGTTCAGATTCAGGCCTTTTGGCGGAATCGGCGACATGAACCACTTGGTGTAGATCTTGTTGATCTCGCCCGACTTGTAGACGGAGACGATGGCGTCATCCACAGCCTTTTTGAACGGCTCGTCGCCCTTGCGCACCATGCAGCCGTAGATTTCATAGGACTGTGGAGTGCCGGTCACGGCCCAGTCGGTGGCTTTCTTGGCCTTGGCGGCTTCGCCTGCCAGCAGCGCGTCGTCCATCATGAACGCAACGGCACGACCCGATTCCAGCATCTGGAAGGATTCGCCGTGGTCCTTGGCGGAGATGACGTTCATGCCCATCTGCTTGTCGGCGTTCATCGCCTTGAGGATGCGCTCGGAGGTGGTGCCGGCGGTGGTCACGACGTTCTTGCCTTTCAGATCGTCGAAATCCTTGTACTGCGAACCGGCCTTGGACAGCAGACGGGTACCGATCTCGAAGATGCCGACGGAGAAGTCGACCTGTTGCTGACGCTCGACGTTGTTGGTGGTGGAGCCGCACTCGACGTCCACGGTGCCGTTCTGCACCAGCGGGATACGGGTCTGCGAGGTCACGAGGTTGTATTTGACCTGCAGGTTTGGCAGGTCCAGGTCTTTCTTGATCGCTTCGACGATGGCCAGCTGGATATCGTGGGAGTAGCCGACCGGCTTGCCGGAGGCGTCAGCGATGTAGGAAAACGGAATGGAGGCGTCGCGGTGCCCCAGGGTGATGGTGTTGGACTCTTTGATCTTCTTAAGGGTGCCGGTGAGTTCGGCAGCGAAAACTGGTGTGCTGATCAGAGCGGCAGCAATGGCTGCGCCCAGGATATGGGGAACGATGCGCATCAAATTTTCCTCGACATTGTTTTTTTTATGGAGCCGGTTGAGCGGGCCCTTTTGTGCTTCGAATGCCTGACGGCTCCTGCTGTGTTGGCGCAACAGGCATTCGTCGAAGGAGTGTAGAGCATGACTCGTGCCAGACCAGTTGCTACAAGTTAACTTGTTGATTTATTTGATGATTAAGGTTTTGTGATGGTGTTTTTATGCGTTTCTGATCCGGTTATCCGAATCGACTGACAGGTCGCGTTCGGAAAACCGAACGGCATTCGTCATCCCGTGTTTCAGCCGGGATGCAAAAAGCCCCTGAATCTCTCGATTCAGGGGCTTTTCGTTTTACGGGCGGATCGATCAGGCCGCTTCGATCTTGCGGTTCTGCTCGACCTTGTTCAGGTACGCCGCGAGTTTTTCCTGCTCGGCCGGGGTGGTGAACAGCCCCAGTTTGCTGCGGCGCCACAGGATGTCGTGGGCGGTGGTGGCCCATTCTTCGCTGCACAGGTAATCGACTTCACGGGTGTAGAGACCGCCGCCGATGTGTTCGCCCATGTCGGCGAGGGTGTCGACGCCTTCCAGCATGCGCCACGTGCGGCTGCCGTAGGTGGTGGCCCAGCGGCGGGCGATTTCGGTTGGCACGAAGTCGAACTTGTCGCGGATCAGCGCGCTCAGGGCCTGCGGCGTGGTCATGTCTTCGCCGCCCGGCAGGGTGGCGCTGGCGGTCCAGCTCGGACGCATCTGCGTGAAGAACGGCATCAGTTGCGCCATCGCCGACTCGGCGAGTTTGCGGTAGGTGGTCAGCTTGCCGCCGAACACCGACAGTAGTGGCGCTTCTTCGGTGCTGCCGGACAGCGCCAGGGTGTAGTCGCGGGTCACGGCCGAAGGATTGTCGGATTCGTCGTTGCACAGAGGGCGCACGCCCGAATAGCTGTGCAGGATGTCTTCCCGGCTGACTTGCTTCTTGAAGTGGGCGTTGACCACTTTGAGCAGGTAATCGGTTTCGCCGTCGGTGATCGCCACTTTGGCCGGATCGCCGGTGTATTCGCGGTCGGTGGTGCCGATCAGGGTGAAGTGGTTCAGGTACGGAATGGTGAAAACGATGCGCTGATCTTCGTTCTGCAGGATGTGCGCGTGATCGCCTTCGTACAGTTTCGGCACGATGACGTGGCTGCCCTGAATCAGGCGGATGCCGTACGGCGATTCCATCTTCAGGTCGTCACGGATGAACTTGGCGACCCACGGGCCGGCCGCGTTCACCAGTGCCTTGGCGGTGATCGAAAACAGGCTGCCATCGGCGCGTTCCAGGTTCAGGTGCCACAGGCCTTTGGCACGGCGGGCGCTGACGCAACGGGTCTGGGTGTGGACATGCGCGCCTTTCTCGCGGGCAGCCATGGCGTTCAATACGACGAGGCGAGCGTCATCGACCCAGCAGTCGGAGTATTCGAAGCCTTTGGTGATTTCGCTTTTCAACGCGCTGTCGGCGCCGAACTTCAGGCTCTTGGAACCGGCGAGTTTTTCGCGCTTGCCGAGGTTGTCATAGAGGAACAGGCCGGCACGGATCATCCACGCCGGACGCAGGTGCGGACGGTGTGGCAGTACGAAACGCATCGGCTTGACGATGTGCGGGGCCTTGGCCAGCAGCACTTCGCGTTCGGCCAGGGCTTCGCGCACCAGACGGAATTCGTAATGTTCGAGGTAGCGCAGGCCACCGTGGATCAGCTTGCTGCTGGCCGACGAGGTGTGGCTGGCCAGGTCGTCCTTTTCGCAAAGGAACACCGAAAGACCGCGACCGGCGGCATCCGCTGCGATCCCCACGCCATTGATCCCGCCGCCGATGACGGCGATATCGTAGATCTCGGAGATAGGGGGCGTACGCAAGGTAGATGTGGACATCGGCTGGCCTCGGGCTCTTTTGATTTTCTGTCTTGGAAATCGAACATGAATGTTCATTTGCGAAAATGGTAGCCCATAAAGACGCGCACAGCCAGCCGACTTCGATTGAAAAAACTCATCGAAGGGCGGAGAAAGGAAAATATTCGAACATTCGCGGGCGGATCGCCCTACGCGAGCGATTGATCGTTCCCACGTCGAGGCGTCGAACCGTCTGCGTGGGAATGCATACATTGACGCTCTGCGTCAGCGCTTGGGAGGGGACGCGGAGCGTCCCGGGCTGCGTTCCCACGCGGAGCGTGGGAACGAGAAATAAAAGGAGGGGGGGTTAAACGACTTCCAGGCGAATCTTGTGCTGGCTCAGCAGTTGCGCCAGGGCTGGCACCGGCTGCTGGTCGGTGACCAGGCAATCGATCAGGCTGATCGGGCCGAGGCGGATCATCGCGTTACGCCCGAACTTGCTGGAGTCCGCCGCGAGGATCACCTGCCGGGCATTGGCGATGATCGCCTGGGACACCCGCACTTCCTGGTAATCGAAGTCGAGCAGGCTGCCGTCTTCGTCGATGCCGCTGATGCCCACCAGCGCAAAGTCGACCTTGAACTGATTGATGAAATCCACGCTCGCCTGACCCACCACGCCGCCGTCGCGACGGACATTGCCGCCGGTGAGCAACACATCGAAATCATCCTTCGCGCTGAGCATCGAGGCGACGTGCAGGTTGTTGGTGATGATTTTCAGATGACTGTGATTGAGCAGGGCGCGGGCGATGGATTCGGTGGTCGTGCCGATGTTGATGAACAGCGAGGCGTGATCGGGAATCTGTGCGGCGATGGCTTCACCGATGCGTTGTTTTTCATCGCGCATCTGATCGGCGCGCATCGCGTAGGCGGTGTTTTCGACGCTGGAATCATAGGCGGCGCCGCCGTGGTAGCGACGCAGCAGATTGGCTTCCGCCAGTTGATTGATGTCGCGGCGGATGGTTTGCGGGGTAACAACGAACAGCGTGGCCATTTCCTCGATGCTCACATAGCCGCGTTCGCGGACCAGCTCGAGGATTTGCTGCTGACGGGGAGGCAGATTCATGGGGCTTCCTTTGGGCTGCCGTGCAAAATTTGCCCATGATGCCGCAGGAATCACCTCCCGACCAGTTACAACCAGATACGAGTACTCAGGTTGGCTTATTCAGCGTCTTCACGTGCCCAGTCACGGGTACGGCTGACGGCTTTTTTCCAACCTTTATAGAGCTTCTCTTTTTCGACTTCGTACAGGCTCGGTTCGAACTCGCGTTCGATCACTGCCTTGCCGCGCAGTTCTTCCAGGCTGCCCCAGAAACCGCACGCCAGACCAGCCAGGTAAGCGGCGCCCAGTGCAGTGGTTTCGCGCATTTGCGGGCGCTCGACCTGCGTGCCGAGGATGTCGGCCTGGAACTGCATGAGGAAGTTGTTCGCCACTGCACCGCCGTCCACGCGCAGGGCCTTGAGGCGTTCGCCGGAGTCCTGTTGCATGGCGTCGAGCACGTCGCGGGTCTGGTAGGCGATCGATTCCAGTGCTGCGCGGATGATGTGATCCACACGCACGCCGCGAGTCAGGCCGAACAGGGCGCCACGGGCATACGGGTCCCAGTACGGAGCGCCGAGACCGGTGAAGGCTGGCACCAGATAGACGCCGTTGCTGTCCTTCACTTTATTGGCGAAGTATTCGGTGTCGTGGGCGTCGTTGATGATTTTCAGTTCATCGCGCAGCCACTGGACGGTCGAACCGCCATTGAACACAGCGCCTTCCAGTGCGTAAGCCACTTCGCCGCGCGGGCCGCAGGCGATGGTGGTGAGCATGCCGTGCTGGGATTTCACCGCTTTGTCGCCGGTGTTCATCAGCAGGAAGCAACCGGTGCCGTAGGTGTTTTTCGCCTGGCCGGGCTCCACGCACATCTGGCCGAACAGTGCAGCTTGCTGGTCACCGGCGATACCACCGATGGCGATGCCGCTCTTGGTACGACCGTAGATTTCCGAGGAGGCTTTGACTTCCGGCAGCATTTCGCGCGGGATGTCGAGAATCTCCAGCATCTTCGCGTCCCACTCAAGTGTGTGGATGTTGAAGAGCATGGTGCGCGAGGCGTTGGTGTAGTCGGTGACGTGAACCTTGCCGCCGGTGAATTTCCAGATCAGCCAGCTGTCGACGGTGCCGAACAGCAGTTCGCCGTTGCGCGCACGTTCGCGGCTGCCTTCGACGTTGTCGAGGATCCACTTCAGTTTGGTGCCGGAGAAGTACGGGTCGGTGACCAGGCCCGTGGTGTCACGGATATATTCTTCGTGGCCGTCGCGCTTGAGCTGCTGGCAGATCTCGGTGCTGCGGCGGCATTGCCAGACGATCGCGTTGTAGACCGGGCGGCCGGTGGTCTTGTCCCAGACCACGGTGGTTTCACGCTGGTTGGTGATGCCGATGGCGGCCACCTGGTCGTGATGCAGACCGGCCTGGGCCAGCGCTTCGACCATCACGGCGCTCTGGGTGGCGAAGATTTCCATCGGGTCATGTTCGACCCAACCGGCTTGTGGGTAATGCTGGGCGAATTCGCGCTGCGCGGTGCAGACCACGTTCGCATCGCGGTCGAAAATGATCGCGCGGGAGCTGGTCGTACCCTGATCGAGGGCAATGATGTAGTTCTTATTCTGAATGTCGGTCATGTCGATTGCCTTGGACGAAATAAGGGAGAGTGGGCCTTGGCGCAGGTTCGAATGGGCAGGAACCTGCGCCGACTGTTTCAAGAAGTTCTTGGTTTGCCGTCAATGGCCGGTTCTGCATCCTTTGTAGCAGGTGTGGCGCCGGTCAGGTGACGGGCAATCAGCCCGCGATACCCGGCAGCGCCGAGGCAGGCACCGACAATCGGTGCAAAAATCGGAATCAGGAAGTACGGGATTTCACGTGCGCCGGTGAAGGAAATTTCACCCCAGCCCGCGAAGAAAGTCATCAGTTTTGGACCGAAGTCACGGGCCGGGTTCATCGCGAAGCCGGTCAGCGGGCCCATCGAGCTGCCGATCACGGCAATCAGCAGGCCGATCAGCAGCGGCGCCAGCGGGCCTTTCGGCAGGCCGTTGTTGTCGTCGGTCAGGGACATGATCACGCCCATCAGGATCGCCGTGATGATCACCTCGACCAGGAACGCCTGGGCAGTCGACAGCGCAGGGTTCGGGAAGGTGGAGAACACCGACGCCAGTTCCAGGCTGGCGGCCGAGCCACGAACCATATGGTGAGTTTGTTCGAAATCGAAGAACAGGTTGCTGTACAGCGTGTAAACCAACAGCGCGCCGCAGAAGGCGCCGGCAACCTGAGCGAGGATGTAGAACGGCAGTTTGCGCTTTTCGAAGTCGGCGAAAATGCTCAGGGCGATACTGACGGCAGGGTTCAGGTGCGCACCGGAAACCCCGGCGGTGAGGTAGATCGCCATGCTCACGCCGACGCCCCAGATGATGCTGATTTCCCACAGGCCGAAGCTCGCGCCCGCGACCTTGAGCGCGGCGACGCAGCCCGTACCGAAAAAGATCAGAAGTGCAGTACCCAGAAACTCGGCCAGGCACTGGCTCGAGAGCGATGGTTGCTGTAACGCAGTTGTCATTGAAAACCTCGGTTTTTGTTGTTGTCTGGCGCGTTTGCCGACAGGGCAAGGCGCGATTTTCGCCGGGGCAGGATCCCCATCCTGTTCCCGGTTTACTGCTGGGTGCTGCGGTGACGATAATTCTTACATTATTCAGATTCGAAAAAATATAGACAAGAAACAAAGCTGTCAAAGGTCGAAAGTGAACCGTCAGTCACAAATAAACTATCAGCCGTGTGAATGATCCTGCGGGTCACTGGCCTGACGATCCTGTTATCGGCCTGCAAGCCCCGGGAAACGTGGCGCGTGGTAGAGCCTTTTGTATGGCGATGGCCTAGAATCCGGCGCAGGATTTTTTGCCACTGCCGAGCCCGGAGCTGCCATGACCCCTGCGTTGGACTTGTTGAAAAAAGTTCGTGCCGAACATCGCGTGCACAGTTACGAACATGACCCCAAGGCGGCGTCCTACGGGCTGGAGGCCGCGGAAAAACTGGGCCTGGAGCCGGCGCAGGTGTTCAAGACGCTGCTGGCGGCCAGCGAAAAAGGTGAATTGCTGGTGGCGGTGGTGCCGGTCGTCGGAAGCCTCGACCTCAAGGGGCTGGCCCACGCCGCCGGCGTGAAAAAAGTGGAGATGGCCGACCCGGCCGCTGCGCAGCGTTCCACCGGTTACCTGTTGGGCGGCATCAGTCCGCTGGGGCAGAAAAAGCGCCTGCGTACTTTCATCGATAATTCCGCCCAGGCTTTTGCGACCATTTATGTCAGTGCCGGGCGACGTGGACTGGAAGTTGAGCTGGCGCCCGCCGTTCTGGCCGAGCACACCCAGGCCAAATTCGCCGACATCGGCCGTTCCTGAGGTCTGTATGAGGAAAATTGACCGGTTCTGTCACTGGCGATGAACGAGCCGTAGCGGCATGCTCCGTTGACGAATTCAGGGAGAACGTTATGCAGCTAGAGTTTCATCAGGTCGACGCCTTCAGTGATCGGCCGTTCAGTGGCAACCCGGCGATGGTCTATCGGCTCGACGCCTGGCTCGCGGACGACTTGATGCAGAAGATCGCCGCCGAGCACAACCTGGCGGAAACTGCGTTTCTGGTGCGCGAAGGCCAGGCCTGGCATATCCGCTGGTTCACGCCGACCACCGAGGTGCCATTGTGCGGTCACGCGACGCTGGCCAGCGCGTATGTATTGTTCGAGATCTATAAGGAAACGGCCGAGCGTCTGGATTTCACCTGCAAGTCCGGGCCGTTGAGTGTCAGTCGCGAAGAGGGTCGTTTGTGGCTGGATTTCCCTTCGATCGTGCCGTCGGAAATCGGTGTGACGCTGGATGTCGAGCGGGCGCTGGGCGTCGAAGCCGTGGACGTGCTCGGTTCCAACGAGCTGTTCGTGGTGCTGGAATCGGAGCAGGCGGTGCTCGATTGCACGCCGGACATGGTCGCCCTGGCCAAACTGCCTTGGCTCGGCGCCATCGTCACGGCCCGGGGTAACCAGCATGATTTCGTCTCGCGCTACTTCGCTCCGGCCATCGGTATCAATGAAGACCCGGTGACCGGCTCGACCCATTGCAGCCTGATTCCGTATTGGTCAAAACGTCTGGGCAAATCCAGCCTGACCGCGTGCCAGCGTTCGGCGCGGGGCGGGGAGTTGTTCTGTCGGCTGGAAGGCGAGCGGGTGAAGATCGGCGGAAATGCGACGCTGGTCGCCAGCGGCACATTGATGCTGGGCTGAGGCCAAAACAATGAGGGAGCCATCAGGCTCCCTCTTTGTTTTTGTGTAGATCAGTGTGCGGTGCTGTACCGGCGAACACCGTTTTCCACCGCCGGGATCTGCGCAGCCGTGCTGCCGGATGCCTGGAACAACACCAGATGCTCCGCCGCCACGCGAATCCCTACATCCACACCGACCTGATGGTCTGCGTGGCTCGGGAAGATCGACTCCAGTTGCGCGCCGGTTGGCAGTTGCAGGCGATACAGGGTCGAGGCGCCGAGGAAGGTCTTGCCGACGATCCGTGCTTTCAACCCGCTGTCCGGTGCATAAACAATGTCATCCGGACGCAGCAACACATCCACCGCACCGCCGATCGGCCAGGTGTAGGCGCGATTGCCGCGCAGTTCACCGAGTTCGGTGTGCACCGATTCCGGGCTGCCGAGCTGGCCGCGAATGAAGTAACCCTGGCCAATGAAGCTGGCAACAAACGGCGTCGCCGGTTCGTGATAGAGGTTGTAGGGCGTATCCCACTGCTCCAGCCGGCCTTCCTTGAACACACCGACGTGATCGCTGACGGCGAAGGCTTCTTCCTGGTCGTGAGTCACCAGAATCGCACTGGTGCCACGGGCCTTGAGGATGTCGCGCACTTCATGGCTGAGCTTGCGTCGCAGCTCGCCGTCGAGGTTGGAGAATGGTTCGTCGAGCAGCAGCAGTTGTGGCTCCGGCGCCAGGGCGCGGGCCAGGGCGACACGTTGTTGCTGCCCGCCAGACAGTTCGTGCGGGAAGCGCTTGCCGAGGTTCTTCAGGTTGACCAGTTCCAGCAGCTCTTCGGTGACGCGCTCCTTGTTCGGGTGCTTGCGAATGCCGAAGGCGATGTTGTCCGCAACACTCAGGTGCGGGAACAGCGCGTAGTCCTGGAACACCATGCCGATCCGGCGTTTCTCCGGGGCGAGGGTGAAACCAGCGCTGGAGATCACTTCACCGCCCAGCTGGATTTCCCCTTCGTGCACCGGTTCGAAGCCGGCAATGGCGCGCAGGGTGGTGGTCTTGCCGCAGCCCGAAGAGCCGAGCAGGCAACCGATGTCGCCGGCGTTGAGGTGCAGATTGAGGTTCTGCACCACACGTTGATCTTGATAGCCGCAAGCGAGGTTGCGCAGGTTCAGCAGTAATTCATGGCTCATGCGTGGTGATATGCCGGTTCAACGAGGAACTCGAGCAGGGCCTTCTGTGCGTGGAGACGGTTTTCTGCCTGATCCCAGGCGACGGAGCGCGGGTCATCAAGCAGGTCGAGGCTGATTTCTTCGCCGCGGTGGGCAGGCAGGCAATGCAGGAACAGCACGTCCTCGGCGGCCAGGTCGAGCAGGGCGCGGGTGACCTGGAACGGCGCGAACAGCTTGAGGCGCTTGGCGGTTTCCTCTTCCTGGCCCATGGAGGTCCAGACATCGGTGCTCACCAGATGCGCGCCGCGCACGGCGTCCTTCGGATCGCGGACGATGGTCACGCGATCACCGGCCTTGGCCAGGAATTCAGGGTTTGGCTCATAGCCTTCAGGGCAGGCGACGCGCAACTGGAAGTCGAACTGGATCGCCGCTTCTATATAGCTGTTGCACATGTTGTTGCCGTCACCGATCCAGGCCACGGTTTTGCCCTGGATCGAGCCGCGGTGTTCGAGGAACGTCTGCATGTCGGCCAGCAACTGGCACGGATGCAGGTCATCGGACAGGCCGTTGATCACCGGCACGCGGGAGTTGGCGGCAAATTCGGTCAGGGTGCTGTGGGCAAAGGTACGGATCATCACCGCATCGAGCATGCTCGACATGACGATGGCGCAGTCGCCGATGGGCTCGCCACGGCCCAGTTGGGTGTCGCGGGGCGAAAGGAAGATCGCCTGGCCACCGAGCTGGATCATGCCGGCCTCGAAGGAGATCCGGGTGCGGGTCGAGGATTTCTCGAAGATCATCCCCAGGACGCGGTTTTTCAGAGGCTCGAACAGTACGCCGCGGTTACGCAGGTCCTTGAGCTCAACGCCTCGACGGATCACGCTGACCAGCTCTTCGGGCGTGCAATCCATCAGGGAGAGAAAGTGCCTTGCGCTCATCATTGACTACCTTTTTGCTACAAACCGCAGATGCTCAAAGCCTTGTTTATCGGAACAACGGGCGAGACCTGCGGCGTAAGCCGCACGGGGCGACGAAATAGGGGGAGGCGCGATATTGACACTAAATGTCGCGTTTTTCCAATAGGCTACGATTTTTGCGGATTGTGCGGGGGTGACGAGGTCACACGAAGCGCTGGTTTGAAGCCGGATTTCCAACCCTTTGTACACTGGCGCCGCAGGGCTTGGCAATCAGGCGGGGCGGGGATGGAGCAGACCTGGTCGGTTTGCGACCGGCCAGCCATGGATTCGCCGGTCGGATGTCAGACCTGAAACATTTGCTAAAGCAAAGTGCTGGGTTATAAATAACTCACGAGCGACGCAGGAAGCCTCCGCATGGAATCGAAAGAAAAACTGTTAATGGAATTGCTGGGCCACACGGCTCGCTCACTGACTCATCTGACCGCTTCGGTCACCTCATTGTCCTTCGAACTGCTGCGCAGTGAAGACGAAGTGGTCAAGACGGCCGGCCGCCACATGATCGATCGCATGGCCACCATCAGCACCGGGCTCGACGAGCACTGGCGACTGATCGGCGAACTCACCGGGGTGCACGTCGCCCACGAGCAGATCGAAACCATCCAGGAAATCCAGCTGGCAGCGCCGCCCCAGTTACCCTCCAGTTGATTGCGTCGGGCTATCGGCTCGCCTGATGGTCGTCGATTCACAAGACGAACGTCGCTGGCGCCGCGCCCGGCCAAGCGCCATAGTTTTGTTCCCGCAGGCGTTATTACCTGCCCAGAACAAGACAGAGACTGGCCATGACCAAGACTCTCCACCACCGTGCCTGCCACCTGTGCGAAGCCATCTGCGGCTTGAGCATTGAAACCACTGAAACCGACGGCCAAGTGCAGATCACCTCGATCAAGGGTGACGCACTGGATACCTTCAGTCGCGGGCATATCTGCCCCAAGGCTGTGGCGCTGCAAGATATCCAGAACGATCCGGATCGCCTGCGCCAACCCATGCGCCGGGTCGGCAGTGAATGGTTGCCGATCGGGTGGGAAGAGGCTTTTGAGCTGGTGGCTGAAAAACTGTCGGCGATTCAGGCGCGTCATGGGCAGAACTCGGTTGCCGTGTATCAGGGCAATCCGAGTGTGCACAACTATGGGCTGATGACCCACAGCAATTACTTTCTGGGCCTGCTGAAAACCCGCAATCGCTACTCGGCGACCTCGGTCGACCAGTTGCCCCATCACCTGACCAGTTACTTGATGTACGGCCACGGTTTGCTGCTACCGATCCCGGATATCGATCACACAGACTTCATGCTGATCCTGGGCGGCAACCCGCTGGCCTCCAACGGCAGCATCATGACCGTGCCGGACGTGGAAAAGCGTCTGAAGGCGATTCAGGCCCGGGGCGGCAAAGTGGTGGTGGTCGATCCGCGGCGCAGCGAGACAGCGGCGATGGCCGACCAGCACCTGTTCGTGCGTCCCGGTGGCGATGCGGCGTTGCTGTTTGGTGTGCTCAACACCCTGTTCAGCGAGGGCCTGACAACGGACAGCCATCTGCCGGTGGACGGTCTGGACGACGTGCGCGCAGCGGTGGCGGCGTTCACGGCCGAGGCCATGAGCCCGCTGTGCGCCGTTCCTGCCGAACAGATCCGCCAACTGGCCCGGGACTTCGCCGCGGCGCCAAGCGCCGTCTGCTACGGCCGGATGGGGGTTTCCACCCAGGCTTTCGGCACGCTGTGCCATTGGGTCGTGCAACTGATCAATCTGGTGACCGGCAACCTCGACCGCGTGGGCGGTGCACTGTGCACCGAGCCGGCGGTGAATCTGGTGGCGTCCACTTCGGGCGGGCACTTCAACAAATGGCAGAGCCGTGTCTCGGGCCGTCCCGAGTACGGCGGCGAGCTGCCTGTCTCGGCGCTGGCCGAAGAAATGCTCACCGAAGGCGAGGGCCAGATTCGTGCGTTGATCACCGTGGCCGGCAATCCGGTGCTGTCGACGCCCAACGGCCGGCAACTGGAGCAGGCGCTGGACGGGTTGGAGTTCATGGTCAGTGTCGACCTCTATATCAACGAAACCACCCGTTATGCCGACCTGATCCTGCCGTCCACCTCAGCGCTGGAAAACGATCACTACGACACCACGTTCAACCTGTTCGCGGTGCGCAACGTTACCCGTTTCAACCGGGCGATCCTCGCCAAGCCCGAGGGCGCGCTGCATGACTGGGAGATCTTCGTCGGCCTGGCCAAGGCCTTTGCAGCGAAGACCGACAAGGAACTGAAGCCGACGATGCCGCCGGCGAAGATGATCGACATGGGTCTGCGCATGGGCCTGTATGGCGATGCATCCGAACACAAGTTGTCGCTGGCGACGCTGTTCGATCATCCGCACGGCGTGGATCTGGGGGCGCTGAAACCCAACCTGACACCGCGATTGAAGACCACCAATCAACGAGTCCAGGCGGCACCGCCGGAAATTCTTGCCGACCTTGCGCGCTTTTCCGCATTGCAGGCGCCGGCTGCCGATGAGCTGTTGATGATCGGCCGTCGCCATGTGCGCAGCAACAACTCGTGGATGCACAACTATCATCGACTGGTGAAGGGCAAGCCGCGCCATCAGTTGCTGATGAACCCGGAGGATCTCGCCAGTCGCGGGCTCAGCGATGGCCAGCTTGTGCGCGTAAGCTCACGGGTCGGACAGATCGAGGTTGAAGTGCTGGGCAGTGCGGACATGATGCCGGGCGTGGTCAGCCTGCCACACGGTTGGGGCCATGCGCGCCCGGGCGTGCAGATGGCGATTGCCAGCGGCCAGCCGGGCTCCAGCGCCAACGACCTGACCGATGAATGTCAGCTCGACGAGCTCTCGGGCAACGCGGCGCTCAATGGCGTGCCGGTGACCGTGGCAGCGGCTTGAGCAAGTCTGTCGGGGAGACCGAGCAGGGCGCTCGGGATTCCGTTACAATGCGCCACCGTGCCGACCCATGAGTCGGAAAGTTCAGCCGAGGTGCTCCATGGATATCATCGAAACGATTAAAGAGCAGATTGCCAACAACACCATTCTGCTTTACATGAAAGGCTCGCCGAATGCCCCGCAGTGTGGCTTCTCCGCGAAAGCTGCGCAGGCTGTGATGGGCTGTGGCGAGAAGTTCGCCTACGTCGACATCCTGCAGAACCCGGAAATCCGTGCCAACCTGCCGAAGTACGCCAACTGGCCGACTTTCCCGCAGCTGTGGGTCGGCGGTGAACTGGTCGGCGGCAGCGACATCATGGCTGAAATGTTCGCCAACGGTGAGCTGCAGACTCTGGTCAAGGAAGCATCCGCCAAGGCTGCTGCGGCCAAGTCCGAAGCCTGATTGGTTTCTGCCCGGATTTCGGCGAGTCTGAAGTCCGGGCAATAAAAAGCCCCGCCTCTCGAAAGAGGGCGGGGCTTTTTAGTGTCTCGAGTTTAGCGCTCGCTAATTACTCGTCTTCGCCCATCTGCGATTGCAGATAGTTCTCAAGACCGACTTTATCGATCAGGCCCAGTTGGGTTTCCAGCCAGTCGATGTGTTCTTCTTCGGATTCGAGAATGTCTTCGAGCAATTCGCGGCTGCCGAAGTCACCAACCGATTCGCAATGAGCGATGGCGGCCTTCAGATCGGCATGGCCGGTGCGTTCGATACGCAGGTCGCACTCCAGCATTTCCTTGGTGTGCTCGCCGATGTGCAGCTTGCCCAGGTCCTGCACGTTCGGCAGGCCTTCGAGGAACAGGATGCGCTTGATCAGCTTGTCCGCGTGCTTCATCTCGTCGATGGATTCTTTGTACTCGTGCTTGCCGAGCTTGTTCAGGCCCCAATCTTCATACATGCGCGCATGCAGGAAGTACTGATTGATCGCGACCAGCTCATTGGCAAGGATCTTGTTGAGATGCTGGATGACTGTTACGTCGCCTTTCATGATGGGAGTCCTGCCCTAAGTAGCGGTATATAAGGCGGAGTTTGAGCTTGGTACTTATAAGTGTCAAACCTAAGTTATTGAATAATATATGAAAATTAATCGGAATAAGAATGTTTGTGTTCCGCGTCTAGTCGCTAAGCAATTGATTTTCAGGCATAAAAAAACCGGACATAAGTCCGGTTCTTTGAAATGGGTGCAGTTACGCGGCAGTAAATTCTACAGGGTAGGGGATCGCGGCCTGGGCGGTTTGCAGCTTGGTCAGGGTTTCGCGTACCACTTCCTTCGCAAGGCAGGCACATTTGCCGCATTGGCTGGCTACGCCGGTGGCCTGACGGACTTCTTTATAGCTGCAGCAACCTTCATAGATCGCTTCGCGGATCTGTCCGTCGGTGACGCCAGTGCAGAGGCAAACATACATAAGTGAGAACCGTCGCTGGTTGTGGCTCAATTGCGATGGATCTTAATGTTAACGAGAATGATTGTCAAAGTGCTTTCCCAACGGTTTTCATCGCCAACGGCTGTGACTGACGAACGGTGGTGCATGGCTGAATGCCAGCCGGGATTTCGCGAAAAACCGTTAAGGACAGTCGAAAAACGCAGTGTATGATGGTCGGCCCTTGCGAAGGGGGTTCGTGTCACAGGGCTGTCGCCTGAGGGTGACAGGCTGACGCGAACCCTGAACTTCAAGTTTCTACACCAGGAGATATCAATGAGCGTACTCGTAGGCAAACAAGCCCCTGACTTCACCGTCCCGGCCGTACTCGGCAATGGCGAGATCGTTGACAGCTTCACCCTGTCCTCGGCCATCAAAGGCAAATACGGCCTGGTGTTCTTCTACCCGCTGGACTTCACCTTCGTCTGCCCGTCCGAGCTGATCGCTCTGGACAACCGCATGGCCGACTTCAAGGCACGCAACGTAGAAGTGATCGCTGTGTCGATCGACTCGCACTTCACCCACAACGCCTGGCGCAACACCCCGGTCAACAATGGTGGCATCGGCCAGGTGAAATACACCATGGCTGCCGACATGAAGCACGACATCGCCAAGGCCTACGACGTTGAGTCCGAAGGCGGCGTGGCTTTCCGTGGCGCGTTCCTGATCGACGACAAAGGCGTTGTCCGCTCGCAGATCATCAACGACCTGCCGCTGGGCCGTAACATGGAAGAGCTGATCCGTCTGGTCGACGCTCTGCAATTCCACGAAGAGCACGGCGAAGTCTGCCCTGCCAACTGGAAAAAAGGCGACAAAGGCATGAACGCTTCGCCAGAAGGCGTTGCGGCTTACCTGACCGAGAACGCTGCTGCCCTGTAAGGCGCAACGTCGAGGTACAAAAAAACCGGCTCTTGAGCCGGTTTTTTCATGCGCGGGATTTAATCCGACGACCCTCAGTCGTCGAAGTCTTCCCAGCCGCCCATCTGTTTCCAGCGGTTGACGATGCCGCAGAACAGCTCGGCCGTCTTTTCCGTGTCGTAACGCGCGGAGTGCGCTTCACGGCCATCGAAATCGATGTCGGCTGCCTGACAGGCCTTGGCCAGTACGGTCTGACCGTACGCCAGACCCGCGAGGGTTGCGGTGTCGAAACTGGAGAACGGGTGGAACGGGTTGCGCTTCATGTCCAGCCGCGCAACGGCAGCGTTGAGGAAGCCCAGGTCGAAGCTGCTGTTGTGGCCGACCAGGATCGCCCGTTTGCAACCGTTGGCCTTCAAGGCCTTGCGCACGCCACGGAAGATATCGGTCAGGGCCGTCTCTTCGCTGACCGCCATGCGCAACGGGTGATCGAGCTTGATCCCGGTGAACTCCAGAGCGGCCGCTTCGATGTTGGCGCCTTCGAACGGCTCGACACGGAAGAAGTAGGTGTGATCCGGGTAGACGAAACCCTTTTCATCCATGGCGATGGTGGTCGCGGCAATCTCCAGCAAGGCGTCGGTGGCCGAGTTGAAGCCACCGGTCTCTACGTCGACGACAACCGGCAGGTAGCCGCGAAAGCGTGCTGCCATTGGATGGCGCGAACCGCCGCCACCTTGACCGTCCAGTTCGTCGTCGAAATGGTCTTCACTCACGCGTGTTCCTCCAGCAGGCGCCAGCGCAGTTTTTCACCGGCGCGCAGCGGGATAACGGTCAGCTCGCCGAAGGGCAGGCTGGTCGGGGCGGTCCATTCTTCACGGACCAGGGTAATGCGATCGGTGTTCGCCGGCAGGCCGTAGAAACGCGGGCCGTTGAGGCTGGCGAAGGCTTCGAGCTTGTCCAGCGCATTGCGCTGTTCAAAGGCTTCGGCATACAACTCGATGGCGGCGTACGCGGTGTAGCAGCCGGCGCAGCCGCAGGCGGCTTCCTTGGCGTGCTGGGCGTGCGGCGCCGAGTCGGTGCCGAGGAAGAACTTCGCGCTGCCGCTGGTGGCGGCGTCGAGCAGGGCTTCCTGGTGGGTGTTGCGCTTGAGGATCGGCAGGCAATAGAAGTGCGGCCGGATTCCGCCTACCAGCATGTGGTTGCGGTTGTAGAGCAGGTGATGCGCGGTGATCGTCGCGCCAACGTTGGCCGAAGCCTCGTTGACGAACTGCACGGCGTCGCCGGTGGTGATGTGTTCGAACACGACCTTGAGCGTCGGGAAACGCTCGACCACACGACGCATGTGCTCGTCGATGAAGATTTTCTCGCGGTCGAACACGTCGACGTCGCCACGGGTGACTTCACCGTGGATCAACAGCGGCATGCCGACTTCGGCCATGGCTTCCAGCGCCGGGAAGATCTTGTCGATGCTGGTGACCCCGGAATCGGAGTTGGTGGTGGCGCCGGCCGGGTACAACTTGGCCGCGTGGACAAAACCGCTGGCCTTGGCTTCACGAATTTCTTCGGGCTGGGTACGGTCGGTGAGGTACAGCACCATCAACGGCTCGAAACGACTGCCGGCCGGGCGGGCAGCGAGAATCCGCTGGCGATAGCCGTCGGCTTCAGCGGCGTTGCGCACCGGAGGTACCAGGTTAGGCATGATGATGGCGCGACCAAAGGTGCGCGCAACATCTGCAACGGTATTGGTCAACACGGCACCATCGCGAAGATGAATGTGCCAGTCGTCGGGACGCAGCAGGGTCAGGCGGTCGGACATGAGGGGATTCCAGGCGGGTCAAACTGAGGCGAATGCTACCGGAAAAGACTCTTGCAGGCACTCGCTATCAAGTTTTGCGACGAGCGTCCGATATCCCATAGGTATGCCGTAAACATGTATGTATCGGTCTTTTTGTTGTAGAAGCCAATGGAGCCTCCCGTGCGCCAGCGTTATTTAGCCTTGCTCAGTGTGTTTGCCAGCCTTCCGGCGATGGCGCTGACCTACCAGACCCGTCTGGAGAACATTGAGTGGACGGTCGAGGGCGACAAGTTCGAATGCCGCCTGACGCAGCCGATCACCGATTTCGGCTCGGGCCAGTTCGTGCGCAAGGCCGGCGAGCAGGCGACTTTCCGCCTGAACGCCTACAACGCCATGCTCGGCGGCGGTTCGGCGACCTTGATGGCGGCAGCGGCGCCCTGGCAGCCGGGCCGTGGCGATATCAATCTGGGCACGGTCAGGATCGGCAGTGGCAATATCCTGTTCAACAGTTCTCAGGCGCAGGCCGGACAACTGATCAGCGGCCTGATGGACGGACGCAGCCCCGTGGTGCGCCATGCATCGGGCGATGGCCGTGTGTCGGAAGTGCGTCTGTTGCCGGTCAAGTTCAGCAAGGCGTTCAACGACTATCAGGCCTGCGTGGCGAAACTGCTCCCGCAGAATTTCGAGCAGGTCAAACAATCGCAGATCGGTTTCCCTGGCGAAGGCATCGAACTGGACGCCGCCGCCAAGGCCAAGCTGCAAGTCATGCTCGAATATATGAAGGCCGATCCGACGGTCAACCACATCGAGCTCGACGGCCACTCCGACAACAGCGGCAATCGCCTGACCAACCGCGAGCTGTCGCGCCGGCGCGCCCTGGCGGTGGTCGATTTCTTCAAGGCCAACGGCATCCAGGAATCACAGATCACCGTGCGCTTCCATGGTGAGCGTTACCCGTTGGTGCCAAACACCAATGCAGCCAACCGGGCCAAGAACCGTCGGGTCAACGTGCACCTTGCGCGGGTGGCACCGACCACCGCTCCTGCGCCTCAGGCCAGCACACCGGCCAACGCTGCGGCGACTTCCTGACCTGCCGGTCATCGTCGCCCTCTCGACAGATTCTGTCGCTTTGTCGTCTTAAGCTGTCGCGCCTCTGTAAATTATCGCGTTTGAGCGGTAGACTCCTCGGCTTTCCGTAGAACCCCGTGGAGTGATGGCATGGCGGACGTAAACAAGGTCGTTCTGGCGTATTCCGGCGGCCTGGACACTTCGGTGATCCTCAAGTGGCTGCAGGATACTTATAACTGTGAAGTCGTGACCTTCACCGCTGACCTGGGTCAGGGCGAAGAGGTCGAACCGGCTCGCGCCAAGGCTCAGGCCATGGGCGTCAAAGAAATCTACATCGACGACCTGCGCGAAGAATTCGTGCGTGACTTCGTGTTCCCGATGTTCCGTGCCAACACCGTTTACGAAGGCGAGTACCTGCTGGGTACTTCCATCGCGCGTCCGCTGATCGCCAAGCGTCTGATCGAAATCGCCAACGAAACCGGCGCCGACGCCATTTCCCACGGCGCAACCGGCAAGGGCAACGACCAGGTCCGTTTCGAACTGGGTGCCTACGCGCTCAAGCCAGGCGTAAAAGTGATTGCCCCTTGGCGCGAGTGGGACCTGCTGTCCCGCGAGAAGTTGATGGACTACGCCGAGAAGCACGCGATCCCGATCGAGCGCCACGGCAAGAAGAAATCCCCGTACTCGATGGATGCCAACCTGCTGCACATCTCCTATGAGGGCGGCGTGCTGGAAGACACCTGGACCGAGCACGAAGAAGACATGTGGCGCTGGACCGTCTCCCCGGAGAACGCACCTGACAAGCCGCAATACCTGGAACTGACCTACCGCAACGGCGACATCGTCGCTCTGGACGGCGTCGAAATGACTCCGGCCACCGTACTGGCGACCCTGAACAAGATCGGTGGCCAACACGGCATCGGCCGTCTCGACATCGTCGAGAACCGTTATGTCGGCATGAAGTCCCGTGGCTGCTACGAAACCCCGGGCGGCACCATCATGCTGCGCGCTCACCGCGCCATCGAGTCGATCACCCTGGACCGCGAAGTCGCTCACTTGAAAGACGAGCTGATGCCGAAGTACGCCAGCCTGATCTACACCGGTTACTGGTGGAGCCCGGAGCGTCTGATGCTGCAACAGATGATCGACGCCTCCCAGGTCAACGTGAATGGCGTCGTGCGCCTGAAGCTGTACAAGGGCAACGTGATCGTGACCGGCCGCAAGTCCGACGATTCGCTGTTCGACGCCAACATCGCGACCTTCGAAGAAGACGGCGGCGCCTACAACCAGGCCGACGCGGCGGGCTTCATCAAGCTCAACGCGCTGCGTATGCGCATTGCTGCCAACAAAGGCCGCAAGCTGTTCTGAGTCCTTCGGACCAGACGTGAAATAGCGGTCTTGTCGCTCTGACAAGACCGCTATGCTGCAAAACCCTTCTGTTTACCTGATCGTAGTGGATCAGCGTTCCCGAACTCATCTGTTGTACTGTGCGCATCGTATTGATGTACTTCGTGTCTCTGCGCCTCAATTTAAACTCTTCCCAATACACTGATGTTCAGCGAGTGAACGTCGTAAATAATACAGTACGTCGTTCCCATGGCTTTCCTTCCTCGCTTGAGCGATTTGGCGATGTTTTCTTTCGGTAAAATCTCTGACATATCATCCGTTAAAACGAGGAATATTCTGAGCGAGTGCTTGGCGGGTTGTGGGACTTTTTCCAGAAGTGTGTTTATTTTTGATTCGGTGTTCATGCCTCGAATGTCAATGATGCACAGCGTACTCAGCGGTTTTGGTAGTTTTACAGTCTGAATTTCGGTAGTTGATGGGTCAGTCGATTCGCCGGGGAAATCAGCGTTGTTATCTTCAAAAGCTTTCAGGAAGTTCTTGTCGTCACCAAAATCCGAAGGTGCATAAAGGGATCGGTAGTTGAAGTTCAAGGTGATGAAAAACAGGAACAGTAAATAGAATGGAAAGCTGATCAGAAACCAGATGTAGATTTCCCGTTCGTCATTGTCAAGGAAGGGCAGGGACACTGCTGCGGACGTTTCGGAGATGAACGCGAATATGGCAATGACACTGATGGGGTTGGTGATTTTCTTGTTGATCTTTAACATATTCTTTACTCATGAGTATGGTCTTTCTCTTTATGTTGGGTCGTTTAAGTTTCTGTAAGGGGGTGGAGATATTTTTGTCCCCGATGTCTGGTATTTATATTAAAAGTGGCCGGTTGGATATAAGTATGTTGTTTCGGTTTTTTGTCGTATCGAGTTTCTCTTGTCAGGGTTCGTTACTCGATAAGCGAGTGTCGCAGGTCAAATAATTTTCAAGTGGTCACTTGGTCTGGATGACTTGTCGCTATATTTATGAGTCTTTTCTGTAGGAGAAATCTTTATTGCCTGTAGGAAGTGTCTCTCGCTGCCAATGCAAGGGAACTTCGCTATGCCATGGGTGAAATGACTACGTTATTGTGCCGGTTCTAAAAATTCGAACAGCGAAACTGGACTTGCCCATGAATAAAGTGCTGATCGTGGATGATCACCCCGTCATTCGTCTTGCGGTGCGTATGCTGATGGAACGTCATGGCTACGAAGTCATTGCAGAAACGGATAACGGAGTGGATGCATTACAACTGGCTCGCGACCAGATGCCTGATATTGTCATTCTGGATATCGGTATACCGAAACTTGATGGACTGGAAGTCATTGCGCGTCTTACAACCAGTGCGATGCCTCTGAAGGTGCTGGTGTTGACGTCCCAGGCCCCGGGCCATTTTTCCATGCGCTGCATGCAGTCGGGAGCGGCGGGATATGTTTGCAAACAACAGGATCTGACCGAACTGCTCAGCGCTATCAAGGCTGTGCTGTCCGGGTACAGCTATTTTCCGAATCAGGCGTTGCACACCGTACGCACCAGCCTGGGCAATGCCAGTGAAGCCGACATGGTCGATCGTTTGTCCGGGCGCGAGATGATGGTGTTGCAGCAGTTGGCACGCGGCAAGACCAACAAGGAAATCGCCGATGGCATGTTTCTCAGCAACAAGACCGTCAGCACCTACAAGACGCGGTTGCTGCTGAAGCTCAATGCGCGTTCACTGGTGGATCTGATCGAACTGGCCCAGCGCAATGGCCTGGTCTGACCGCTTCAGTCGCTGACGGATCCTGGGCAGGTCGGCATCAGCTTGCAGCAGAAACGAAAAAGCCTCCGTTGCGGGAGGCTTTCAAATGTCAGAGATCAAAGTCGTAATCGGCCAATTGCTTCTGCAGTCGGCGTTCCTCAAGCATGTTATCGATGGTGCGGCGTTTGCTCAGGTTGGTCTTGGCGACCTCAACCACCGGTTCGTCGTCCGACTCCGCGACGAAATCGTCTTCTACGTCCACTTGCTCTTTGCTGGTGCTCATAAGGTTAACTCCAGGCTAAGGCTGCCTTTGGCGCTCCTTATATCGATATTCCAGCAGATCGTAAAAAAGATTTTTTCAATCGCAATATCAATAAACTTAATAGACGCTCAATCGTCCGAAGTTTTGTCCTTGTATTCGCACAAGTCTTCGATCCGACAGCTGCCGCACCGCGGCTTGCGGGCCAGGCACACGTAGCGCCCGTGAAGAATGAGCCAGTGATGCGAATCGAGCAGGTATTGCTTGGGTACAAACTTCATCAGTTTGTTCTCCACCTCGACCACGTTTTTGCCCGGTGCAATGCCGGTGCGGTTACTGACCCGGAAAATGTGGGTGTCCACCGCCATCGTCAATTGACGGAACGCGGTGTTGAGCACGACGTTGGCAGTCTTACGGCCGACGCCGGGCAGGGCTTCCAGCGCTTCGCGCGTCTGTGGGACTTCGCCATTGTGCAACTCGACCAGCATGCGACAGGTCTCGATCACGTTTTTGGCCTTGCTGTTATAGAGGCCGATGGTCTTGATGTACTCGGACAAACCTTCGACGCCCAAGGCATGAATGGCGGCCGGCGTGTTGGCCACCGGGTAAAGCTTCGCCGTCGCCTTGTTCACCCCGACGTCAGTCGATTGTGCGGACAGAATCACCGCGATCAACAACTCGAAAGGCGAAGAGTAGGCGAGTTCGGTCTTGGGTTCGGGATTATCCTCGTGAAGCCTGCGGAAGATCTCCAGACGTTTTGCGGCATTCATGGGTGATGCGTTTCCTCGGGTAGGGCGGCAGGGCGAGAACAGGCCTGACGGGCGGCGAGCACCAGCCCCAGCAGTATGAAGGCGCCGGGAGCCAGCGTCGCGAAATGCAGGCCGTCGCCGAACAGAATAAAACCTTGCCAGTGATCCGACAGGTGATGGCCGATGCTGCCCTGACCGAGCAGCTCGCGCAACACCGCCAGCACGGTCATCAGGGCGGTAAACACGCCACAGATTTTAAGACGCCATCGGGCTGGCAGTCGAAAGAATCCATTGTGTTCGAATATGACGCACTGCAGACCGATCAGGCCGGCGTACAGGCTGATCATCTGATGCCACTGCACAGCGGCGCGTTGCAGCAGAATATCGGCGCACCCGGCCAGGGTCGCGGCGATTACCAGACTGACCGGCAACAAGGTTTCACTGCTCAGGCGCGACCGCAGTGGTGCCATGCACAAGCCGTACATGCTCACCACAACGGCGAACATCATCAGGATCGCCAACGCGCCGGCCACTGAGTCAGTGGCGCCGATCAACAGCACCAGCATCATTGAGTTCGACAGGGTCGCTGATGCGTTCATGGCGCGCTCCCCTGCAGGGTCGTCCGGTGGTCGTCGAAGTAACGCAGGGCATCGTGGATGGCGTTGATGGCCGCGCGAGATGTGATGGTTGCGCCAGCGATCTGGTCGAATTGCCCCTGATCCTTTTTCAAGGCCCATCCGGCATCTGTCGGCTGGCTGCTGGATTTGCCGATAAACGCCTGCAACCAGCTATTTGGCCAGTCACCGAGATGCCCGCCCAGCGCCGGCGTTTCAGTTTGCTCAAGGGGTTTCACGCCGAGCAATCGGCCATTGGCATCGATGGCAATCAGCAGCTCGATGCGACCCGCATAACCCTCGGTCTGGCTGCGCAGCAGCACCGCCACGGGTTGGCCGGCCCTGGTCGCCCGATAACCGCCCAGCAACTCGCTGTGGCTCAGGTGGGTGTCGGTCAGCGCCAGAGGCTGTTCCAGAGGCTGATTGTCATAGGCGTCGACTGAAAGCACATCCAGCAGTTTGCGACTTTCGAGCTGGCGCTGTTCGGCGGCGATCTGCGGCGCATTGCTGCGTTGCACAACATAAGTCGCGCCGACACCAATCGTTGCCAGCAGCGCCAGGGTGATCAGGCTGCTTGTGCGGTTCATGGCATCACCTGCGACTGACGAGCGGCTGCAATGCGTTCCAGCGCCGGCACGCACAGATTCATCAGCAATACTGCGAACGCCACGCCATCCGGATAGCCGCCCCAGGTGCGAATCAGATAGGTCAGCAGGCCGACGCCCGCGCCGAACAACAAGCGGGCGAGCGGACTCTTTGCCCCCGACACCGGTTCAGTGACGATGAAGAACGCACCCAGCATGGTCGCGCCACTCAGCAGATGAAACAGCGGCGAGCCATGAGCGTCGGACCCCGAACCGTTCCAGCACAGCAGGCTGATGACGAACAGGCTGGCAAGCATGCCGACCGGTGCGTGCCAGCCGATCACCCGGCGCTGTAACAGGAACAATCCACCGGCAAGAAATGCCAGGTTCACCCACTCCACGCCATGCCCGCCGAAGCGGCCGAATGCCGGGTTGCTGGCAAACAATTCATCGATGGTCAGGCTTTTGTTGATGCGCAGGCTGTCCAGCGCCGTGGCCTGGACCCAGGCGTCCGGCGCCACGCCCAGGTTGAACACCTGTTCAATGGCCGTCGTCAGATCCATGCCATGGGCCGGCCAATGGGTCATCGGCTGCGGGAACATCACCATCGCGAAAGCAAAACCGAGCATGGCCGGATTGAAGGGATTTCTGCCCACGCCACCGTACAAATGTTTGCCCAGCAGCAGGCCCGAGCCGATCGCCGTGACCGTCAGCCACCACGGGCAGTAAGGCGGCAAGGCGATTGCCAGCAGTGTGGCGCTGACTACTGCGCTGCCATCGGTGAGAGTGGCTTGCACCGGCTGCCGGCGCAGACGAGTCACGGCGGCTTCGACGCTCAAGGCTGTGACGACGGACAGGATCAGGTTGATCAACACACCCCATCCGTAAAACCAGAACAACGCCAACAACCCCGGCAATGTCGCCAGCAAAACCAGCTTCATTGCCTGTTGCAGGCGTTCGTCTCTGGTTTCAATGGATGACATGGGCTTCTACCTGCCGCTCCGCCTCTTGCAGGCGGGTGCGGGCCTTGTCGAGGATCTCGGCTGGCGTGCCGTCACGTCGTTGCAGTTTGTTCAGGTCGGCGCGAGCGTAGGCCAGTTCGGTTTTCAGCTGACGAAGCTGGTTGTCGATCGGACGTTTCTCCACGCGCACAAGGTCGGGCAGCGGTTGATCGCTCGTGGCTTCGGCGTCGTGCAACGCTTGTTCGGCGTCACGCAGCGCTTGTTCCAGCGCTGCAATCTGCTCCGGCGGAGCCTCTGCGGTCTGCGCCTTTTTCAGCTCGGCACGGCGCATCGCCAACTGGATTTTCGCTCGTTTCAGGTCGGCGTCTTTTGCTGGGGCTGTCACGACCGGCGCAGGTGCGGCGCTGCTTTCCAGTTTCGCCAGCGCTTGTTCGGCGGCTTCGAACTGCTGTTGCAATACGATCAATTGCGACTGTTGTTCGAAGGTCGGCGGATGACCGAAGGCTTTCAACGATTTGTGCAATTGAGCGCGGCTCATCGCTACATCGATCTTGGCCTTCTTCAGCGCGGCGTCGGCTGTCGCGGCTTTCTGCGCACGTACCCGTTCAAGCGCCGCTTGCACCGGATCGAGCGTGGTGGCTGCGACTTCAACCTGCGCCGCACGTTTCGCACGGGCTTCGCGTTCGGCCTGCTTCTGCTGTTCTTCTCTTTGCAGCCGGGCGTTACGCCGTTCGAAGCGTTGCCGGGCGTGATCGCGCTTGGCGGTACGCGCCTGTTGTTCTTCGAGGCTGTTGGCCAGGCCGCCCACCACTGGCAGCGTTCCGAGCGGCAGCGGGTGCATCTCGATGCAATCGACGGGGCACGGCGCCACGCACAGATCGCAACCGGTGCACTCGTCGATGATCACCGTGTGCATCAGTTTCGCCGCGCCGACGATGGCGTCGATCGGGCAGGCCTGTATGCACTTGGTGCAGCCGATGCACTCGGCTTCACGGATGAACGCCACTTGCGGCGGTGCCGCGCCACGGCTGATGTCCAGCTCCAGCACCGGGACTTTCAGCAGTTCGGCCAGCGCCGCGATGGTTTCGTCACCACCCGGCGGGCATTTGTTGATCGGCTCGCCGTCGGCGATGCCTTCAGCGTAGGGTTTGCATCCGGGATGGCCGCATTTGCCGCATTGGGTCTGCGGCAGCAAGGCATCGATGCGTTGAATCAGACTCATGTTTTGATCAGTCCACTGAATCCGAGAAAAGCCACGGCCATCAATCCGGCGCCGATCAACTGGATCGGCAGGCCACGAAAGGGCAGGGGAATATCGTTGTCGGCCGTGCGCTCACGCAAATCGCTGAACAGGCTCAACACCAGCCAGAAACCCAGGCCGGCGCCAAGGCTCAGCGCAGTTGCATGAAACAGGCCTTTATCCGTTTGCGCGTTGATCAGCGTCAGCCCCAGCACACCGGCATTGCCCAGCAGCAACGGCCACAAACCGTCGAACGGCAGGGCGGGTCGCCAGCGCGCCAGCAACTTCAGCAACGGTGTGATCAGCAGGACGCTCAGCGGCAGGAATACGAATAGACGCAGGAATTCCAGTTGCAATGGCACCAGCAGCCAATGCCAGATCGCGTAACCCGCCACACCGACAATCAACATCAGACACAACGTCGCCAGCCCCAGCGCATGCACCTGACGGCGCTCGCCAGCCAGCAGCGGATCGACGCCCAGCGGCCGGTGCAACACGAAGTTGTTGATCAGCGCAGCACTGAAGAGCGTAAGCACGAGTTCGGTCATGGTTCTGCCGGTGAGAGCGGGCGGGTGTCACTTAAGATTAGGCATTATCCGGCGGCCATGACGGGTGGGCCAGATATGAAAAATCCCACAGGCGCACGGGGTACGCCTGTGGGATCGGTCAGTGCAGAACCTTACTTGATGCGCTGACCCGGCTTGGCGCCGCTGTCCGGGCTCAGCAGGTAGATTTCTTCACCGCCAGGGCCGGCCGCCATCACCATGCCTTCGGAGATGCCGAACTTCATTTTCCGTGGCTTGAGGTTGGCGATCATCATGGTCAGGCGACCGTCGAGTTTCGACGGATCCGGATAGGCGCTCTTGATCCCCGAGAACACGTTGCGTTGTTCGTCACCGATGTCGAGGGTCAGACGCAGCAGCTTGTCCGCCCCTTCAACGTGTTCGGCCTTGACGATCAGCGCGACGCGCAGGTCGACGGCGGCGAAGGTGTCGAAGTCGATTTCCGGCGACAGCGGATCCTTGGCCAGTTCGCCATTGCCGGCAGGCGCGGCGGCGCCGGTGTCGGTCTGGCTGGCGGTCAGGTCTTCTTTCGAGGCGTCGGTCATGGCTTGCACTTTTACCGGGTCGATGCGGGTCATCAACGGTTTGAATTCGTTCAACTGGTGGTTGGCCAGCAGCGTGGTGTGGTCGTTCCAGGTCAGCGGGGCGACGTTGAGGAACGCCTCGGCATCGGCGGCCAGCACTGGCAACACCGGCTTGAGGAAGATCACCAACTGACGGAACAGGTTGATCGCCGTGGCGCAGACCGCCTGGACTTCATCCTGCTTGCCTTCCTGCTTGTTCAGCGACCACGGTGCCTTGTCGGCGATCCAGGCGTTGGCGCGGTCGGCCAAGGCCATGGTTTCGCGCATGGCACGGGCGAAGTCGCGGGCTTCATAGGCGTCGGCGATGCTCGGCGCAGCGGCCAGGAATGCTTCGGTCAGTTCCGGTGCGGCGTTGGTGTCCACCAGCAGACCGGCGTTGCCCTTCTGGATGAAACCGGCGCAACGGCTGGCGATGTTGACCACTTTGCCGACCAGGTCGGAGTTGACCTTCTGCACGAAGTCTTCGAGGTTCAGGTCGAGGTCGTCCACGCCACGGCCCAGTTTGGCCGCGTAGTAGTAACGCAGGTATTCCGGCGACAGGTGATCCAGGTAGGTCCGGGCCTTGATGAAGGTGCCGCGGGACTTGGACATCTTCTGGCCGTTGACGGTCAGGTAGCCGTGCACGTTGATCCCTGTCGGCTTGCGGAAACCCGCGCCTTCAAGCATCGCCGGCCAGAACAGGGCGTGGAAGTTGACGATGTCCTTGCCGATGAAGTGGTACAGCTCGGCGGTGGAGTCCTTGCCCCAGAACGCGTCGAAGTCCAGCTCCGGCGTGCGGTTGCACAGGTTCTTGAAGCTGGCCATGTAGCCGATCGGCGCGTCCAGCCACACGTAGAAATACTTGCCTGGTTCGCCCGGGATCTCGAAACCGAAGTACGGCGCATCGCGGGAGATGTCCCACTGTTGCAGGCCGGCGTCCAGCCATTCGGCGATCTTGTTGGCCACGGCGTCCTGCAGGGTGCCGCTGCGGGTCCAGGTCTGCAGCATCTGCTGGAAGTCCGGCAGCTTGAAGAAGAAGTGCTGGGAATCCTTGAGCACCGGAGTGGCGCCGGAGATTGCCGACTTCGGATCCTTCAGGTCGGTCGGCGCGTAGGTCGCACCGCATTTTTCGCAGTTGTCGCCGTACTGGTCCTCGGTGCCGCATTTCGGGCAGGTGCCCTTGATGAAGCGGTCGGCCAGGAACATTTTCTTTTCCGGGTCGAAATACTGGGTGATCGAACGTTGGGCGATGTGTCCGGCGTCACGCAGCTTCAGGTAGATCTGGCTCGACAGCTCACGGTTTTCTTCAGCGTGAGTGGAGTGGAAGTTGTCGAAGTCCACCAGGAACTCGGCAAAGTCGGCGCTGTGTTCAGCCTGGACGTTGGCGATCAGTTGTTCCGGGGTGATGCCTTCCTTTTCCGCGCGCAGCATGATCGCCGAACCGTGGGCGTCGTCGGCGCAGACGTAAATGCACTGATTGCCGCGATGCTTCTGGAAGCGCACCCACATATCGGTCTGGATGTATTCCAGCATATGGCCAAGGTGAATCGAACCGTTGGCGTAGGGCAGGGCGCTGGTGACGAGAATCTTGCGTGGTTCGGACATGTGGGGCTTCGCTACTTGATGAAACGGAGGTCGGCCACTATAAAGCGCCGGGAAAGATATTTCACCCCTGCAAATCGTTGCCGGGCATGCCGTCCGGAGGACAGAAGGGGTAGGATACCCGCCATCTTTTCCCAGTCTTGTTATCGGAGTTGCCCATGAGCGCCGTCACTCGCGCAGCGGTGGAAGCCGTCCTCAGCCAATACACCGACCCTTACCTGAACCAGGATCCGGTCAGCGCCGGTTGCGTGCGCAACATCGAAATCACCGGTGATCGCGTCAGCGTGCAGCTGGAAATCGGTTATGCCGCCGGTCTGTTCAAGAGCGGCTGGGCGCAATTGCTGCAACTGGCCATCGAAAACCTCGACGGCGTAGTGTCGGCCAAGGTCGAGGTCAACAGCGTGATCGCCGCGCACAAGGCCCAGGCGCAGATTCCGGGGCTGGCCAACGTCAAGAACGTGGTCGCCGTGGCGTCCGGCAAGGGCGGCGTGGGCAAATCCACCACCGCCGCCAACCTGGCGCTGGCACTGGCCCGTGAAGGCGCGAAAGTCGGGATTCTCGACGCCGATATCTACGGCCCGAGCCAAGGCATCATGTTCGGCATTCCCGAGGGCACCCGCCCGCAGGTCAAGGATCAGAAGTGGTTCGTGCCGCTTCAGGCCCATGGCGTGGAAGTCATGTCGATGGCCTTCCTGACCGACGACAACACGCCGATGGTCTGGCGCGGGCCGATGGTCTCCGGCGCGCTGCTGCAACTGGTCACGCAAACCGCGTGGGGCGACCTGGATTATCTGGTGATCGACATGCCGCCAGGCACCGGCGATATCCAGCTGACCCTGGCGCAGAAAGTCCCGGTGGCTGGCGCCGTGATCGTCACCACGCCGCAGGATCTGGCGCTGCTCGACGCACGCAAGGGCGTGGAGATGTTCCGCAAGGTCAACATTCCGGTGCTGGGCGTGGTGGAAAACATGGCCGTGCACATCTGCTCGAACTGCGGACACGCCGAGCATCTGTTCGGTGAGGGCGGTGGCGAGAAGCTGGCGACCCAGTTCGGCGTCGAACTGCTGGCGTCGCTGCCATTGTCGATGCTGATCCGCGAACAGGCCGATGGCGGCAAGCCGACGGTGATTTCCGAGCCGGACAGCCAGATCGCTATGGTCTATCAGGAACTGGCCCGCCACGTTGGCGCGCGGATCGTGTTGCAGGAAGCGGCATCGCCGGCGATGCCGAACATCACCATCAGCGACGATTGATGCCTGTGGTTTAAACAAAAACGCCCCGGTGCTTAAGCACCGGGGCGTTTTTCATTCCGCGACAGAGGTCAGATGCGCAGCCCGCCGTCCATCTCCAGAATCCGGCCGGTGTAGTAGTCGTTCTCGAAGATGTACGCCGCCGAATGGGCGATCTCTTCCGGCTTGCCCATGCGCTTGAGCGGAATGCCCGAAGTCATTTTCTCCAGCGCTTCCGGTTTCATGCCCAGGGTCATCTCGGTTTCGATGAAGCCCGGCGCGATGCCGGCCACACGAATGCCGTAGCGTGCCAGTTCCTTGGCCCAGGTCACGGTCGCTGCCGCCACACCGGCCTTGGCGGCGGAGTAGTTGGTCTGGCCGACGTTGCCCGCGCGGGAGATCGACGAGATGTTGATGATCGCGCCACTGTTCTTCAGCTCGACCATTTTCGCCGCCACTTCACGGGTGCAGAGGAACACGCCGGTCAGGTTGACGTCGATCACCGCCTGCCATTGGGCCAGGCTCATCTTGGTCATTTCGCCGTCCTTGACCTTGAGCAGCAGGCCGTCGCGCAGGATCCCGGCGTTGTTGATCAAACCGTGAATCGCGCCGAAGTCCTCGGCGACCTGGGCAACCATGTGCGTCACTTGCTCTTCATTGGCGACGTTGCACAGATAGCTGCGCGCCTCGACGCCCTTGGCCTTGCAGGCCGCGACGGCGTCATCGAGTTTTTCCTGGTTCAGGTCGACCAGTGCCAGCTTCGCGCCCAGGCCTGCGAAATACTCGGCCATCGAGCGGCCCAAGCCTTGGCAACCGCCAGTGATAATGATTACTTTGTCGTTGAGTTGCATTCGCATGTCCCCGAGAGCAGGTCAGAGTGGTGTCCTTTAGAGAGCCTCTCGATCTGCGCCTGACATAGCCCGGCTGCACATGAGAACTGCCCCTGTGGCGACTGATACTTATCCGTGTCGCCCGTCCGTTTTTTCGACGGATTCTATTTAAGGAGTCATAAATTGAGCGTTGAAGCGGCTAAGAATGCCCGAGAATTGCTTCTCAAGGAATACCGTGGCGTGCTGTCGACCCACTCCAAATCGATGCCCGGTTTTCCGTTCGGCTCCGTGGTTCCCTACTGCCTGGACGAGCAGGGCCGGCCGCTGATCCTGATCAGCCGCATCGCCCAGCACACCCACAACCTGCAGAAAGATCCGAAGTGTTCGCTGCTGGTGGGCGAGCGCGAGGCCGATGACGTGCAAGCCGTCGGTCGCCTGACCTATCTGGCCGAGGCTCAAAAGCTCGAAGATGCGGCTGCCATCGAAGCCGCCGCCGAGCGCTACTACCGCTATTTCCCCGACTCGCAGAATTATCACAAGGCCCACGATTTCGACTTCTGGGTGCTCACTCCGGTACGTCATCGCTACATCGGCGGTTTCGGCGCGATCCACTGGGTCGATCACCTGACCCTGGCCAACCCGTTCGCCGGCAAGGCCGAAATCAGCATGGTCGAGCACATGAACAGCGACCACGCCAAGGCCATCGCGCATTACGTCGACCTCGCCGGGCTGCCGAAAACCGTCCCGGCGCAAATGGCCGGGATCGACACCGAAGGCATGCACCTGCGCATCGGTCAGGCGCTGTACTGGCTGCCGTTTCAAGCGCCTTGTCATACGCCGATACAAGTGCGCGAAGCCTTGGTTTCTCTGGCTCACGCCGAGGTCTGGCCAAAAAATGCGGTGGCCGACGCTTGAATTCACGAAAGGGCGACGTCATCTAAGGCTTACTGCAAGGCATTTCTTGCGTTGAGGAAACTTTGATGCGCCCTTTTTTGTTGCTCTTTCTGCTGTTCCCGGTGTTGGAGCTGTTCGTATTCGTCAAAGTGGCAGGTTCGATCGGATTTTTCCCGGCCCTGCTGCTGATCATTCTCGGCTCGATGTTCGGCGTATTTGTGCTGCGCGTCGCCGGACTGGCAACCGCCCTGCGTGCCCGTGAAAGCCTGAACCGCGGCGAACTGCCCGCGCAAACCATGCTCGAAGGCCTGATGCTGGCCCTGGCCGGCGGCCTGTTGATCCTGCCGGGTTTCATCAGCGACGTGGTCGGTCTGGTGCTGCTGCTGCCATTCAGCCGTCGTCTGGTCGCCAACAAAATGCGTCAGCGCGCCGAAGAACAGGCCATGCGTCAGCGCGCGTTCGCCGATGACCTGCAACCTCGCGGCGGTCCCGCACCGCGCCAGCCTCTGGGTCGCGAAGGCGATGTGATCGAAGGCGAGTTCGAACACCGCGACACCCAGTAACTTCTGCATCGACACGGCACCTTCGGGTGCCGTGTTCGTTTGTGGGGCCAATTCATGAAGCCGCAGTGAAATTTTTTTAGCACCGCCCTTGTAATAAGCTTATGCGCCCTTATGTATCGGTCACCGAAAGGTTTCCGACATTTGAGTCGGACAGACTTCCGCGGTTCGCTCGACGAGCCGCAACCGGCGCAGGCCGGATTCGTTAAACCCGCCGGGACTACACCGGCCGATGAAAACCACAATTAGGAGAGATCGACAATGAAGCTTCGTCCTCTGCATGACCGCGTCGTTATCCGTCGCAGCGAAGAAGAAAAGAAAACCGCTGGCGGTATCGTCCTGCCAGGTTCGGCTGCTGAAAAAGCCAACCACGGTGTGATTCTCGCTGTAGGCCCGGGCAAAGCTCTGGAAAACGGCGAAGTGCGCGCACTGTCCGTTAAGGAAGGCGACAAGGTTGTGTTCGGTCCTTACTCCGGCAGCAACACTGTGAAAGTCGACGGCGAAGACCTGCTGGTAATGAGCGAGAACGAAATCCTCGCTGTTATCGAAGGCTGATTACCCCCGTTCATTTTCCCGCTACTACAAAGTATTTAAGGAATATCGATCATGGCTGCTAAAGAAGTTAAATTCGGCGATTCCGCCCGCAAGAAAATGCTGGTTGGCGTAAACGTCCTGGCTGACGCGGTAAAAGCGACCCTGGGCCCGAAAGGCCGTAACGTGATCCTCGAGAAGAGCTTCGGCGCTCCGACCATCACCAAGGACGGCGTTTCCGTCGCCAAGGAAATCGAACTCGAAGACCGTTTCGAAAACATGGGCGCGCAGCTGGTCAAAGACGTTGCCTCCCGTGCCAACGATGACGCTGGTGACGGTACTACCACCGCTACCGTTCTGGCTCAGTCGATCGTCAACGAAGGCCTGAAAGCCGTCGCTGCCGGCATGAACCCGATGGACCTGAAGCGCGGTATCGACAAAGCGACCATCGCTGTCGTTGCCGAGCTGAAAAAACTGTCCGCGCCATGCACCGACACTAAAGCGATCGCTCAGGTTGGCACCATCTCCGCCAACTCCGACAACTCCATCGGCGACATCATTGCCGAAGCCATGGAAAAAGTCGGTAAAGAAGGCGTGATCACCGTTGAAGAAGGCTCGGGCCTGGAAAACGAACTGTCGGTTGTAGAAGGCATGCAGTTCGACCGTGGCTACCTGTCCCCATACTTCGTCAACAAGCCAGAGACCATGGTTGCCGAGCTGGAAGGCGCGCTGATCCTGCTGGTCGACAAGAAGATCTCGAACATCCGCGAAATGCTGCCAGTACTGGAAGCCGTTGCCAAAGCCGGCCGTCCACTGCTGATCGTTGCCGAAGACGTTGAAGGCGAAGCCCTGGCGACTCTGGTAGTGAACAACATGCGTGGCATCGTTAAAGTCGCAGCCGTCAAGGCTCCAGGCTTCGGCGACCGTCGCAAGGCCATGCTGCAGGACATCGCCGTTCTGACCGGCGGTACCGTTATCTCCGAAGAGATCGGCCTGAGCCTGGAAAGCACCACTCTGGAACACCTGGGTAGCGCCAAGCGCGTGACCCTGTCCAAGGAAAACACCATCATCGTTGACGGTGCTGGCGTTGAAGGCGACATCCAGGCGCGTATCGCTCAGATCCGTGCCCAGGTTGCCGAGACTTCCTCGGACTACGACCGTGAAAAACTGCAAGAGCGTCTGGCCAAGCTGTCCGGCGGCGTTGCAGTGATCAAGGTTGGCGCCGGTTCCGAAGTAGAAATGAAAGAGAAGAAAGCCCGCGTTGAAGACGCCCTGCACGCAACCCGTGCAGCCGTTGAAGAAGGCGTGGTACCTGGCGGTGGCGTTGCGCTGATCCGCGCTCTGAACGCGATCATCAACCTGAAAGGCGACAACGCCGACCAGGACGTAGGTATCGCTGTTCTGCGTCGTGCCGTTGAAGCACCGCTGCGTCAAATCGCTGCCAACAGCGGCGACGAGCCAAGCGTTGTGGTCAACGAAGTCAAGAACGGCAAAGGTAACTTCGGTTACAACGCTGCGACTGGCGAATACGGCGACATGATCGAAATGGGCATCCTGGACCCAACCAAGGTAACCCGTTCCGCTCTGCAAGCTGCATCGTCGATCGGCGGTCTGATCCTGACCACCGAAGCTGCTGTTGCTGACGCACCGAAGAAAGACGGTGCTGCTGGCGGCGGTATGCCAGACATGGGCGGCATGGGTGGCATGGGCGGCATGATGTAAGCCAGCCTTACCCCGAAACGAAAAACCCCGCCTGCGATGAGCAGGCGGGGTTTTTTATTGCCCTGATTTTATAGGCAGAGCTTCAAGTACTCAGGCGTTTGCCGGTTGTGCCTGCGTGACCGCTTCCGCTTTGACGATCGGGCGATAGAGCACCCAGTAATACGACCCCAGGCAGATCAACCAGCAGAAAATCGCCGTCCACACGTTGTGCGAAAAAAAGTGCGCGCCCTGCATCATCCGGCTGATCGAGAACACCGAGCCTAGCGCAAAGGCAAAGATGAATGCCTGCCGCGCCAGTCGCGGGCGACGGTCACGCAGCACGAAGAACAGCGCAAACAAGGTGAAACCCGTTGCGGCATGGCCACCGGGCCAGCAGCGTCCGGGCTTGTCGGTCGGCGGGCGGTGATCCAGCAGTTTGCTGTAGGTTTCATGGCCGCCGAACTGCTCAAGGCTCCACGGGCACTGCACGGCAGTCACGGCTTTCATCGGTGTCACGAATGACGTTGCCAGGCCCAGCGACAGCACCAGGCAACCCAGCTCACGCTTGAAGGGCTTGAGCCGCGCGATGAAGAACGCCGCAATGAAACCAATGACGGAAAACACCGAAAACGCGATCACCACCTGTTTGGCGCGGTCGTGAAGGATGTTTTCCAGGAAGTAACTGTGGCGCCCGATGAAGTCGCCGGCGGCGGGGTCGTAAAACATCCGGGCCAGGTTCATGTCCAGATCGGTCAGTTCGAGCAAGACCAGAATGGCGGCCGCGACGGCGGGTATCCCCAGGCACAGCCAAAAGTTCAGCGGGCGAGGGGCAGGGCGTACAACGCTTGATGACATGAGGGATCCAGAACGGGAAAACGCCCCGGGGCATCAGCCCGGGGCGCTTCGATTAACGATCGCTGACTTGCGCGGCACCCTCCTTGGGCGCTTTCCAGCCAAGCAGCTGTTGCTTGAAGCCATAACTGGCGGTTTGGTAATACGTGATGGCGCGACTCACCAGCGGGTCGTCGCTGTTGACCCGGGACTCGCGGCTTTCGGTCAGTGCGTCGTCATGCCGGCGCAGGCCCTGGCGTGGACTGAGGATCGCCAGATCCTTGCCGTCGAACAGCCCCAGATGCTGATAGTTGCCCACCACGACCCGAGGCGGCAGCGGGTTGTCCTGCAGCAGATTGCGACCGAAGAAGGTCGATTGGTAATCCAGGTTCAGCAGCCCCAGCAGAGTCGGCGCGAGGTCGATCTGGCTGGCCAGTTGCGCGTTCTCCCGTGCTTCGATCAGCTTCGGTGCATAGATGAACAGCGGGATCTGGTAGTTGGTGATCGGCAGGTCTTCCTTGCCCGCGCTGCCGGCGGTGTGGTCAGCAACGAAGATGAAGATCGTGTTGTCGAACCACGGCTTCTCACGCGCCTGCGCCAGGAACTGGCCGATGGCGTAGTCGGTGTACTTCACCGCACCATCACGACCGTTGCCGGACTTGATATCGATCCGGTTATCCGGATAGGTGTACGGACGATGGTTGGAGGTGGTCATCAGCTGCAACAGGAAAGGCTGCTGCTTGGCGTAGTCGGCGTCCGCCAGCTTCAGGGTCTGTTTGTACAGATCCTCGTCAGCCATGCCCCAGGCGTTCTTGAAGTGAATCTCCGACTCATCGACGCTGCTCTGATCGACAACGCGATAACCGTTGCCACTGAAGAACGCGTTCATGTTGTCGAAGTAGCCACGCCCGCCGTACACGAACACGCTGTCATAGCCGACAGCGCTCAATTGCTGGCCGAGGCTGGCGAAACCGCTTTCGCGACCGATGCGCTTGACGATCGAACGGCCCGGCGTCGGTGGAATGGCCAGGGTGATGGCTTCCAGTCCACGGTCTGTGCGAGTGCCGGTGGCGTAGAAATTGTTGAAGTACAGGCTCTGCTTGCGCAAGGCGTCGAGGTTCGGCGTCAGGTTGCGGCCATCACCATTGCTGCCCAGGTATTTGGCGCTCAGGCTTTCGATGGTCACCAGCACGATGTTCGGCTTGCGGGTGACGCCGGGGTTATCGATATTGCGACGGATGTCCTGCGGATCCTGGCCGACGAAACGGGCATTGGGCTCGTTCAGTTCGGCACGAATCTGACCGGCAACCTTGTCCGCTGGCAGGCTCTTGTAGAACTGGCTGTAGTCCAGTTCGTTGTTACGGAACGCGGCGAAGAACTGATACGGGCCATTGCTCGCCAGTTCATTCTGATAGGCGTTGCCGCCCTGGGCACGCGGTGCGTCCTGACTGACCAGTTGCAGGCTGAGGCCCGCCACCACCAACAGCGCCAAGGCATTCAGCAGCCGACCGCGCAATGGCGGTAGCGGAGCGTTGAGCGCTGCATTGAATGCCTTGCGCAAGACAAGACTCAGCCCCACGGCCAGAACCGCCAGGATGCTCAGCAACTTGCCGATCGGATATGACTCCAGCACGTTGTTCAGCACTTCGTCGGAGTACACCAGGTAGTCGACGGCGATGAAGTTGAAGCGCACCCCGAACTCATCCCAGAACAGCCATTCGGCCACCGCCGTGAACAGCATGGCGTACAGGCTGACGGTCAGCAGTCCCTGCAGGAACCAGCGGTGACCGCGACGGCGCCACAAGGCCGGCGGGCACAGCAGCAGATACAGGCCCATCGGCAAAGCGGCATAGGCGAGGAAGCCCAGGTCGTAGACCAGACCGACACCGAACACGGACAGCGCACCGCCACCGGCCTCATCCAGATGAGTCAGCAGCAGTACGATACGGGTGAGGAGAAACACGACCAGCCAGGCACCGGTGACCAGCAGCAGATAGCGCATAGGCGCTGTCTTGAAGAAACCCATTGTTTTCTTTTCCTTTTATCAATGGCGCGGGAGTTTCGCGAAGCCACTGTAATGAGGTTGTGAACCGATAGTGAAAACTTTGTTAAAGATTTATGTTGGTTGAGCAAATCGATCTGTCGGGGCTGCAACCCTAGCCCTGAGCCGAAGTTGGCCGTAAGCTGCGCGGGCCATGACGGCCGTTACTGTGTACGGAAGAGGTGCCCATGCGAATTCTATTGGTCGAAGACAACCGCGATATCCTGGCCAACCTGGCCGATTACCTGGGCCTGAAGGGCTATACCGTCGATTGCGCCCAGGACGGTCTGTCGGGCCTGCATCTGGCGGCTACCGAGCACTATGACCTGATCGTGCTCGACATCATGTTGCCCGGCATCGACGGCTACACCCTGTGCAAACGCCTGCGCGAAGATGCGCGCCGCGACACGCCGGTGATCATGCTCACCGCCCGCGATCAACTCGACGATCGCCTGCAGGGCTTCAAGTCCGGGGCTGACGATTACCTGGTCAAACCCTTTGCGTTGTCGGAACTGGCCGCGCGGGTCGAAGCTGTGATGCGCCGGACCCAGGGCGGCGGTCGCCGTTCCCTGCAGGTCGGTGACCTGAGCTACGACCTCGACACACTCGAAGTGACCCGCGAAGGCAAGCTGCTCAAGCTCAACCCGGTCGGCCTCAAGCTGCTCGCGGTGCTGATGCAGAAGAGCCCGCATGTACTGCGTCGGGAAATTCTCGAAGAAGCCCTGTGGGGCGATGACTGCCCGGACAGCGACAGCCTGCGCAGCCACGTCCACCAATTGCGTCAGGTGATCGACAAGCCGTTCGCCAAACCACTGCTGCACACTGTGCACGGCGTGGGTTATCGCTTGGCTGAGGGCCGCGATGGAGTTTAAGCAAAGCCTTGCCCAGCGGATCATCATCGCCTTTGCGCTGATGAGCGCACTGGTGGCAGGGGCCTTCGCCATGGGCATCGTCGCGACCGTGCACCTGGTGGAAGAAAAACTGATTTCCGCAGGACTGGGCGGCGACTTGCAGCGCCTGTTGTTGATGGACAACGTCTCGGACTGGAGCCATCGGCCGGAGCCGGATCAACTGTTCTATTTCAGCGGCGGCCCGGGTGACTTCGAGTTGCCCAAGGATCTGCGGCATCTGGATTCCGGGTTCCACGAAGTCTTCCGCGAGCAGCTGTCGTATCACGCGATGGTCGAAATCGTCGACGGCCGGCGCTATGTGCTGCTGCAGGATCAAAGCGATTTCGAAGAGCGTGAGCGCGTACTGTTTGCCGTGGTGCTGGTGGGCTTCGTGCTCAGCCTGGCGCTGGCGGTTTTCCTCGGCTGGGTGCTGGCACGCAAGGTGATGGCGCCGGTGGTCCGGCTGGCGCGTCAGGTGCGTCATCGCGATCAGTTGCTGGGGCTCGCACCGCCGCTGGCGCCGGACTACGCCGCCGATGAAGTGGGTGAACTGGCGGTGGCATTCGATGCGACGCTGGGGCGTTTGCGTCAGGCGCTGACGCGTGAGCGGCTGTTCACCAGTGACGTCAGCCATGAGTTGCGTACACCGCTGATGGTGCTGGCCAGTTCCTGTGAGCTGCTGCTGGAAAACCCGGGCATCGATCAGCGCGGCCGCGCCCAGGTCGAACGCATCGCCCGTGCCAGCGAAGAAATGCGCGAACTGGTGCAGACTTTCCTGATGCTGGCCCGTGCCCAGCGCGAAGATGCGGGGGCAGCGCCCCAGCACAGTCTCGGCCAGGTGGCGGACAATCTGTTGGGCCTGTGGCGCGAGCCGATCGAGACCAAGGGCCTTAATCTGATTTTCGAACCGGGCAACCCGCCGGATACCCGCTACAACGCCACCCTGCTCAATGCCGTGATGGGCAACCTGCTGCGTAATGCGTTGCACTACACCGAGCATGGCTTCATTCGGCTGACGCTCAATGACAACGGCTTTGTGGTCGAGGACTCGGGCGTGGGCATTCCCGAGGAGAAGCGTGAGGCGATGTTCCAGCCCTTCGTACGGGGCAGCGAAAAGCGTGGAGAGGGTCTGGGGCTCGGTCTGTCATTGGTGCAGCGCATCTGCGAGAACCAGGGCTGGAGTGTCACATTGAGTACGATGGAGCCCAATGGCTGCCGTTTCGAGGTAGATCTGGGCAAACAGGAACCCCTCCCAAATGGCACAAAAAAGCTGCCAACCTGAACGAATCCTGTATAACCTTGAAATAGTTCGGGGGTTTACGCGACGTTTTTTTCACAAAGGGATGACCTGACGCTGACACTCCCGTGCCTAAGGTGGAGCTATCAGCATTCAGGAGTCCCGACGATGGCCGGCCCGATCAAACTCGATTTTTCCGAAAAGTACGACGACAACCACGCGCAGAAATACCTGCGCAAGCATCAGGATGGTCTGGGGCGTCGTTTGTCCAACTGGCGAGATCAGCAGTTGGCTCGCAAGGCACTGACCCTGGTCGGTGAGCCGGGGCTGGTGCTGGATCTGCCGTGCGGTGCCGGGCGTTTCTGGCCATTGCTGGCAGAGAAGCCCAATCGGGTGATCATCGGGGCAGACAATTCCGAGTCGATGATCAAGACGGCGATGCAGGCCCAACCGGCGGATGTGGTGAAACGGGTACAACCCTTGCACACTTCGGCGTTCGACATTGCGTTGCCTGACAACTCCGTGGACAGCATTTTCTGCATGCGTCTGCTGCACCACATCGGCGAGGCCGAGCATCGGCAGACGATTTTGCGTGAGTTCGAACGCGTTACCCGGGACAGTGTGATCATTTCGTTGTGGGTAGATGGCAATTTCAAGGCCTGGAAACGCAAGCGCGCCGAGAAAAAACGCGGGCAGGAAGGTTACCAGAATCGATTTGTGCTACCGGCCGCTACGGTTGAAAAGGAATTCGAAGAGGCAGGATTCAGGATCCAGGAACAACTGGACTTTATTCCGCTCTATGCCATGTGGCGAGTTTACGTACTACGCAAGAGGTAAGAGGATGGCAGTGCAATTTGCAGCAGAAACGGGAGTCGCTCCCCAGGATCGCTTTGACTACTACTGGAACCAGCGCGGTGAATGGGTGGAAGAACCCAACGTGCGTCGTGGTGGTGAAAGTGGTGTACAGCGGGTGGTGGGGCGCGATGGTCAACTGCTGTATGCCAAGCGCCAGACAGGCCATATCTATCGCAGTTGGCTGCACCCGTTCGGGCGACCGACTGTTTTGCGTGAACTGGATGCACTGACCGGTGTAACGAAACTCGGCGTCCGGGTGCCGGAAATTGTCTTTTGCGGTGCTCAACCTGACCCGCAACACAAGTGGCGGGCGTTGCTGGTCACCAAGTCGCTGGACGGCTTTCAGGAGCTTGAACAGTGGGAAGCGGCAGGCGGCCGCGAGCAGTACGGTGAAGCGGTGTATGAGCGTGTACTCAAGGATCTCGCGGAGAACCTGGCTCGCATGCACAAGGGTCGCTGGCAGCACAGCTGCATTTACATCAAGCACGTATTTGTCCGCGTCACCGGCGAGGGTGAGTCAGCCAAAGTCGAAGTGGCCCTGATCGATCTGGAAAAGTGCCGTCAACGCCTGACCGCTCATCGCGCGGCCTCCCATGACATGAAACAATTGCGCCGCCACTCGTCGTTCAGCCCTACGGACTGGAAGAAACTCGTCTATTTTTATGAGACGGCGTTTGGCAGCGCTATCAAAGGTTTATAGCGATGAAACTAGAAATTGCGCGAGGTTTGTTTCTGGTAGGAGCCTTGGCAGTTGCATCTTTGGCGGTGGCGGCCTGGGAACAGCCACGCATGCAAGTGATCGGGGCATCGACCAACGATGCCCATTGTCCGATGCCGCGGGTGGCGAAAGCCTCTGCGGCAACCAAGCCCGACCATGATTTGCTGCTGTTCATGTTCGGACTTTCTCAAGGGATGAGGCCGCAGAGTTGAAACGTCTACAAGAGCCAAAGGCCTCGCACATGCGAGGCCTTTTTTTATGCTTGCGTGGAAGTGGCGGTCAGGTGGAGGGTTTGGGATCGGGTTTGGCCAGCACGGTGTAGACGCAGGGCAAGACGAACAACGTAAACAACGTCCCGATCGACATCCCGGTGGCAATCACCGTCCCGATATCGAAGCGGCTCACCGCACCCGCGCCACTGGCGAGGATCAACGGCACCATGCCGAACACCATGGCAGCGGTGGTCATCAGGACGGGTCGCAAGCGAATCGCCGCCGCTTCCTCGACCGCTTCACGGGGCGTCAGGCCCTTTTCCTTGCGCAGTTGATTGGCAAATTCGACGATCAGGATCCCGTGTTTACTGATCAGGCCGATCAGTGTCACGAGCCCGACCTGGGTGTAGATGTTCATGCTCGACCAGCCGAGGAACAGCGGAATCAGCGCCCCGCAAATCGACAGCGGTACGGTCACCAGGATCACCAGCGGGTCGCGGAAACTCTCGAACTGCGCCGCCAGCACCAGGAAAATGATCGCCAGCGCCAACGCGAAGGTGACCCACAGCGCGCTGCCTTCCTGTACGAACTGCCGTGAAGCGCCGCCGTAATCGAAAGCAAAACCGGCGGGTGCCTCTTCCCGGGCGATCTGCACCACGCTCTCGATGGCCTCGCCCATGCTGACCAGTGGGAACCCGGACAGCTTCGCCGCATTGAGCTGCTGGAACTGGTTGAGCTGTCGCGGTCGTGCCCGGTCGGTCACGGTGATCAGGGTCGACAGCGGCAACAACTCGCCCTGGGTGTTTTTCACGTAGTAATTGTTCAGCCAGTCCGGATTGTCACGGTAGGCCCGTTCAACCTGGGCGATGACCTTGTAACTGCGACCCTCGATGGTGAAGCGGTTTATCTCCGCTTCGCCAAGCAGGGTGGCGAGGGTGCCGCCCAGATCCTGCATCGACACGCCCATCTGCGCCGCCTTGGCGCGGTCGATATCGACCACCACCTCCGGTTTGTCGAAGGCCAGGTCAAGGTCGACGAACGCGAACTTGCCCGACTCCATCGCACGCTTCTTGATCCGGTCAGCCACCTGCAGCAACAGCTCGTAGTCATTGGCCGTGTTGATCACGAATTCGAACGGAAGACCCTCGCCGGTGCCGGGCAGGGAAGGCAGGTTGAAGCCGAAGATCTGCAACCCCGGGATGTTGCCGAGTTTGCCCTGCACCTCGGGAAGAATCTGCATCTGTGTACGGCTGCGTTCGTTCCACGGTTTGAGCAGGAAACCGCCGATACCGGTCTGTACACCGTTGTAGCCGTTGATCTGGAACGAGGAGTAGTACTCCGGGAACTCCTTGAAGATCTTCACGAACTCGTCGGTGTAGGTGTTCAGGTAATCAAGGTTGGTCGGCTGCGGCGCGTTGGCCATCATGAAAATGATGCCTTGGTCTTCATCCGGCGCCAGTTCCGATTTGGTGAACTTGAGCAGTACCGGAATCAGGCACAGCACGATCACTGCGAACACCAGCACCACTGGCCGGGTGTTGAGGGTGCCGTGGAGCATGCTCTGATAGCGTCGCTTGAGGTTTTCGAAGATCCGGTCGAGTCGGTGGGCAAGTCCGCTGGGGTTTTCTTCATGTCGCAACAGAAAGGCACACATCATCGGTGACAGGGTCAGGGCGACGATGCCGGAAATCACCACGGCCCCGGCCAGAGTCAACGCAAACTCCTTGAAGAGTGCCCCGGTCAGCCCGGTGAGGAAACCGATCGGCGCATACACCGCTGCCAGGGTGATGGTCATCGAGACCACCGGCATCGCGATTTCCCGGGCGCCCTCAAGTGCGGCGTCCAGCGGTGTCTTGCCTTCTTCGATATGCCGGTGGATGTTTTCCACCACGACGATGGCATCGTCCACCACCAGACCGATGGCCAGCACCATCGCCAGCAGGGTCAGCAGATTGATCGAGTAGCCCATCATCTGCATGAAGAACATCACGCCGATCATCGACAGCGGAATGGTCACTACCGGGATCACCACTGAACGCAGGGCGCCGAGGAACAGGAACACCACCACGATCACGATCAGCACCGCTTCGAACAGGGTTTTCACCACTTCGTCGATGGAGGCCTGGATGAACAGCGTCGCGTCGTAGGCGATCTCGCTCTTGAGGTTGGGCGGCAACTGGGCCTCCAGCTCGGGCATGATCTTGCGCACTTCCTTGATCACGTCGAGCGGGTTGGCGCCGGGCGTCGCCTTGATCCCGATGTACACCGAGGGTGTACCACCGAAGGAGCTGATGGAGTTGTAATTCTCCGCACCCATTTCCACCCGCGCCACATCGCTGAGCAGCACACGGCTGTCACCACTGACCTTGAGCGGAATCTTGCCGAAGGCCTCGGCCGACTTCAGTTCGGTGTTGGCGTTGATACTGGTGACCACGTACTCGCCTTTTACCTCGCCGGCGGCGGAGAGGAAGTTGTACTGGCGCACCGCGTTGCTCACGTCGCTGGCGCTGAGGCCGAAACCGGCGAGTTTCACCGGGTCGATCCACAGGCGCATGGCGAACACCTGGTTACCCAGAATCTCGGCTTCGGCCATGCCTGGCAGCGTCGCCAGTTTTGGCTGGATCACCCGCGACAGGTAGTCCGTGATCTGCGGGTTGCTCAGTTCCTTGCTGAAGAAGCTGATGTACATCAGTGCCGAGGCATCGGCGGCTTCCTTGCTCAGTACCGGGTCTTCGGCATCCTGTGGCAGTTTGTTTTTCACCTCGTTGGCCTTGGCCAGCAGTTCGGTGAACAAGCGGTCGCTGTTGGAACCGATGCGTGCGTAGATCGAAATCACCGAGAAGTTCTGCCGACTGACCGAGGTCATGTAGTCGATGCCCTCGGCGCTCGCCAGGCTCTGCTGCATCGGCTGGGTGATGTAGCCCTGGATGGTTTCGGCGTTGGCCCCGGGGTAGGCGGTGGTCACCGTGATCAGGGCGTTTTCCATTTGCGGGTACTGGCGCAGCGGCAGCTTGCTCCAGGCCTGGAAGCCCAGCAGCACAATCAGCAGGCTGACCACGGTGGCGAGCACCGGGCGGCGAATGAACGGATCGGTAAAGGCCATGAGGATTCCTTGATCAGTCAGCGCGGCGCGGACTGTTCTGCTCGCCGAGGGTCTTGTCGTCACTGATGGCGATGTGCGCGCCGTTGTCCAGTTTGATCTGGCCGGCCGTCACCACTTGTTCGCCGCTCTGCACGCCCTTGTTGATCATCACCAGCCCCTCGCGGCGCTCACCGGTTTCAATGAAACGGCGCTCGGCGATCAGTACCGGTTGGCCCTTGTCGTCTTTCTCGACACTGCCGTCCTCGGCTTTCTTCTGCCCGACCACGTAGATCGAGTTGCCGTAAAGGGTGTAGGTGATCGCGCTTTCCGGCACGACGATGTGCTTCTGCGGGTCCGGCAGCAGCACTTCAAGGCTGGCGAACATGCCCGGCAGCAACTTGCCGTCGGGATTGGCCAGCGTCGCGCGGACCAGAATGTTGCGGGTGGTGCTTTCGACAATCGGGTTGATCGCGCTGATCGCGCCAGGGAAGTTCTGCCCGGGATAGGCGGCAACCGAAATCTGCACTGGCTGACCGATGGCCAGCTTCGGCACAGATTGCTCAGGCACATAGAAGTCGGCGTAGAGGCTGCTCAGATCCTGCAGGGTGGCGATTTTCGTGCCGCTGGCGAGATAGTCACCGACGTCGACCTGACGGATGCCGATGGTGCCGCTGAACGGTGCGGAAATGCGTTTTTTTGCCAGCGATGCATTGAGCTGATTGACCGTGGCCTTGTTCTTTTGCAGGACCGCCGAGAGTCGGTCGTACTCGCCTTTTGAAATGGCACTGCTGCCAACCAGCTGGCTGCCACGGCCGAAGTCCAGTTGCGCCAGACCGAGGTCGGCCTTGGCGGTTTCCAGCAGTGCGGATTCGACGGCGCTGTCGAGTTGCAGCAACGGTTGCCCGGCCTTGACCTTCTGGCCTGATTCGAACTTGAGTTCGGTCACGGTGCCGGCGACTTCCAGGCTCAGCTCGACACCCTGCAGCGCCTTGAGCGTGCCGACGGTAGGCAGGCGCATCTGCCACGGGCGCTCGGCGGCGGTGGCCACGGCGACGCTGATCGGCGGCTTCGGTTTGGCAAAGCCCTGGATCATCGTGTAGATCGAGAAGGCCTTGTAACCGGCGAGGAGCAGAACGATCAGCAGTACAACACCCAACATGATCAGCATGCGGCGACGCAGCATATTCCAGTTCCTTGGAGAAAATCAGGCGAGACAGGCGGGCACATTACCCCGACTCCGGCAGGGATTCCAACTGCCAGTTTTTACAGGGTGTGATGGAGGAAGGTGTAGAAAAGCGGTGCCGCCGACCGAGCGGTCGGCGGCGAATTTCAGGCCATCAGATGAAGATGGTTGTCCCAGAGCCCTGCGGGCAAATCCAGCGGTTTGGCCAGCAGTTCGTCCTGGCGGCAATCGTAATAACGGCAACGTCCTTGCCCCGAGGTCACGACAAAACCGTCCTTCACCGCACCGACACCGGCGCAGTCGGGTAACGGTGCATCGAGGCGTACTTCGCCGCTGTCCAGATCCCAGATGAAGAAGCGGTTGCCACGCGGTGCGGTCAGCGCCACCAGACGCAGGTCGCTGTGCACGGCGACGCTGGCGGTGTAATGACCCATCGACTGCAACTGATGCTCCGGCACCGGGAACGGCACGAACGGCTGGCCCGGACGTTTGATCGCCAGCAACTCGGAACGCTCCTGGGAAGGCCCCATGAATTGCTGGCCGGCGACGATGGTGCCGTCGCTGGCGATCCCCAGGTGCCGCACGCTGTTCATCGACTGGGCGAGGGTTTCCTTGCTCAGCAGGGTGCCGTCGCGTTGCATCAGGACCAGGCTCGGTTCCATGGCGTCGAGGTTCATGTCGACCCGGCTTTCGGCTTCGGTGCGGATCCCGCCGTTGGCCACCACCAGGGTTTCACCGTCGGGCATCCACGACACTTGATGCGGGCCGAGACCGTGGGTGGAAATCTCGCCGCTGTGCACCAGCCGTTCACCCTCGAACTTGTACACCCCGAGCAGGCCGCGGCCCGGATCGGTGGTGTCGTTCTCGGTGGCGTACAGGTAATCGCCGCTATGGTGGATCACCGCGTGGCCGTAGAAGTGCCGGTTCGGCTGCGAGGTCACGGTTTGCAGCAAGGCACCGTCGCGCAGGTCGATCAGGTAGCTCTCGGTGCCCGGACGCCGGGCGACGAACAGCGCGATCGGCAGCGTCGGGTGATTGATGATGTCGTGGCAGCGCTGGCCGACTTCAGTGGCGAACACTCGCGTGCCGTCCAGTCGATAGCCGACGGCGTAGTGCTTGCCGTCGGTGTCGTCCCGCGCCGACAGCAGCAGCGGGCTCTGATCCTTGCGCTTGAACAGCGTCCAGCCGCCCAGTGTCACTGCTCCCAGCAGCAAACTACCTAAAGTCAGAGCCTGGCGTCGCAGCATGGCACTTGCCCTCATCAGTCACCGTCGTTGGCGTTGAAGCCCAGTTGGATGCCCAGCGCCTTGGCCAGTTCGCCTTCGTGCAGGCGATGGACGACGTTGAGGCTGTCGTAGATGTCGTTGAGCTGCTGGCGACCGGCGTCGTCTTCGAGCATTTCGGTCAGCGAGCGCTGAGTGCTGCCGAACAGTTTGAGCGAGGCTGCGTAAGCGGCGTCGATCTTGTCCGCCAATGGTTTCTGCTCAGTTGGCAGCAAGCCGCGCAGGCCTTTGTTGTCGACGCCTTCCCAAACGGTCTTGGCGGCGGCGAGGCTGGCTTCCATGGCCGTCAGAGACGACTGGCTGCGCCACGCATCGGCCTGGAACGGTTGCGGTACGCCTTTGCTCTGGCGGCCCATTGGCGTACCGAGCTTTTTCTTCAGGGTGTCGAGGGCGGTGACCTGTACCCGCAGCAGATCAGCGATCGCTTCGTGGGAGTCGGCGTAGCGCTGGTTCGGGAACTTGCTCATCTGCGCAAGCATGCCGTCGGTGTTGTTCCAGCTGCTGAGGATCTCTTCGGCCAGGAGTTTCTGGCGCTCGCCGATGGCCACCAGCAGCGGGCAGTACTTGGCTTTCTGTGCGTCGTTGGCCACGTCAGGCTTGGCGTCGAACAGGATGTACTCGTAGGCCGACAGGCCCTGGACCACGACGCTGGATTTGGCCAATGCAGCGGCATCGATCTGCGGCTGGGCGGTGACCAGTTGCTCGACCTGACGGCCGACCAGGTTTTTCTTGTCCGGCCAGAACTGCACCTGCCACGAGCGATTGCCCTCGGCCAGTGGACCGATCAGCAGCGGTTGCAGCTCGGCCCAGGCTTTCTGCGCGTGCAGGAAGTCGGCGCGGGCGGTTTCCAGGTTTTCCTTGCCCTGGCAGTAGGCGAGGGCGCTGACAGCCAGTTGCTTGTCGGCTTCGACCCAGCGGGTGTAAGTCGGCAGGATCACCGATTTGGCGATGGCGGCGGAGGTGACGGCTTGCGGATCCTGCGGCGAGCACGCGCCGAGGGCCAGTGCGGCAAGGCTGGTGAACAACAGCTTGGGACGGAACATGTCGGGCTCCCGATTCTTTTAAGTGTTTAAAGTGAATTCAAAAACGCCAGCAGCGCGGCACGCTGCTCGGCATTGAAAGACAAAACCTGTTGCTGCGCCGCCCTGGCTTCGCCGCCGTGCCAGAGCACGGCTTCGAGCAGGTTGCGGGCGCGGCCGTCGTGCAGAAACTGAGTGTGACCGCTGACCGCCTGCGTCAAACCGATGCCCCACAACGGCGGCGTGCGCCAGTCGCGGCCGCTGGCCTGGAATTCGGTGCGGTTGTCGGCCAGGCCTTCGCCCATGTCATGCAGCAGCAGATCGCTGTACGGGCGAATCACTTGATTGGCCAGTTCAGGTTCGGCCGCGTTGGCGGCGGTGGTGTATTTCGGCGTGTGACAGGACTGGCAGCCAGCCTGGAAAAACAGATTCTTGCCGGCCAGCACCTGGGCATCGTTGACGCCACGGCGTGCAGGAACGGCGAGGTTGCGGCTGTAGAACAGCACCAGGCGCAGGATGTTGTCGCTGACTTCAGGTTCACCGTCCGGGCCATTGCCATTCGGCGCCTGTTTGCAGGCGATTTGCGCGTCGGTGCAGTCATCAAACGGTCTCAGGCTCGTGGTGAGGCCCATATCACCAGAAAACGCGTGAACATTTTGTTGATTGAGGTTCGGTTGGCCGGCTTTCCAGCCAAATCGCCCCATGACCGTCTTTTGCTGTGCGTCATCCCAGACCCGGTTGGGCCGGCCGTTGATGCCGTTGTTCTCTTTGGCTTGCGCGGCGGCGTTGGCGAGAATCGCTTCCTCGGGGATCGCTTCGAGCAGACCCAGGCCGATCATCGGTGGCGCAACGCGTGCGGAGAAACGTGTGTCCGGGTGCATCGGGCCGTAGCCGAGCTGGGTGATCTGCAAGACCGGCTTGCGCAGCTCGATTTCGGTGCCGTCCTTGAAGCGCACCGGCACTGGCGTGTAATCGACCCGCACCTTGCCTTCCGGCGCAACGCCGGGCACGGCCATGTCCTGGAACTGCCCACCGTAGACCGGCTCCGGCACCACGCCGACCTGCTCGATCAATCTGGCGTACTGCGGCGCATCGGGAATCGACAGGCGCACCAGCATCGATACGGCGTTGGGCGCATCCGGCGTCGGCGGATGGCCGCGGCCGTCCTTGATGTGGCAGCCCTGGCAGGCGTTGGTGTTGAACAACGGGCCGAGGCCGTCGCGGGCGGTGGTGGTCGACGGTGCGATCACCCAAGGGCTGCGAAAGAAGCTGTTGCCGACGCTGAAGTCCACCCGACGCGAGGGCGGAAGATTCGCGGAGGGCAGGGAAAATGAATTCTGATCCGTCTTGCGTACCGTCGCGGCACCGCCGGAGCGGGCTTCGCCGGGCTCGGCCTTGGTGAAACGCGGGGCGTCATCGCAGGCACTCAGGCCCAGGGCCAGAAACAGTGCGGACAAGCGAAGAGGCAGCGAGGGCATCAGACTTCCTGCAAGAGGGGCGAATTTAAAGGCGCAAAGTCTAACAGGGCGAGGGGGTTTGAATAAGAGGAATTATCGTTTGCTTGATACACGTCAGGTCAGCCAGAACGAACAAGGCGACCCGGAGGTCGCCTTGTTCAGTCAGACGCGCTTGATCAGAACTCGTGATCAGCGTTGTCCGGGTTCAGGTCGCTGATACCCAGCTTGCCGGCCGCCGTTTCGATCGAACCGGTCTGCTTGACCAGCGAGGCGATGGCGTCACGAACGATCTGGTTGCCAGCGGTGTTGCCGGCGGCGATCAACTGGTCGTAGTGCTCACCCTTGTTGGCGTGATCGACCATGACCTGGATCTTGGCTTCGGTAGCGGCCAGATCGGCTTTCAGGGCGGTGTCGGCAGCCGGGTCAACCTTGGCCACCAGCGACGACAGGCTGGCGCCGGTCATTTTGGTGCCGTCGACGCGGGTGTATTCGCCCAGGTAAACGTTACGAATGCCTTTGGCATCGTAGAAGTGCGAGTTGTGGGTGTTGTCGCTGAAGCAGTCCTGTTCGTCTTCCGGGGAGTTCGCTTCCAGGGACACCTTCATGCGCTCGCCAGCCAGCTCGCCCAGAGACAGGCTGCCCATGCCGAACAGCATTTTGCGCAGGCCGCTTTCGGCCGGTTCGGCTTCCAGGGTGGCGCGGTAGTTGTCGGCCACGTTCGGCTTCCAGTTGCCGACCATTTCTTCCAGGTCGCTGACCAGCAGTTGGGTCACGGCTTTCAGGTAGGCACGACGACGATCGTTGTGACCGCCGGTGGCGCCAGCGCCTTCCAGGTAATCCGAAGCTGGACGGTTGCCGGCGCCAGGGCCGGTGCCGTTCAGATCCTGGCCCCAGAGCAGGAATTCGATAGCGTGGTAGCCGGTGGCAACGTTGGCTTCGGAACCGCCCAGCTCGTTCAGGCTGGCGAGTTTTTCCGGAGTGATGTCCTTGACGTCGACCTTGTCTTCGCCGACCTGTACTTCGGTGTTGGCGATGATGTTGGCGGTGGCGCCCGGGTTGCCCAGTGCGTGTTCGTAGGATTTGTCGACGTAGTCGATCAGGCCTTCGTCCAGAGGCCAGGAGTTAACCTGACCTTCCCAGTCGTCGATGATGGTGTTGCCGAAGCGGAACACTTCGCTCTGCAGGTAAGGAACGCGGGCGGCAACCCAGGCTGCACGTGCGGCCTTCAGAGTGTCGGCGTTCGGCTTGGCGAGGAAAGCGTCGATAGCGGTCTGCAGGGTTTTCGCGGTGGATTCGGCATCGCTGTAAACGGCGAAGACCATGTCGGCGTAGTGCGCGACCACAGCCTTGGCAGCGGCCTCGTCGACTTTACCGGCAGTGGCAGGAGCCGCCGGCGCGGCGGTGCTGGCGGCTGGCGTCGGCGCTGCTGGAGCGGCGGCCTTGTCTTTGCCTTCGCCGCAACCGGCGAGGGAAATAGCGATGGCCAGCAGACTGGCGGTAGCCAGAGGCATACGAATCATGGCGAACATCCTGCTTCGGTAATTGAGTGGACAGGCGCGGGGGTGCGCAAAAGCTGCGACATAATGCAAATCTTTCGCATTATGTGTAAAGGGTTGTGGCTGGAAATATTTCCTATTCGCGCGGGGTTTGCGCTGGATCAACGGTGCCGGGCACAAGGCGTGTGGCGGCCCTTGCCGGCAGCGTTCAGAGGATCGCCGCGTTGCTGCGCTGGGCCTGTTTGAGATAAACGCTCAACTCCCGCGCCGGCAGCGGCTTGCTGTAGTGATAGCCCTGACCTTCATGGCAGCCTTCGGAGATGATGTAGGTCTCCTGTTCGGCGGTTTCCACGCCTTCTGCGATCACCTGCATGCCCAGGCTCTTGCCCAGTTGAATGATGGCGCGAACGATGGTCGCGTCATCGTCGTCATCCAGCAGATCCTGGACGAAGCTCTTGTCGATCTTGATCTTGTCCAGCGGCAGACTCTTGAGATAGCTCAGCGAGGAGTAGCCGGTCCCGAAATCGTCGATGGCGATCAGTGCGCCGGAGCGGCGCAGGCTCAGCAAGTGCTGGGCGGCGGTGCTGATGTCTTCCATCAGGCCGGTTTCGGTGACTTCCAGTTCCAGGCTGCGCGGCGGCAGGCGATACATCTGCAACAGGTTGTTGACCACTCGCGGCAACTCGGCGTGGTGCAGTTGCACGGTGGACAGGTTGACCGCCATGCGCAGGTCGACGAAACCCTGATCGTGCCATTCGCGCAGTTGTTTGCAGGCCTGATCCAGCACCCACTCGCCGATGGCGATGATCGTGCCGTTCTGTTCGGCCAGCGGAATGAACAGGTCCGGCGGCACCAGTCCGTGCTCCGGATGTTGCCAGCGGATCAGGGCCTCGACACCGACCACGCGGTGATCGCGGTAGCTGATCTGTGGCTGATAGACGAGGTAGAACTGATCCCGCAGCAAGGCATCGCGCAGGTCTTTTTCCAGTTCGCGACGGCGGCGCATTTCGCTGTCGACGCTGGCGATATAGAACTGATAGCGGTTGCGCGAGCGGGTCTTGGCCAGGGTCATGGTCTGCTCGGCTTTCTGCAACAGCTTCTCGGTGCTGTCGCCGTCCTCCGGGAACAGGGTGATGCCGATGGTGGCGCGCAGGCGGATTTCCTGATGGTCAAGGGCGAATGCCGCTTCCAGATCATCGAGGATGCTTTGCGCCAGTTCCGCCGCTTCGTAAGGTTGTTCGATGTCGGCCTGTACCAGGGCGAACTGGTCGCCGCCCAGGCGGGCGAGGGCGCCGAGACGGCCGCTATGGGCGCGCAGGCGATCAGCGAGGGCCAACAGCAATTGGTCGCCGGTCTGGTAGCTGAATTGTTCGTTGATGCCCTTGAAGTCATCCAGCCCGACGCACAACACCGCGACCCGGCGCTGCAGCTTGCCGGCGTCCACCAGAATCTTGTCCAGCTGTTGCTGCAATTGCTGACGGTTCGGCAGGCCGGTGAGGAAGTCGTACTGGGCCATGCGCAGCAGACTGTTTTCCGCTTCGTGGCGCAGATGGGTGTTGCGTTCGATGGATTCGAGCAACTGGTTGGCGGTGTTGATCCAGATGCCGAGTTCGTTTTTCTCGTGACCCTTGAGCTGTGGAATCTTGTGTTCGCTGGGGCGGTCCGGGTTGATTTCCGTGAGGTGCTCGATGATCCGCGACAGCGGCTTGGTCAGCAGCCAGTGATAGACCAGATACAGCACCAGGCCCATGGCCAGGGCGCGCAATACGCCGGAAATGAAGATGATCACTGAACTGACGATGAAACCCTGACCGTAGGTGGCGGTGTCGAGGGTGATACTCAGGTCGCCGTAATATTCGCTGTAGGGGCCGCGACCCACCAGTTGGGTGGTGAACGTGCGCTCCTGGCCGAGAATCAGGTCGGTCAGCCAGCGGCTGTTGGAATGCTGCAATTCACGGGATTTCTGCGCGAGCATCGCTTCGTTGGGATGCCCGATGGAGGCCTGGCGCACGGCGTCGTCCTGGAACAGGCCTTCGATCACCTGCATGCCCATCTCCCGGTCCAGGCTGTAGACGGCCTGGGTTGAAGGATCGCGGAACATGTCGAGGATGCGTTCGGCATCGCTGGCGACGGCCTGGCGTGTTTTATAGGCATCGAAAACGATCTGCGCGCAGCTCAAGACTACGCCGACGATCAATGCCGACAGGAGCACGACCCGGAGCAACTTCACCGACAAGCTGTTCTTGAGTTCCAGCTTCAAAGGGTTATTCCTTGTTCCGTGCGGGTAGCGTCAAGTTGCCATGAGTATTGGCAATCCCGTGTTGGCAGTCAAAGGGACAATCGAGCCGCGGAAAATTTGTCCGTGGCCTTGGCCGAAATGCTGCTGCCTGGAGTATTTGCCCTGGTTGTACTGTGTCGGTAGTTTTGGCCTCCAACTTGAGGGGCGTCGGACATTTTTTCCTCTGTTTGATGTTAGTCCGCTGTGGCTCGGGAGCAAGGGGACAAGGGCTGCTTTGCGTGTGGGAAATGGCCCTGTTTGCGATCAGATTCACCTTCGTGTTTTTCGCCGGCATAAAAAAACCCGGCAATAGCCGGGTTTTTTGTCTGGCGCGCAGCTTAAGCGGTGAAGGTCTTGCCTTCGAACTGCTCGGCCACGAACTTCCAGTTGACCAGGTTCCAGAACGCCTCGACGTACTTAGGACGCAGGTTACGGTAGTCGATGTAGTAAGCGTGTTCCCAGACGTCGCAGGTCAGCAGCGGGGTGTCGCCGCTGGTCAGCGGGTTGCCGGCGCCGATGGTGCTGGCCAGGGCCAGGGAACCGTCAGCCTTTTTCACCAGCCAGCCCCAGCCGGAACCGAAGGTGCCGATCGAGGTTTTGCTGAACTCTTCCTTGAACTTGTCGAACGAACCGAAAGCAGCGTTGATGGCTTCAGCCAGTGCGCCGGTTGGTTGACCGCCGGCGTTTGGCGCCAGGCAGTTCCAGTAGAAGGTGTGGTTCCAGACCTGAGCGGCGTTGTTGAAGATGCCACCCGAGGAAGTCTTGACGATTTCTTCCAGGGTCTTGCCTTCGAACTCGGTGCCTGGCACCAGGTTGTTCAGGTTCACGACGTAGGTGTTGTGGTGCTTGTCGTGGTGGAATTCCAGGGTTTCCTTGGAAATGTGCGGCTGCAGGGCATCGTGTGCGTAAGGCAGCGGCGGCAATTCGAAAGCCATGATGATTCTCCTAATCAGGTCTGTTGCGGTGAGCGCAAGGCCGATCACGGGCGGCCAGAAATGCACCGGCGAGTTTTTACTCTTTGCGGCGCAGGGTTCGGATCATAGCACCGGGGGTGCGGCATAACCACGCAACAACTGTGTGGGATAGAGGTTCCAGAGCCTTTTGGAATAAATCACGAAGCCAATATCAATTGCCCGGCCACCGTAAACATCATCACCGCCACCAGCAGATCGAGAATTCGCCACGTACCCGGCCGTGCCAGCCACGGTGCCAGCCATGCCGCGCCGAACGCCAGAGTGAAAAACCACAGCAGCGAAGCGCTCGCCGCGCCCACGACATAAGCGCCGGGCACTGACTGTTGCGCGCCAAGGGAGCCGATCAGCAGCACGGTGTCCAGATAGACGTGCGGGTTGAGCAGGGTCACCGCCAGTGCACTGAGCATCACCGCGCGCAATGAACGCACGGTCTGGTTTTCACCCTGTTGCAGGCTCTGTTTCGAGCAGGCCCGGCGCAACGCCTGGCTGCCGTACCAGATCAGGAACACCGCGCCGCCCCAGCGGGCAACCGCCAGCAACGTCGGGTTCTGCGCCAGCACCGTGGCCAGACCGAACACGCCCGCCGCCACCAGCAGCGCATCGCAGGCGACGCACAGCGCGGCAACCGGCAGGTGATGCTCACGACGCAGGCTCTGGGCCAGGACAAAAGCATTCTGGGTGCCGATCGCCATGATCAGCCCGAACGCCACCAGCAAACCGTTGGTATAGCTTTGCCACATGACAATTACTCCGCGTTGGCTGCGAGATCGCGCAGCACTTGCATGGCGCGTTCGGCGTCGGCCTGACCGACGAACAAATGGTCGTGGTAGTAGCCGGCAATCACGTTGCAGCTGATACCGGCCTTGCCCAGTGCGGTGGCGAATGCGGCGGTCAGGCCGACGGCTTCCAGCGCCGAATGCACGTTCAAGGTGATCCAGGCCGCAACGTAGTCGAAACTGAAACCGGCGCGTTCGGCGTGGGACCGTTCCAGAATCACCGTCAGGCCTTCCTGTTCGCGGAAACTGCCCACGACCTCCAGACCGCTCGGCAACTGACCGTCGCGCAAGGTGCAGAACACGTATTCGCCGGCATTGAGCTGCGGGCTCATGCTGCGCAGCAGGGTGGTCAAAGAGGTTTCGCCAGCCATGGGGGTGGTCCTTGATAAAGAGTGCTTGCTGGCTATTCTCCGGGCAGACGCTGTATAAGAAAAACCAATAGTGCTGATCGCTCATTAGGAAAACTGATGTTCGACTACAAATTGCTTTCCGCTCTGGCCGCCGTGGTCGAGCAGGCCGGATTCGAACGGGCGGCGCAGGTGCTGGGCCTTTCGCAATCGGCGATTTCCCAGCGGATCAAACTGCTGGAAGCGCGGGTTGGCCAGCCGGTGCTGGTGCGAGGGACGCCGCCGTCACCCACCGAAATTGGCCGGCGTCTGCTCAACCATGTGCAGCAAGTGCGCCTGCTCGAACGGGATTTGCAGACGCTGGTGCCGGCGCTGGACGAAGAGGGCCTGCCGGAACGACTGCGTATCGCGCTGAACGCCGACAGCCTCGCCACCTGGTGGGCCGAGGCGGTGGGCGACTTCTGCGCCGAGCAACATCTGTTGCTGGACCTGATCGTCGAAGACCAGACCGTCGGCCTCAAGCGCATGCGCGCCGGTGAAGTGGCGGCCTGTGTCTGCGCCAGTGAACGGCCGGTGGCGGGCGCCCGCAGTGTGTTGCTCGGGGCGATGCGCTATCGGGCGCTGGCCAGCCCGGCATTCATCGAACGGCATTTCCCCGACGGCGTGCGGGCCGAACAACTGCCGCGCACCCCGGCGCTGGTGTTCGGTCCGGACGACTTTCTGCAACACCGCTACCTTGCGTCCCTCGGTGTCGATGGTGGTTTCGAACATCATTTGTGTCCGTCATCCGAAGGTTTTATCCGCCTGACCGAAGCCGGGCTCGGCTGGGGACTGGTGCCGGAATTGCAGGTGCGCGAGCAACTGGAACGCGGCGTATTGCGCGAACTGTTGCCAGATAAACCGATCGACGTGCCGTTGTACTGGCATCATTGGCGCAATGGCGGCCAGTTGCTGGGGTTGTTGACCGACCAACTGGTGCGTTCGTCGTCGCAATGGCTGGTGCCGTTGGACTGACGGCCAGCGTCAAGACTCACGAATCAGGCAAAACGAAAGACAGCGGAGCTCTACATGAAAATTCTGGTCACCGGCGCAAGCGGCTTCATTGGCGGACGCTTTGCGCGTTTTGCCCTGGAGCAGGGCCTGGACGTGCGGGTCAACGGTCGCCGGGCCGAAGGTGTCGAGCATTTGGTGCGTCGGGGTGCCGAGTTCGTTCAGGGCGACCTGAGCGATCCGGAACTGGTGCGTGCGCTCTGCACCGACGTTGAAGCCGTGGTGCATTGCGCCGGCGCGGTCGGGTTGTGGGGCCGTTATCAGGACTTTCATCAGGGCAATGTGCAGGTCACCGAAAACGTGGTCGAAGCCTGCCTCAAACAACGGGTGCGGCGCCTGGTGCACCTGTCGTCGCCGTCGATCTACTTTGACGGCCGCGACCACCTCGGCCTGACCGAAGAGCAAGTGCCCAAGCGCTTTAAGCACCACTACGCGGCGACCAAGTATCTGGCCGAGCAAAAGGTCTTCGGCGCTCAGGAGTTCGGCCTCGAAACCCTGGCCCTGCGCCCGCGTTTCGTCACCGGCGCCGGGGACATGAGCATTTTTCCGCGCCTGCTGAAGATGCAGCGCAAAGGGCGTCTGGCAATCATCGGCAACGGCCTGAACAAGGTCGACTTCACCAGCGTGCACAACCTCAACGAAGCGTTGTTGAGCAGTCTTCTGGCGGCCGGTTCGGCACTGGGCAAAGCCTACAACATCAGCAACGGTGCCCCGGTGCCGCTGTGGGATGTGGTCAATTACGTGATGCGCAAAATGGAAGTCCCACAGGTCACCAAGTACCGTTCCTACGGGCTGGCCTACAGTGTGGCGGCGCTCAACGAAGGCGCATGCAAACTCTGGCCGGGACGTCCCGAGCCGACCCTGTCGCGGCTGGGCATGCAGGTGATGAACAAAAATTTCACCCTCGACATCAGTCGCGCCCGGCATTATCTGGACTACGATCCGAAAGTCAGTCTCTGGACGGCCCTCGATGAGTTCTGTGGCTGGTGGAAGGCCCAGGACATTCGTTGATACGAAGTGCTGAACCCAGCCACGGGTTGGGGGTCAATCCCTGCGGCTGCGGGGTTTATACTGCGCCGCAATCAGCCATTACCGGGTTTCACAAAGGTTGCCTCAATGTCCATGCGTAACGATGCACACGACGACGATTTCGACGATGTTCCGAGCCTGCGTGCCGACACACTCGATGACGACGATTTCCCTACCACCACTCGCACTTCCGTGCATTCGCGCACGCCACCCGTGGTCAAGGTCAAGTCGGCCAGCACCGGGCCATTGTGGGCGCTGGTCGGCGCATTGTTCTTTGCCTTCATCGGTCTGGCCTGGTGGAGTTTCCAGCAGATCTCGCTGATGGAGCAGCAACTGGTGGCGACCCAGGAAAGTTTCGCGCGGATCAGTGAAGAAGCGGCGGGGCGCCTGCAGGACATTTCCGGCAAGGTCGTGGCCAGCCAGACCAACGTCAACACCGACAGCGAAGCCCTGAAGCTGCAGATCAAGCAGTTGCAAAGCGCACTGCAGGATCAGAGCAAACAGCAGCAGGGTGTGGCGGGTCAGGCGACGGATCTGGACAAGCGTCTGGCGCAGATGACCGCCCAGACCACTGAACAGCAGAACGCCAACACTCAGTTGCAGGCTCAGGTCAAAGCCCTGAGTGCAGAGCTGGCAACGCTGAAAAGCACGCCGGCCGACACCAGCAAGGTCGATGCCCAGCTGAAAAGCTTCGATGCACAGGTCAAGGGTTTCGATGCGCAGTTCAAGAGCCTCGGCGCCGACATCACGGCCCTGAAAAAACAGGGCGGGTCGAACGCCGCGATCGATCGTCTGGAGCAGGAAATCGTTGTGCTCAAGAGCGAGCAGGACAACCGTCCGGCTTCGGCACAGGGCGGCTCCAGCACCGCCGAGTTCGATGCGTTCCGTGGGCAGATGACCCGCAACCTCAACACCCTGCAGGCGCAGATCCAGAACCTGCAACAGCAGATCAACGCCCGGCCGTGAGCCCCTTCTGTGGCGAGGGCGCGAACGCCCTCGCCACACACCCATCGCAACATTCAGAAGCTTTCTGAATATCCATACCTGCCGTCAGGCCGTCTACGCTCTTGAAACACCAACAAGAACGAGGGATGCGTCATGGGGTTTGTGCAAAAACTGGCCTGGCTCGGCGCGGTGCTGTTTTTGAGTTTCGGACAGGCCAATGCGGCCACGGAAAAGGATGACAGCAAGGCCGCCATCGCCTTGCTGGAAAAGGCTCTGGCCTACTATCACGACAATGGCGACAAGGCGTTCGCGGCGTTCAGCCGCCAGGGCGAATTCGTCGACAAGGATCGCTACGTGTTCGTGGTCGATACCAAGGGCGTGATGCTCGCCAGCGGCGGGCCGTCTTCGGCGCTGATCGGCCGGGACGTGAGCGAAGTGCTCGGGCCGGATTTGCAGAAAGCGTTCAAGGACGCGCTGAAAGTGCCGGAAGGCAACGGCATCCAGCAGGCCGAATATCGCTGGCAGAATCAGGCCGACGGCAAGGTCGAGCGCAAGCATGTGTTCTATCAGCGCATCGGCCAGCGGATTCTGGCGGTCGGTTACTACTTGCCGCGAGCATCGGCAGAACAGGCGAAATCATTGCTCGACAAAGCCGCCACTGATTTGACCAAGGACGAAAAGGGCACGCTGATGGCGGTCAACTCGCTCAAGGGCGGTTACCTGCAGGACGACCTTTACGTGTTCGTGGTGGACCTGAAAACGCAACGTTACGTCGCCCACGGCACCAACCTGCGGTTGATCAATACCGACTTCGCCAAGGTCAAGGACCCGGAAGGCAAACCGGTGGGCGAGCCGATTCTGGCGCTGATCGGCAAACAGGATGAAGGCGAGTATGAATATCGTTGGAAGAACCCGGTGACCGGCAAGGTCGAGGACAAACATGCCTACCTGAAGAAGGTCGGGGATTTCCTGGTGGCGGTCGGTTATTACAGCGCTTGATCCCAGTGGGCTCCCACGCAAGGCGTGGGAGCTATCGGCATCGGTCAGCGGGCGCCGTGTTCACGCCCGCGCAACAAACGGTTCGGCATGGCAAGCGCCGCTGCCAGCCCGAGCAGCGACACCCCGGCGCTGACCATCAGCAAATGCCGGAACGTCACCAGCAACTCGGCACGCAAGGCATTCTGCGCATCGCCGGGTGCCGCGTTCAGGCCATCGAGCAGCACATTGCCGGAATGACCTTCGCCGATCAGCGATGCGCCGGTCAGGTGAGCAAAACTGGAGTCCTGCAACAACGCCAGCAACAGTGCTGACATCAACGCCACGCCCACCGCACCGCCCAAAGAGCGGAACAGGTTGGTGGTGCTGGTGGCGACGCCAATGTCCTTTTGCTCGACCGAGTTCTGCGTGCCGACCAGCGAGGTCGGGAACTGCATGCCCCCGGCGATACCGCTGAGCAACATGAACACACTACTGATCAGCGTCGCATCGGGCGGGCTGAAGGCCATGCCGAGGATCGAGATCGGCATCAGCAGCGCACCGGTGAAAATCTGTGGCTTGTAGCGCCCGGTAATCGACGTGCGACGACCGGCGAAATAGGCACCGATCGGCAAACCCATCGCCAGTGGCAACAAGTGCAGGGCCGCGCTGTCCGCCCCGGCGCCAGTCACGCTCTGGAAGCGCAGCGGCATCAGCACGATCAACGAAATCGCTTGAAAGCTGCAGAAGAAAATCGTGCACCAGCACAGCAGGGCGCTGCGGTTGGTGAACAGGTGCATCGGCAGCAACGGCTCCCGGGCACGTCGCTCATGCCAGACGAACACCGCCAGCACCGCCACAGCACAAGCGAACAGACCGAGGACTTCACTGCTGCGCCACGCATGGCCTTGGCCGACCTGAGTGATCGCCAGCAACAATGCCGTCAGGCCGATGATCATCAGCAGTGTGCCGAGGTAGTCGATGACCGGTTTGCGCTGGGGAATCGGCAGGCCGATCAGATTGCGTCGCGCTACCCAGTAGGCGCCGAGGCCCAGCGGCAGGTTGATCAGGAACACCCAGCGCCACGACAGGTACTCGGTCATGTAGCCGCCCAGCACCGGACCGGCAACACTGGCCACTGCGTACATGCTGGAGAAGTAGCCCTGATAGCGCCCGCGCTCCCGGGGCGGGACGATGTCGCCGATGATCGCCTGGCTCACCGAAATCATCCCGCCGGCACCGATGCCCTGGAAGATCCGCGCCAGCACCAGTTGCTCCATGCTCTGAGCCATGCCACAGAACAGCGAGGCAAGGGTGAACAGGCCCATGCCGAACAGCATCAGTTTGCGCCGCCCGTACAGATCACCGAGCTTGCCGTAGATCGGCACCGCCACGGTCATCGCCACCATGTAGCCGGAAATCACCCAGGCCAGCAGGCTGACGTCCTTGAATTGCGCGGAGATGGCCGGCATGGAAACGGCGACGATGGTCTGGTCCAGCGCGCCAAGAAAGATCGCCATCATCAGCGCGACCAGCACGCTGCGAATGGCCGGTTTGGGCGTTTCGGGATGGTTGAGATTGGTCACGGGCAAAACCTGCGGGCAGTGAGTGTCCCGCAGATCGTCAGGCGAGCGGGGATGCTCGCCAGTGTAAGTCGGTAGCAGGCTATTCGATAGCCTCATAAGGAAGTCCGACGTAATTTTCTGCAATGGTTTTTTGACCCGCCTCTGAACTGACAAAGTAGTCCAGTTCCGAAGCACTGATCCGCTGGCTGAAATCATCGTGTTCGTCGAAACGGTGCAGCATCGAGGTCATCCACCAGGAGAACCGCTCGGCTTTCCACACCCGACGCAGGCAGATTTCCGAATACTTCTCCAGTAAATCAGTGCGCCCTTCGCGGTAAACCTTCAGCAGAATCCTGAACAGGGTGCTGACGTCGCTGGCCGCCAGGTTCAAACCCTTGGCACCGGTCGGCGGAACGATATGCGCCGCATCCCCCACCAGAAACATCCGCCCGTACTGCATCGGCTCGACCACAAAACTGCGCAGCGGCGCGATGCTCTTTTCAATCGACGGACCGGTCACCAGCTTCTGCGCCAGATCCGCCGGCAGGCGATTGCGCAGTTCATCCCAGAAGCGCTGATCCGACCAGTCGTCGACGTTCTCCTCGGCCGGCACTTGCAGGTAATAGCGGGTGCGGGTTGCCGAACGCATGCTGCACAGGGCGAAGCCGCGCTCGTGACGGGCGTAGACCAGTTCGTCGTGAATCGGTGGTGTGTCGGCGAGTATCCCCAGCCAGCCGAACGGATAAACCCGTTCAAAGACCTTCAGGCATTCCGCCGGGATCGACTGTCGGGCCACGCCATGGAAACCATCGCAACCGGCGATGTAATCGCAATCGACGCGCCAGGTTTCGCCGTCCTTTTCAAACGTGACGAAGGCCTCGTCGCTTTTCATGTCACAGGGAACGACATGGCTGGCTTCGTAGATTGTCTGTCCGCCGGTCTCCCGACGAGCGGCCATCAGGTCGCGGGTGACCTCGGTCTGGCCATAGACCATCACGGTTTTTCCACCGGTCAGCGCCTGCAGATCGATGTGCACCCGACGCCCGTCGAGGGCCAGTTCGAAACCACCGTGGACCAGCCCTTCGGCGTCCATCCGCTGACTCACGCCAGCCTCGCGCAACAGCTCTACCATGCCCTGTTCAAGGACCCCGGCGCGGATTCGGCCGAGTACATAGTCAGGTGTCTGGCGCTCGATAATCAGGGTGTCGATGCCGGCGTTGTGCAGCAGTTGGCCGAGCAATAATCCGGACGGACCGGCGCCAATGATGGCGACTTGGGTTTTCAGCGTTTTCATTGTTTTTATGACTCGCAAGCTTCACGCGACAACGGCCGGTGAATGATTTTCAGGATTCGAGTGCTTGCATTTTTCCCTTGCGGGTCTGTCAATTGAAGGTGAAAACTGAGCCGATACCTGTACATTCTGCCAATCGGTGCGATTATCGCCCGCAACCTTCGAGGCCTGGATTGAAGTGATGAACAAGCCTGACCTGCCTTCGATTCCGGTGTTCAAGCTCTACGGTGAAAGCCTGGACTGGCCAACCCCTGACTTGCTGCACTGTGAAACCATTTCCAAACGCAGCCGCGAACATCAATGGGAAATCAAACCCCACCGCCACGCCGATTTGTGCCAGTTGCTCTTCGTATTCAAAGGTCAGGCAGAGCTTGAAATCGAAGGCCAACGCACGCAACTGAACGAAACCGCGATCCAGATCCTGCCGCCGTTATCGGTGCATGGTTTCCGTTTTTCCGAGGACGTCGAAGGATTTGTCGTCACCCTGGCCACGCCGTTGATCAACCATTTGCAGGCGCAACTGGGCAGCGCGGTGCAGGCTTTGGCCCAGGCCGAAAGCTACCCGGCGGGCAAGGACGCGGACTACCTCAACAGTCTGTTTGCCGCGTTGCAGGCCGAGTACAACGGTCATCAACCGGCGCGGGAAATGCTCATGCATTCGCTGGTCAGCGTGATCATGGTCTGGGTCAGCCGCCAGGCGATCCACCGCCACAACGCCACGCAACGCCCGCAGCGTCAGCGCGAATACCTTAATGGCTTTATTCAACTGGTAGAGGAGACGTACCGACAGCACGTCAAGGTCGAGGACCTGGCCCATCGCCTGGGGATTTCCGTCTCGCACCTCAACGGCACCTGCCGCGAACTGGCGGGGCAGCCGGCGTTGCAGATCATGCATGAACGTCAGTTGCTGGAAGCCAAGCGTCTGCTGACGTACACCAGCATGACCATTTACGAGATGTCCGACGTGTTGGGTTTTTCCGATCCGACCAACTTCACGCGCCTGTTCCGGCGCCGGGTGGGGATCTCGCCAAAGGCGTTCCGCGACCGCTTGAAGGCCGAGCAGAACGACGACGCCTGACGTCCTGTATCAGCGCAGGGCGTTGAGGGTGGCGTTGTGAGGGATGCAGCGCTCGAAGTTGCAGCTCGCGTACTCACGGGGCAGTTGCCGCAACTGCTCCACGCGCCATGCCGCGGTGCCGTACAGCGCCAGCGTGGCCGCGCAGGTGATGAAAATCGCGAGGTATCTTCTTGTTCTGGTGCTCATGATCATGGCGTTGACCTCTGAACGAATACCCTTGGGTACTACTTTCAGCATAGGTCAGCGCCGTGGAGTTGCCAGCCGCGCGGCGAACGGGTTTACAAGCCGACATCCCATTGCGGGTTTTCGGGAAACCGCAGTACCAGGAAATCCAGCATGCTGCGCAGCGCCACCGGCATGTGTTTGCGCGAGGCGTACACCGCATAGATGTTCATCCGCCGAGGCTCGGCGTGCGGCAGCAGGCGCACCAGTTCCCCGCTGTGAATATGTACGCCGGCCTGATAGGTCGGCAGCATCGCCACCCCGGCACCGGCCAGTGTCGCGCGCAGCAGGGTGCTGGCCTCGTTGGCGCTGATGTTGCCCTGCACCGGCACCGACACCGGTTCGCCATCCTCCTCGAAATGCCACAGGCTCTTGCCGAAATAGGAATGGGTCAGGCAGTTGTGTCGGCTCAGATCTTCTACGCGCTGCGGCTGCGGGTGTTCCCGCAGATAGGCAGGTGCGGCGCAGACCACCGAGCGGCAGACGGTCAGGCGCCGGGCGATCAGGTTGGGATCGAGATCGTTGCTGGTGCGGATCGCCAGGTCGATGCGCTCGTCCACCAGATTCACCGTGCGGTCGAGCATTTGCAGGTCGATGTTGACGCCCGGGTAGCGTTTGACGAACGCGGCCATGGCATCGGCCAGTTGTGCCTGGCCGAACGAGGTGCTGACGCTGATCCGCAACAACCCCCGTGGCGCATCGTCGGGTTCGCTGACGGCGGCCTGCATGTCGCTCGACAGTTCGAGCATCTGCCGGCAGCGCGGCAGGATCTCGTTGCCGGCGGCGGTCAGGCTCAGTTTGCGCGTGGTGCGGTGCATCAGGCGCGCGCCGACCCAGTCTTCCAGTTCCGCCAGATACCGCGACACCACTGGCCGCGACAGGTCCAGGTGATCGGCCGCCGCCGACTGGCTGCCCAGATCCACAACCGTGACAAACACCCGCATTGCTTGGAGACGATCCATGATTTGCCCGCTTTCAGAAACAAACTATGTTTAAGCATCGCATTTTTTGTAATGAGTCTGGCAACTAAGCTCTGTCCCATCGCCAAGCACGGCATATGAACAGCGGAGCAACCCATGATCGGCTTCACCACTCTCAAGCGCGTTTTACTGGCCACCGCCACCCTCGGTTTTGCTGCCCACGCAGCGGCCGCGAACCTGAGCCTCGATGTCTACAACCCGGGCACCAACGCAATCTTCCCGGTGACCTCGGTGCTGGTCAGCGGCGAGAAGGACGCGATCCTGGTGGACGCCCAGTTCGGCAAGTCCCAGGCCGAGCAAGTGGTGGAAAAGATCCGCGCCAGCGGCAAGCAACTGACCACGATCTACATCAGCCACGGTGACCCGGATTACTACTTCGGTCTCGACACCCTGACCAAAGCCTTCCCGAATGCCAAGGTACTGGCTTCGCAGCCGACCGTTGATCACATCAAGCAAACCGTCGACGGCAAACTGGCGTTCTGGGGCCCGAAAATGGGCGCCGACGTGCCGGCCAAAACCATCGTGCCGGGCGTGCTCAAGGGCGACAGCCTGATGCTTGAAGGCCAGAAACTGCAGGTAGTCGGCCTGGAAGGCAAGCAACCGGATCGCAGCTTCGTGTGGATTCCTTCGCTGAAAGCCGTGGTCGGTGGTGTCGTTGTCGCCGAGAACATCCACGTGTGGATGGCCGATACCCAGACTGCACAATCCCACGCCGACTGGCTGGAAACCCTGCACTCGATCGAAACCCTGAAACCGAAAACCGTGGTGCCGGGTCACTACCTGGGTGACAGCGCCCGCTCGCTGGCGGCCGTGAAGTTCACTGCCGACTACATCAAGGCGTTCGACGAAGAAACCGCCAAGGCCAAGGACTCTGCCGCGCTGATCGCCGCGATGAAAAAGCGCTACCCGAAGCTGGGCGAGGAAAGCTCGCTGGAGCTGAGCGCCAAAGTCGCCAAGGGCGAGATGAAGTGGTAACCCGATTCTGAAAAACGCAGCACTCTCAAGCCAACTGGAGAATGTCATGAGCAAGATCGCAATCATTGGTGCCACCGGCCGTGCCGGCAGCCAATTGCTGGAAGAAGCCCTGCGTCGCGGCCACAGCGTCACCGCCATCGCTCGGGATACCTCGAAGATCGGCGCCCGCGCCGGTGTGGTCAGCAAGAACGTAGACGTTTTGAATGCCGCCGCGCTGCAAGACGCCGTCGCCGGTCACGATGTGGTGATCAGTGCCGCGCATTTCGCCACGGTCCCGGCCAGCGCGCTGATCGGTCCGGTGAAACAGGCCGGGGTGAAACGTCTGCTGGTGGTCGGCGGTGCCGGTTCGCTGTTGCTGCCGGACGGCACCCGAGTGATCGACAGCGCCGGTTTCCCGGCCGAGTACAAGGCTGAGGCCAGCGCCGGTGCGGCGTTCCTTGATGCGCTGCGTCAGGAGAAGGAGCTGGACTGGACGTTCCTGTCGCCGTCGGCGCTGTTTGTCGAAGGCGAGCGCACCGGCAAGTTCCGCGTTGGCAAGGATGACTTGCTGGTGAGCGCCGAAGGCCAGAGCTCGATCACCTTTGCCGACTACGCGATTGCGCTGATCGACGAAGTGGAAACGCCGAAGCATTCGCGGCAGCGGTTTACTGTCGGTTACTGATGTAACCCGATCAAACGTTCCCACGCCTTGTGTGGGAACGTTCAGTAACAGGCTCACCGCGTATGAGCCTGCTCCACCAACCACCCCATCAATTCCTGCAACTTCGCCGACGGCTCCGACGCCGGCGCCACGATGTAATAGCCCAATCCCGTCTTCACCTTCAGATCGAACGGCATCACCAGTCGCCCGGCGTTCAAGTCATCGCCGATCAACGACCAGTCGCCGATCGCCACCCCAGTCCCGTGGGACGCCATCGACATCGCCTGATCCAGGGTTTCGAAATGCTGACCGCTGCCGATGTTGCTCAAGTGCAGTTCGGCGGCCTCCAGCCACAGCGTCCAGTCGTCATCGGTGTGCGTCGGGTGCAGCAGCAAGTGCTGTTGCAAGTCGGCTGGCGTGTGCAGGGCCGACGACCCCTTGAGCAGCCCCGGTGAACAGACCGGCGTCAGTTGTTCATCGAACAGGTGCAAGGTCGCGGGCGAGTCGTGGGGCGCGGTGCCGTAGGTCACTGCGGCGTCGAACTGCTCGCGATGAAAGTCCACCCCGTGCTGCAACGACGCCGTGAGTTTCACCGGCACGTCCGGGCGCTCGCGCTGCCATTGCAACAGCCGCGGCAACAACCAGCGCATCACGCAGCTTGGCGCCTTGAGTTGCAGGGTTTCGCGTTTGGCGCCGATCAGCTCCACCGAGTCGCCGATCAGGCTGAACACCTGCTGCACCCGTGGCAGCCATTCGCGACCTTCGGCCGTCAGTTCCAGGCCCCGGGCCAGGCGAATGAACAACTCATAGCCCAGATGTTCTTCAAGCCCGGCGATCTGCCGGCTCACCGCACCTTGGGTGATGTGCAACTGCTCGGCGGCCCGGGTGAAGTTGCAGCACTGCGCGGTGATCAGAAACGTGTGCAGGGCGGGCAGGGGAGGCAGTCGTTTCATGTGGATCCAAGGTATGACGTGAGGACATGGCTAGTATGAGCTTTTATCGATTGTTGCGGCTACGGGTCGCCCGTTTCAATGAGGCCAATCACCGGTTCCTTTAAAGCCCGGTGCCTCAACGAACAAGAAGGGCAAAGACATGGCGACGTGTGGCGAAGTACTGGTCAAGTTACTCGAAGATTATGGGGTCGAGCAGGTGTTCGGCATTCCCGGGGTGCATACCGTGGAGCTGTATCGCGGGCTGGCCCGTTCGAGCATCAACCACGTTACCCCACGCCACGAGCAGGGCGCCGGTTTCATGGCCGACGGCTACGCCCGCACCAGCGGCAAACCGGGCGTGTGCTTCATCATCACCGGCCCCGGCATGACCAACATCACCACCGCCATGGGCCAGGCGTACGCCGATTCGATCCCGATGCTGGTGATCTCCAGCGTGCAGTCGCGCAGTCAACTGGGTGGCGGTCGCGGCAAGTTGCATGAACTGCCGAACCAGAGCGCACTGGTCGGCGGTGTGGCGGCGTTCTCCCACACCCTGATGTCGGCGTCCGAGTTGCCGGGCGTGCTGGCCCGTGCGTTTGCGCTGTTCCAGGCCGGGCGTCCGCGTCCGGTGCACATCGAAATTCCGCTGGATGTGCTGGTCGAAGAAGCCGATGAGCTACTGGCCAGCGTGCCGGTCAACATCGACCGCGCCGGAGCTGCGCCAGCCGCCGTGAGCCGCATGACTGAACTGCTGGCCGGTGCCCAGCGTCCGCTGATCCTCGCCGGTGGCGGCGCCATCGATGCCGCTGCCGAACTCACCGAACTGGCCGAACTGCTCGACGCGCCAGTGGCCCTGACCATCAACGCCAAAGGCATGTTGCCGTCCAATCATCCGCTGTTGATCGGTTCGACCCAGAGTCTGGTGGCGACCCGCGCCCTGGTGGCCGACGCCGACGTGATCCTGGCGATTGGCACCGAACTGGCGGAAACCGACTACGACGTCACCTTCGCGGGTGGTTTCGAGATCCCCGGCAAACTGCTGCGCGTCGATATCGATCCCGACCAGACCGTGCGCAACTACCCGCCTCATGTGGCGCTGGTGGCGGACTCGCGCAACGCGGCGCAAGCATTGCTGAGCGCGTTGTCGCACAAGCCGCTGGCCGAGCGCCGCAACGACTGGGGTCAGGTGCGCGCCGCGCGTCTGCGTGAAGACCTGGCCGCGACCTGGGACGCCCCGACTCTGGCCCAGACCCGTTTCCTCGAAACCGTGCTGCACGAACTGCCGAACGCGGTGTTCGTCGGTGACTCCACGCAACCGGTGTACACCGGCAACCTCACGTTCAACCCGGAGCGTCCGCGCCGCTGGTTCAACTCGTCCACCGGTTACGGCACCCTCGGTTACGCCTTGCCGGCAGCCATCGGCGCCTGGCTCGGTGGCCCACTGGAACACGGCGCTCGCCCGCCGGTGGTGTGCCTGATCGGCGACGGCGGCCTGCAATTCACCCTGCCGGAACTGGCCAGCGCCGTGGAAGCGCGCACGCCGGTGATCATCCTGCTGTGGAATAACCAGGGTTACGAAGAGATCAAGAAATACATGGTCAACCGCGCCATTGAGCCAGTGGGCGTGGACATCTACACCCCGGATTTCATCGGTGTCGCCAAGGCCCTGGGTTGCGCGGCGGAAGCGATCAGCTCCGCCGAACACCTGCGCGGTGCCCTGCGCGCCGCCACCGATCGTCAGGGCCCGACCCTGATCGAAATCGACCAGACCCAATGGATGAAGGCGGTGGCCAAATGATGAATTTCCCGACCACACTCGACGGTCTGTACATCAACGGCCAATGGGCCGCCGGCCGCGAGCACCTGCGCGTGATCAACCCGGCCACTGAAGCGCTGCTGACTACGGTCAATGGCGGTGATGCAAACGCCGTCAACCAAGCGGTAACGGCCGCGACTGAAGCCTTCAAGGACTGGTCGAAAACCACCGGTGCCGAGCGCGGCGCGATCCTGCGCAACATCGCCAATGGCGTGCGCAACGGTCGTGATCACTTGATGAAATTGCAGTCGAGCAACAACGGCAAACCGCAGTTTGAAGCGGGCATCGATGTCGACGACGTGATCGCCACATTCGAGTACTACGCAGAACTCGCCGAAGGCCTCGACGCCAAACTCGACAGCGATGTGCCGCTGCCGAGCGACGATTTCAGTGCACGTCTGCGCCGCGAACCGTGTGGTGTGGTCGGGCTGATCGTGCCGTGGAATTTCCCGATGGTCACCACCGCGTGGAAACTCGCGCCGGCCTTGGCCGCCGGTTGCTGCGTGGTGCTCAAGCCTTCGGAAGTCACGCCGCTGCCGGAACTGGAACTGGCGGCGATCATCGCCGAATCCGGTCTGCCCAAAGGCGTGTTCAACCTGGTGTGCGGCACCGGCCTGGCGGTCGGTGCGCCGCTGTCGGCGGACCCGCGCATCGCCAAGGTTTCCTTCACCGGCAGTAACGCCGTGGGTGTGCAGGTGATGCAGCGCGCCGCGGAAACCGTGAAGGGCGTGAGCCTGGAACTGGGTGGCAAATCCTCGCTGCTGATCCTGGAAGATGCCGACCTGGATCTGGCGGTGGAGCTGGCCTGCGGCGGTGGTTTCTTCAACGCCGGGCAGATGTGCTCGGCCACCAGCCGGGTGCTGGTGGCCGATGAACTGGCCGATGAATTCCTGATTCGCTTGAAGGCCCGCGCGGAAAAAATCCGTGTGGCCGACCCGTTCGATCCAGAAGTCGAGATGGGCGCACTGGTCAATCAGGCGCAGTACCAGCGTGTGCTCGGTCATATCGACCGCGGTCTGAGCGCCGGTGCCAAGCTGATCTGTGGCGGCAATCGCCCGGCGGATCTGCCGCGCGGTTATTTCTTGCAGCCGACGATCTTCACCGAGGTGCCCCTCGACAGTGCGCTGTGGTGTGAAGAGATCTTCGGCCCGGTGATCTGCGTGCGCAGTTTCGCTTCGGAAGCCGAGGCGATTGCCCTGGCCAACGACAGCCAGTTCGGGCTGGTCGCCAGCGTGGTCACGCGCAATGCCGAGACTGCGGATCGAGTCGCCAACGCCTTGCAGGCGGGGCTGGTGTGGCTCAACGCGCCGCAGGTGATCTTTCCGCAGACGGCGTGGGGCGGCTACAAACAGAGCAGCATCGGTCGCGAACTGGGGCCGTGGGGCCTGGCGGCATTCCAGGAAATCAAGCACGTGATCCGCGCGCTCTGAATGCCCGAAAAAGGTCAGCGCATGCCTCGCAACGAGGCATGCGCCGGCGTCATGGCTCCAATGAGTTTTTATCGATAGTCAGGTGTTTTGCACGACCTCAGGATGAACCCGCTGATCACGTTCAGGCCCTTTGAAATCGGGGGCTTGGGCGGTTCCGATCACGCACGGCAAGGGTTGCGGTCAATCTCATACTTACAAGAATAATGGGAGTCCTAAATGGGCGAGCACGATCTGAACAGGCGTCAATTCATCAAAACCGTCGGCGTGGCCTCGGTGGCTGCGGCGGCCATGAGCATGCCCTTCATCCGGGCCAGTGCCAGCGACACCCGTTTTGCCGGCAAGACCCTGCGCCTGCTGACCTGGTCCGATGACACGGGTCTGGCCGCACTGCGCAACATCGCTGCAACGTTCGAAGCCAAGACCGGCGCCAAAGTGATTGCCGACCGCACCGGCAGCACCTCGGAAATGGTCGCCAAGCTCAAGGCCGGCGGTGACCGTCCGCAGTACGACATCATCACTCTGGCCGGTGTTGGAGCTGAAGGTCTGGCCGCTGCCGGGCTGTTGGAAAAACCCGATCTCAACCGCATTCCCAACCTGATCGATGTCCCGGAAAAATACCGCACCGGGGCCAACGGTCACGGCATCGGTTACCTGCTGTGGTGCAACAGCCTGGTCTACAGCACCCGCACCCAAAAGGAAGCGCCGGACAGTTACGCCGCGCTGTGGGACGCCGATCTGGCACCGAACATTTTCCTGCCACCACCAAACTGGACCGAGGCGATGGACCTGATCATCATCGCCGCCAAACTGGCCGGTGGTGACGAGCACAACATCGAGCCGGGCTTCAAGAAACTCGCGGAGTTGAAAGACCGCGTGGTGACCCTGGGCGAAAACCCCAACCAGATCGCCGAGCTGTTTCGCACCGGTTCCCTGGACATGGGCGGCCTGTATGCCCCGGCGTTTTTCCCCAAGCAGATCCGCGACCCGAACTACGGCCTCGGCGCCACGTTCGGCATGAAAGAAGGTTTCTATACCGACCTGATGCTCTCGGTGATGCCGAAGAACCGTCCGGGCGACACCGACCTGGCCTACGCCTTCATCGATCACTCCCTCGACCCGCTGGTGCAGGGCAAGATGGCCGAAGACATCTTCAACGGCCCGGTCAACGCCAAGGCGATCATCTCCGCCGAAGCGCGCAAGAGCCCCTTCATCCTCACGCCGGAGCAGATCGCGGAGAAGGCGATCATGCACGACAACGCCTTCCTGGCGACCGTGCATGACCAGTGGATTCGTCGCTACACGGAAATCTTTTCTTCCTGACGCCGACCTTCCGGGGCACCGCATGATCGGGGTGCCCGGGAGATTCGTTTTCCATTGACGAGATCATTGCTATGGAACATCAATCCCTGACCCAACCGGTCGGCGCGGGTGACGTGCGCCCGGCGCGCGGTGTTTCGCCAACCGCGCGGGCGTGGTTTTTTCTCACGCCGTCGATGCTGTTTCTAGGTGTGCTGATTGCCGCCAGCCTTTTGGTGTTGCGCATGAGCGTCGGTACCAAGGGCGCGGAGTGGTCCGGTTTCAGCCTGGCCAGTTACGCCCAGTTGCTCGAACCCTACTACCTCAAATCGTTGCTGCTGACCTTGCGTCTGGCGCTGATCAGCGCGGTGATCGCCGTAGTGCTGGCGATCCCGGTGGCCTACACCATGTCGCGCCTGACTTCACCGTTCGTGCGGCGGATCTTCCTCGCGGCGGTGCTGTTGCCGTTGCTGGTCAACCTGCTGCTGCAAAGCTACGGCTGGCTGGTGATTCTCGGCCCCGGCGGCATGCTCAACCAGACGCTGATGGGCCTCGGTCTGATCAAACGCCCGATCATGTTGCTGTACAACCAGAACGGCGTGTTGATGGGTCTGGTGCAGACCGCGTTCCCGCTCGCTGTGCTGCCGATTGCCAGCGCCATGCGCGGTGTCGCCCGCAGCTACGAAGAAGCTGCCGCGACGCTTGGCGCCAGTCGTTTCCAAGTGTTCCGTCAGGTGGTGTTGCCGATGAGTCTGCCGGGGATCATCACCGGCGCGACGCTGGTGTTCGCCTACAACGCCAGCAGCTTCGTGGTGCCGCTGTTGCTCGGTGGCCGTCGCGTGCCGATGCTCGCGGTGATGGTGCATGACCAGATCGCCCCGCTGATGAACTGGCCCGCCGCATCCGCCGCTGGCGTGGTGCTGATCGTCACCACGCTGGCGATCATGACCCTGTCCGAATACATCACCGGCCGCCGTCGCCGTCTGCTGGAGGCTTCGCAATGAGTGCCCTGATCAAGAAGCGTCAGTCGCTGTTGCCGGGAGACACCGGCAAGTTCGCCGGTATTCTTTCCGGGATCATTTTGTTCCTGGCAGTGTTGCCGATCCTGACCATGATCGTGATGTCGTTCAGCGGTGCGTCGAACCTCGACTTCCCGCCGAGCAGCTACAGCCTGCAATGGTACAAGGCGGCGTGGCACACCTTTGTGTCGCCGGACGCCAGTGATGTGCTGAGCCTCGGCCAGGCCATGGGCACCAGTTTGCTGGTGGCGTGCCTGACGATGATTTTCGCCACGCTGATCGCGGTGCCGGCGGCCTACGCGCTGACCCGTTGCGAGTTCCGCGGCAAGGGCGTGGCGCTGCAATTGATGTCGCTGCCGCTGGTGTTTCCGATGGTGGTGCTGGGACTGGCCTTGCTGCTGGTGTTCGACAGCCTGCCGTTCCACATGACCACCTCGCGGCTGGTGATTGCTCACGTGATTCTGGCGCTGCCGTTCGTGGTGAAGAACTGCACCGCGGCCATGCTTTCCATCGGCAGCGAAGTCGAAGAGGCCGCGCAGATGCTCGGCGCCTCGCCGTTGCGGGCCATCGTCGATGTGGTGGTGCCGCTGATGAAATCGGGGATTCTGGCGGGGATGCTGCTGGCGTTCATCGTCTCGTTCAACGAATTCACCGTGACCTATTTCCTCTACACCATCGACGTCATGACCGTGCCGATCTGGATGTACAGCCGCACCGTGTCATCGCTCGACCCTACTGTGTTCTCGTTTGCCGTGCTGATCGTGCTGATCGACTTCGTCCTGATCTGGGCGCTGGAGAAGCTGGTGGGCGAGGGCGGCGTTTCCTTTTGATTGTGAGGTGCAACATGACTGGACTGATTCTGGAAAACGTCGAGAAACACTACGGCTCGGCCTGCGCGGTAAAAGACGTCAACCTGCATTTGCCCGAGGGCAAACTGGTGTGCTTCCTCGGCCCGTCGGGCTGCGGCAAGACCACGTTGCTGCGAATGATCGCCGGGCTGGAAACCCTTACCGGCGGCGAGATTCGCCTGGACGGCGAGGACATCGGCCACACCCCGGCGCACCTGCGCAACTTCGGCATGGTGTTCCAGTCGCTGGCGCTGTTCCCGCACATGACCGTGGGCGAGAACATCGCCTATCCGCTGAAACTGCGCGGTGTGAGCAAGGCTGATCAACAGGCGCGGGTGGTGGAGTTGCTGGAGCTGATCCAGCTGCAAGCGATGATCGACCGCCCGGTGGCGAAACTCTCCGGCGGTCAGCGTCAGCGGGTGGCGATTGCCCGGGCGATTGCCTCGCACCCGAAAATCCTTTTGCTCGACGAACCGCTGTCGGCGCTGGATGCCAAGCTGCGTGAGTCGATGCAGGTGGAAATCCGCCAGCTGCAACAACGCCTGAACATCACCACCATCATGGTTACCCACGATCAACGCGAGGCCATGACCATGGCTGACATCGTGGTGGTGCTGGGCGAGCATCGGGTGCAGCAGGTGGGTACGCCGATCGAAATCTACCGCCATCCGGCCAACGAGTTCGTCGCGGATTTCATTGGCTCCGGCAATATCTTCCCGGCCACCGCGCTGGGCGATGGCAAGGTCGTGCTGCCGGGCGGCGATGCCCTGCAAGTGCCGATCTGCAGCAGCATCGTGGTCGGGCAGAAAGTGAAGATGTTGATTCGTCCTGAAGACCTGCAACTGTCGGCGCCCCAGGCCACGGCAGGCAATCGCCTGCTGGGCAAGGTGACGTTTGTGCGGGATATCGGCGCGACTATCGAGACTACGGTGGAATGTTCCGGGGTGACCTTCACGGCGCTGAGCACGCCGTGTCAGGGCATCGGGCTGGGGATCGGGCATCCGGTGTCGGTGACGTTGCCGAGTGAGGCGTGTCGGGTGTTGGGCGCCTGATCAGACCGTGAGTCGCAAGCGCGCCAGATCCCTTAGCGGCGGCGCGCCGAACAACCGGCTGTACTCACGACTGAACTGCGACGGACTTTCATACCCCACCCGATACCCCGCCGCCGATGCCTCCAGCCCTTCAGCCAGCATCAGGCGCCGCGCCTCTTGCAGGCGCAGTTGCTTCTGATACTGCAACGGACTCATCGCCGTCATCGCCTTGAAACGGTGATGCAGGGTCGAGACGCTGAGGTTCACTTCCTTCGCCAGATCATCAATGCGCAGCGGTTGTTCGAAGTTGCCGTTGAGCCATTTGATCGCCTGGCTGATGCGATGGCTCTGGCTGTTGGCGATGGCGATTTCGTACAGCCGATGGCCCTGCGGGCTGCGCAACAGGCGATAGAGAATTTCCCTACGGATCAGCGGCGCGAGCATGGCGATGTCTTTCGGCGTGTCGAGCAGACGGGCCAGACGCAACACCGCATCGAGCATCGCGCTGTCGATCTTTTCCACATACAGACCGCGCCCGGTCGGCCGGGTCGGCACGCCCATGGGCCCGGCGTCGGCGATCAGCGCGGTGATTTCCGCCGGGTCGATGTCCAGGCGCACGGCGAGGATCGGTTCCAGAGGCGAGACATTCACCACCCGACCGCTCAACGGCATCGAAACCGAGACCACCAGGTAATTCAGCGGGTCGTAATTGAAGTACTCGTCCGCCAGCCGCACCTCTTTGCGCCCCTGGGCCATGATGCACAGCGCCGGTTGCGCGAGCACCGGGGCGAAGTCATGGGATTGGGTGTGGCGCGACATGAACAGCGAGCCGACGGCGGTGGCATAACTGCCATCTTCGGATGTGTTGCGGCGGATGATGGCCGCCAGTTCCGCGCGCTGCTTTTCCATGTCGGCATCGGGCGGCGCCTGAAAACGATCGAATGACGTCATGCACAGCCTCCTCGGCAAGGGATGGAATGGGAGCAGAGCATAAGTTTGTGCAAGCGCAAGCGGTAGACACATCCTGCGAAATGCTTGCCTGATCCTGCATGGCGTTGCTTGCCTGCCCAGACATGACAGGGCGCATTCCGGAAAACTTGCTCGAAACCGGTGTGACAGGACGGTGACAGCAATTCACGATCTGTTACAGGTATGAAAGACAGTCTCGCAGGATTGTGCAACGCGGCGGCAGGAATCGACTAACGGCGAACGCTGCCCGGCCCTTAACCTTGGATCCTGTCGCAGCCCGTCCCCGGCTGCCACGCGACTCCCTGGGAGGGTTGAACATGTCCAAGCAGATTCCCGTCAGTCATATGGCCTTCGTTCGAGCGCGCGCCGGGCGCTCGGCGGAACTCGGCATGCGCCTGAGCGCGCTGATCGAACCGTCCCGTGCCGCCGCCGGTTGCCTGAGCTTTTCCTTGCAGCATTCGCAGTGTGATCCGGAGCTTTGGCTGGTTTCCGGTTTCTGGAATAACCAGCAGTCGATGACCGCGTATTTCAGCAGCCCGTCGATGGAAGTCTTTGCCGAGCTGGTGCAGGACCTGGTGGTCAACAGCCTGGATTTCCACACGTTTAAAGACGTGTCGGCGGCGCAGGCGCTGGGTCAAAGTTGCGCGCCGATACACAAACTCGCCGGTTGAGGGTTTAATGGCCAGCCTATTTGACTGAGCCAGGACCTGCGACATGGCACGTAAAGAGTTCGAACACTTCGAAGCGGTTTCCGCTGTAGTCCCCGTCGAGTTGGGCAGCAACAAGGGTTATCACGCGGCAATCGCGGTCAAGGCCCTGGTCGACGGCGGTGCGCCACGCTTTCACAAACTGTTGAATGACCAGGTCTTCCCTGGTGCCATTGCCGCCGATGAAGCGGCCATCAATGAGCTGGACAAGCTCAAGGGCGTCACTGATGACGCCGAGCTGATCTGGTAACCGCGTTTACTTGACGGCGCCCGGGCGCCACATCTTGAACAATGCCTCCGGCCCCAGCTGGAAGTAGTCCGCCGGCCCGCCGCCGCGCAGAATCGGTTCTGCGGCGGCGGTGTCGTAGATCCCGTCCTTCAACAGCCATTTGGCGATGTGCACGGCGACCACTTCGCCGAGCACCAGCCAGCTCGGCACCGTCTCGCCGTCGGCCCGCTGCAACTGAATGATCTGCGTGACCTTGCACTCGAAGGACACCGGGCTTTCGGCCACACGCGGCACGGCAATCACCTTTGACGCCACCGGCGTCAGCCCCGCCAGTTCGAACTCGTTGACCTCGGGCGCGACGGCTGCGCAGCTCTGGTTCATCTGCTCGGCCAGCGGCCGGGTCGCGAGGTTCCAGACGAACTCGCCGGTCTGCTCGATGTTGTTCAGGCTGTCTTTGCGCCCGACACTGGAGAACCCGATGATCGGCGGAATGTAGTTGAACGCGTTGAAAAAGCTGTAAGGAGCCAGGTTCAACCGGCCCTCGGCATCCTGCGAAGAAATCCAGCCGATGGGGCGCGGACCGACGATCGCGTTGAACGGATCGTGGGGCAGGCCGTGGCCGTTGGCCGGTTCGTAGAAATGGATGTCATCGGGCATGGCGGGGTGTTCCTGAAGGCTTTTATAAGCGGCCAATAGTGCAAGTCCGGTCCGCGAAGATCAAATGCCGACCTTTGGAAATGAACAAGCCCGGCAATGGCCGGGCTTTGGTGTTTGCATTGCGCCGATCAGCTAATGGCTGCGGCAGTACCGGTTTTATCGAAACCGTCAGCAGCGATGGCAGCGGCGGTGCCGGTTTTATCGAAACCGTCGGCAGCGATGGCAGCAGCAGTGCCAGTCTTGTCGAAGCCATCGGCAGCAACCGCTTTGCCAACGTTGGTTTTATCGAAACCATCGGCAGCGTAGGCGCCCGAGTGGCTGGTTTCGATAGCGGCGCTGGCGCCGGAAATGAAATCGGCGGATTTGGTTTTGTCCGAGCCATCGGCGGCGAAGGTGTTGGCGGCCAGTACGGACAAGGTCAGGGCGAGGATCAGTTTGGTTTTCATGGTCGTTCTCCAGATTCGAAATTCGTTGGCGATGTGTTTCGCATGGGGTTCATGCTACGCCAACTAAATTGATTAAAAAGCGCAAAATAATGCTAAAAACAATCGATTAACTTGATATTAAGGGCGACGCATTCAATTCGCTTTCGTCGTCGGAGCGAGCGTCGCGCAGGTCATCGATCAGGTAGGTGCAGGATGCAGCAGGGGCATTAACCGGTGATTAATCGCCGCTTTTGGCTTGTGTGACAGATTTTTCATACATTCCCGACCGGTTTTTCACCCTCGTAACGCCAGTCTGCCGGCGGCCAGAAAACCAAGAACCGGCCGTCACACACTGGAGCTTTACCTGCAATGAACAAACTGCCTCAAATCACCCTGGCCTTCTGGGTCATGAAAATCTGCGCGACGACCCTGGGGGAAACCGCGGGGGATTTGCTGTCGATGACCCTGAACGTCGGCTACGCCATGAGCTCGCTGATCCTGATCAGCGTGTTCGTCCTGACGTTGATCACGCAGCTGATGTCCAAGACTTACAAGCCGCTGCTGTACTGGATCGTGATCCTGTCGACCAGCACCGCCGGCACCACCATGTCCGACTTCATGGACCGCACGCTGGAGCTGGGTTACGCCACAGGTTCGATGATCCTGATCGCGATCCTGCTGGCGATCTTCGCGGCGTGGCGCCTGAGCGGCGATTCGCTCAACGTCACCAAGGTGCAGAGCTTTCGCGGCGAGATGTTCTACTGGATGGCGATCCTGTTCTCCAACACCCTGGGCACCGCGCTCGGCGATTACCTGGCGGACGATTCGGGCCTGGGCTTTGCCGGTGGCGCGCTGTTGATCGGCTCGGCGATTGCGGTGGTCGTATTGCTCAAGTACTTCACGAAGATTTCGGCGGTGGCGCTGTTCTGGGTGGCGTTCGTGCTGACCCGGCCGTTTGGCGCGACCCTGGGCGACTTGATGACCAAGTCCCATGAGAAGGGCGGGCTGGACTTCGGCACCATCGGTTCGTCGGCGGTGCTGGCGGGGATTCTGTTGGTGATGATCGTGGGCGCGTCTTATGCGCAGAAGCGCTATGGCAGCAAACAGAGTGTTGCCGAATTGTCCTGATCGGGAAATCGGACAGGTAAGAAACGCGCGAAGGTCTTGCACCTTCGCGCGTTTTTTTGCGATCAGTCAGTGACGATGCGCGAATGTTTCTGGGTGTCTTTCATGGTGATGTACACCAGCAGGGACACCGCGATGCACGCAGTCACGTACCAGTAGTAACCGGTTTCCATGCCGATGCTCTTGAACCACAGCGCGATGTATTCGGCGGTGCCGCCGAAGATCGACACGGTCAGTGCGTACGGCAGGCCGACGCCCAGGGCGCGGATTTCGGTCGGGAACAGCTCGGCCTTCACCACGGCGTTGATCGAGGTGTAACCGCTGACGATGATCAGCGCCGCCATGATCAGGAAGAACGCGCCCCACCAGGTCTGGATGGTGTGCAGGGTCATCAGGATCGGCACAGTGAAGATCGTGCCCAATACACCGAAAGCGATCAGGATCGGACGACGACCGATCTTGTCGGACAGGCCGCCGATGATCGGTTGCAGGCACATGAACAGGAACAGCGTGGCGGCGGAAATGGTGGTGGAGTCGGAGATGCTCATGCCGACGGTGTTCACCAGGTATTTCTGCATGTAGGTGGTGTAGGTGTAGAACGCCAGCGTACCGCCCATGGTCAGGCCGACCACGGTGAGCAGTTCTTTCGGATGGCGCATCAAGGTGCGCATGGCGCTTTCCTTGGACTTCTCTTTCTTGGTGAACGACTCGGTTTCTTCCATGCCACGACGCAGGTACAGCGCAACGATTGCGCACAGCGCGCCGATGGCGAACGGGATACGCCAGCCCCAGGCGTACAGCTGTTCAGTGGTCAGCATGTTCTGCAGCACGATCAACACGCCCAGCGCGATGAGCTGGCCCGAGATCAGGGTCACATACTGGAAGCTTGAGAAGAAGCCGCGACGTTCCTTGGTCGCCATCTCCGACAGGTAAGTCGCGGAAGTGCCGTACTCGCCACCGACCGACAGGCCTTGCAGCAGACGGGCGAAGACCAGCAGGATCGGCGCGCCGATGCCGATGGTTTCGTAGTTCGGGCTGAGGGCGATCAGCAGGGAGCCAAAGCACATCAGGTACACCGAGGCCATCAGTGCCTTTTTACGTCCGACCTTGTCGGCGTACAGGCCCATCAGCCAGCCACCGATCGGGCGCATCAGAAAGCCCACGGCGAAGATCGCGGCGGTGTTCATCAATTGGGCGGTGGTGGAACCGGCGGGGAAGAAGGTCTTGGCGAAGTACAGCGAGAAGGCGGCATAGACGTACCAGTCGTACCACTCGACCATGTTGCCGACGGAACCGCTGAAGATCGACTTGATGCGACTGGCGGTGGTTCGTTCTTTGACCGGCACGGCAGCCGACCCAAGAGGCAGGGCGTTGGAGTTATCCATTGAAGGATCCTTCGTTTAATTGTTTTTGTGGAGCGCGTTGAAACGCAGCCTGCGAGGGCTATAGCAGGAGCTGTGCCAACGGGGGGAGGGCCGGTTTAGAGGGGGTAGGAGGAATTGTTGAGCGGGTTTTTGCCGATGATCAGGAATGAATGAGCGGATTTCCGCTCATTCAGGTACGAACATTTCCCGGGTCAGACCATGGCGCTGCATCTTTTCATTGAAGGTGCGGCGTGGCAGTTGCAGCTCTTCAAGTACGGCTTTCACATCACCCTTGTGCCGGGTCAACGCCGCCCGCAGACACTGCGCCTCAAACGCCTCTTGCTGCGCCGCCAGCGACTGGCCCGGATCGATGCCCTGCACCGGTTCATCCAGCCCCAGCACCTGCCGTTCGGCGACGTTCGCCAGTTCCCGCACATTACCCGGCCAGTCATGACTCAGCAGGTGGCTCAATTGCGCGCCACTGAGCGGCGGGAAGGTCCGGCCCAAGCGTTGGGCGGCGCTCTGGGCGAAGGACTCGAACAACAACGGAATGTCTTCCCGACGATCACGCAACGGCGGCAGGCGCAATTCGGCGACGTTCAGGCGATACGCCAGGTCTTCGCGAAAACGCCCGGCCCGCGCTTCATCCAGCAAATCGGGTTTGGTCGCCGCGACGATCCGCAGGTCCACGCGAATACTCTGGTTCGACCCCAGCCGCTCCAGCTTCTGCTCCTGCAACACCCGCAGCAGTTTTACCTGCTGGGCCAGCGGCATGCTTTCGATTTCATCGAGAAACAGCGTGCCGCCATCGGCGTATTCCAGCTTGCCGATGCGCTTGCCGGAGGCCCCGGTGAACGCGCCGCTCTCATGCCCGAACAACTCGGCTTCGAACAACTGCTCGGGGATCGCCGCGCAGTTCAGCGCCACAAACGGCTTGTCGGCGCGCGGGCCGAAGTCGTGCAGGCAGCGGGCGACCAGTTCCTTGCCGCTGCCGGTCTCGCCACGGATCAGCACGTTGACCGGCAGCGTCGCCAGATCCAGCACCTGTCGGCGCAAGGTCTGCAAGCCACGGGATACACCGAGCAACGTCGCATCCAGTTTGGCGCGGTTGTCGGCCAGTTCGTGCAGGGCACGGTTTTCCAGCACCAGCCGACGCTTGTCCAGCGCCCGGCGCAGGCTGCCGAGCAAGGTTTCCGGGCTGAAGGGTTTTTCCAGAAAGTCGTAGGCGCCGTCGCGCATGGCTTCGACCGCCATCGGCACATCGCCGTGGCCAGTGAGCAGAATCACCGGCAGGTCGGCATCCCGGCGCTGCACCTCGGCCAGCAGTTCAAGACCGCTGAGGCCAGGCATGCGTACGTCGCTGACAATCACCCCGGCAAAATGCGCCGGCAGCGCCGCCAGGCATTCCTCGGCGCGGCTGAACAGTTGCACCTCGAAACCGGACAGGCTCAGCCACTGTTCGACGGCACTGCGAATGCTGCTTTCGTCATCGACCACCATCACCGCATTGAGCATCAGATGTGCGCCTCCAGATCGATCGGCAGGGTCAGGCTGAACACTGCGCCGTTGTCGCCATTGTCGGCGCTCAGGCGCCCGCCGGATTCGTGGACGATGGCAAACGACACCGCCAGCCCCAGACCGAGGCCGTCACCCACCGGTTTTGTGGTGAAGAACGGATCGAACACCTGGCCCAGATGCTCTTCGGCAATGCCGCCGCCGTTGTCGATGACACTCAGGCGCCACAGTTGCTCGTCGGCTTCCAGACGGATTTCCAGACGCTTGCAAGGTTTGCCCTGCATAGCGTCGAGGGCGTTGCGCAGCAGGTTGATCAGCACTTGTTCGAGACGGATCGCATCGCCGCGCACCCAGGCCGGGCGGGTCAGATGCAGCACAAGGCTGACCTGTTCGTCGCGCATTCTTGCGTCGAGCAATTGCAGGGCCTGATCGACCACTGTCGCCAGATCCAGCCGCTCGCGCAAACCGCTGGGGCTCTTGCGGGCGAAGGTTTTCAAATGACCGGTCAGGGCCGCCATGCGCGTGAGCATTTCATCGACCGGTTTGAGCGCCTTGTAGGCGTCATCGACGCGGCCATGATCGAGCAGCAGGCGCAAGGTCGCCAGTTGCATGCGCTGAGCGGTCAGCGGCTGATTGATTTCGTGGGCCAGCGCGGCGGACATCTGCCCGAGTGCCGCCAGTTTGGCCGACTGCACCAGACCGTCCTGGGCGGTACGCAAGTCGCGGGTACGTTCTTCGACCAGTTGCTCAAGCTCTTCGCGGCTACGCTGGCGCATCTTCGCCAGGCGCCAGCGCTGGTTGAGGAACAACAACAGGAACACCAGCGCCAGCCACACCCCGGCAGCGGCGAGCCCGGCATTGCGCTGGTCTTCGAAGGACAGTTGCGGGCGTCGCAGCAGGTGCAGGGTCCAGCCTTCGGCGGTCAGCGGCAGCGATTCCCACAGGTAATCCGCTGTGCCTTGCGGGCCTTCGACACGGCGCAGATCACTGTTGTCGTCGAAGCGACGCAGCGACAGATGAGTCAGCGGCACCAGCGACTGTTTGTCGTATTGGCGGGTGGCCTTGATCTCTTTGTAATCGGCCGGGCTCAGCGGGTGCAGGAGGCGATAGCGCCAGTCGGGCTGGTTGGCGATAAAAATGATTCCGCGCGCGTCACTGACCAGCAGGGTGTCGCTGCCCTGGCTCCATTCGCGTTCAAGTTCCGGGAATTCGAGCTTGACCACCATCGCCCCGAGGAACTCGCCGTTGTCGCCGAGCACCGCGCTGGACAGGAAATAACCGGGAATCCCGCTGGTCACGCCGACTGCGTAGAAACGCCCGGTGCCCTGGGTGCGGGTCTGACTGAAATAGGGGCGAAAGCCATAGTTGTGGCCGACGTAACTGCTGGGCAGACGCCAGTTGCTGGCCGCCACCGCGAGGCCGGTGTGATCGAGCAGTTCCAGCGTCGAGGACTGCGCCGCACCGTTGATCTTTTCCAGTTTCAGGTTGAGCGCCGCTTGCTGTTCGGCGTCGACCGGGCCGGCCAGTGCCGCACGCAATTGCGGGTCCAGCGCCAGCACGGCGGGCAGGGCGCGATAGCGGTCGATCAGGGTGTGCAGCGAGTTGGCGTACAGCGCCAGTTGCTGATTGGCCCGCGCGGCGTCTTCTTCCAGTGCCTGGCGCTCGGCATGGCGGATCGCAAGCGTCGCGGCGAGGGCGGCACCGGCGATGATCAGCAGGGTGTACAACGACAGACGCAAGGTACGGGAAGTCGGCAGCATGCTGGGGCAAACGGATGGCAGGACGGGCGGGCACGATACCACGACGTCGAGCGGCTACAGTGCTATCGCTGCATAAAAGCCGATTGGTCACACGACCGCTTTTGAGTCAGGCATCCTAGGTGCGACGAGTCCTTGTATGGAATCGTCGGCGACGGATTGGCAGACCTCAACTGACATCAGCAGTCAGGGAGCATGTGTGCCGTTAGATTTGGTCCACCAGTTGTAAAACCTTGAGTGTTTTTCCGGGGTATGACGCAGCTGGCGTTGCAAAAACAGGTTATCGGTGGACCTCGACTCCCTGTAAGCGGCAATGGAAGCTTTCGCCCGGCTGATGTTGGCAAGTGTCTCGCGGGTTTGCTGTTGCAGGTCTGAGCGGCTGATCGGAGTATTTCCGTCCGGGTTCAGAACATCGATGCCTAATGCATCAAACGCTCCCTCTGCTGTGGCGGAATAACTTTCGACGGCCGCTTGCCAGTCAGAGAGCATTGTCTCGATCTTGCCAATCTTCACCGGATCGAGCCCGTTCTTGATGTCTTCGACTTCCACTGCTCGAGCAAACATGGCGAGAGTGGCGGGGATAATCGATATCCACGACGCCATCACTCGGTTCATGAGAAATTCAGGCATCTGACGGGTCAGATCATCCGAGGTCTCTCGCCACGTTCTGCTTTGTCTTCCGGGATCCGTGATCCCTAACCCGTTATTGATTTCACTGACTGACATTGTCGACGTTTGCGGGATCTGCGGGCCGAGAATAATCCCGGTTCTGGAGGCGATTTCGTTTGTGAACGGGTCAATCATCGCGCCGGCGATGTCACCGCCGATGTTTCCACCAATCAGCCCGCCAGTTGTCAGGTAGGGGATAAAGGACTGGGGGCTCGGAAGCGCCAAGTCAACGAGCCCTCCGCCGAAAACGCCTGCTTCGTAGCCAGCAACACCTTTGACCGTCTCGACTGCGAGGTTTGCCATCAGATTTCTTTTGATGTTTTTCTTATGACTGATGTTGTGAAGCTGCAGGAGCAAATGTTCGGAGTGTCCGGAGACGACGGAAATGAAGTCTGAATAATGTCTGATTGCGCTTTCCGATTTGGATGATCCGACGGTGTCAACGTAACGCAGCGGGTTATTCCCTACAAACGCATACCGGTTCAGCCCGTCCACATCCCCCGCCGGATCGGCACTCACCCAGCGACACAACCACGGCGCGTAATACCGCGCTCCGTAGTAATAGAGCCCGGTGACATCCATTTCCTTGCCCGAATAGCGGATGAACTTGTAGTCCGCTTCGATCTGCGAGCGGGCAGCCATCGTCGCGGTGTTGCCAAAGGCGTAGTAGCTTTCGCGGCTGATCACCTGCGCCCGTTGATCAATCTGCGTCACGCTCGATCCCAAGTGATCGGAATGGGAATAACACACCTGATCAGCATCGATACCGGGTGGTTTGCCCGCGACCCAGTGCAGACACATCACCTCGCCGACACCGGTGGCGACGGTGATCCGGTGTAACTCTTCTCCGCTGCTTTTGGTGCGGATTTCCAGACTCCCTACGTAATGCACTTCAGCGATATGGCTGACTGTGCTGGCGTGGGTTTCATGGCGTTTGTAGACCCTTGCGCCCTGGCTGTAGTGATACAGCTCCTGGTCGGGCGGACCGCTGGTGTGCTCTACGAGGATCAGCGATTGCAGCTGATTGCGGCTGTTCCAGTCCATCGGCTGGCCGGGTTGTAGGGCTAAAAGACTGCCGGCGCGATCGAACAGGGCCCTGAAGTCAGGCGCCGGATCCCCCGGTTTCCAGCGCACACCGCGATTGCTGGCGGTGTCGATGAACATCTCGCGGGTGTAGGTGTTGCCGTCGCGTACGTGGGTCAGTTTTTTCAGGTTGTTGCCGTCGTCGTATTCGAAAGACTCGACATAGTTGCGTCGGTCATTGGGATCGGTGGGTTGCGGCCGACCGGGATTGTCCGCGGGCGGGGCGTCGCTGTAACCGGTGGCGCGGGTCAGGCGGTACACCGAGTCATAGCCAAATGTGCGCTCACCGTCGACCCGCTGGTTGCGGAAAAACGTCGGTGTGTAGGTGTGGTCGACAATGCGGAGGGTGTTGCCCACCAAGTCATATTCATACTCGAGATCCTGAATCGCCGGCTCGGAAGCCTTTTGCGCGTACTGCCGAAGCAGGCGACCGTCGGCCTCCCGGTAATGCCAGTGGCTGGTCACACCATTGCCGAGCCGTTGTTCGGTGATCTGGCCGGCGGCGTTGTAATCTGCGCCGTTCAGAATGTCCTGGAAGGTTTGCCCGCGGAGTTGCAGTTGCACCCGGACAAGTTGTCCGGCGATGTCGTAGGTCGATTGTTGTACATGCCCGCCGGCGTCGGTGGTTTGCAGCAGCGCACCGACGGCGCTGAAGCGCTGGCGGCTGGTGCAGACCTTGCCGTCCTTGAAGGTGCGTGTTTCTTCCAGTGACGGGCCGCTCATGGTGAAACTGTTGAATTGCACTGTGCCCGATGGATCATTCAGCGCCGTCATTTGTCCGCGCAGGTTGTGTGACGGATCGGCCGAAGCCGTTTCATAGCTGAACGTTTCAAAGCCGGTCACCCCGATTTCTGTGACGCTCCGCAAACGCAGTTGCAGGTCGTAGGTCATCTCCCGGTGATTGCCGTTTGCATCCCAATTCTGCAAAAACTCGCCGCCGAGTCCAGGCAGAACCGTGTTTTCGCCACCGTCAACGTTGTGGGTCTTGAGCGCCATGCCGTCCAACCGGAACACCGTTGTTGTATTGGGCGTGGGCAGACGCGGGTCCCGCTGTGCAACCAGGTGACCGGCAGCGTCATATTGCAGCTGGCTGATGAGCGCTCGCCCCTTTTCTCCGGCCATCGTGCGCAGGTAATCGATTTGTCTGACGGCTTCGCCGCGCGGGCCGATAACCGACATCGTCGGTGTCAGATGGTGCACGCTGGCGTTCATGACTTGACCCGTTTTGCAGGTTTTTCAGGTTTTGAAGGCCTTGCAGGTATCGGTTTTCTTGCGGGTGTGGCCGGTGTCGGTTCTTCCGTGTCGTTGTAGTCATAGCTGAGCTTGAACCATGGATGCAGAATCTCGAACGCCAGATGACCGAGTGCATTGATCGTCTGGATCGGCCGCCCCAAAGCGTCGTAGAACATCTGGTCGTGGTAGCCGTGCTCACGCATCGCACTGTCATTGATGCAGCGATGGGTATTGAGGAAATACGAGCGATAGACCCGGATCGTCTCACCCTTGTGGTTGTATTCGACACGACCCTGGACTCGCCAGCGCCGGGTGGCCGGCAGTTCGATCGGCTTGCCGTCGGCGCCGGTCGCGAGGTCGTCCTCGGGGGTGGCGACAAAGGCATCGCCCGGCGGGACGAGCTGTTTGCTTTGCAACGGGCGGCCGAAGCCGTCGACGTAGGCGATGGTCTTCTGAATCTGTTGCAGAGGGTCGTCGTGGTAGCGGTCGGCGACCATGCTGAGGCTGTGCACCGGCTGCCTGAGGGCCGTGTGAATGATCTTGAGCAGGGTCTGCTCGCTGGCGGTGCGTTTTTTTCGCTGGTTCAGCCAGCGCAGTGCCGAGGCGCGTACGTGGCCGTCGGGCAGAATCAAGCCGTTGGCGATCCATTGCTTTCTTTTTAGTCGTGCCGTTTTGTGCGGGAGCAATGGCATCCAGCTGAACAGTTCGGTGCGTACCGCGCTGGCGGCGGACGCGAGCACGGTTTTCGGATTGGCGAGGGCAAACTCGACGCTCGGATCAAGCTGTGGCGGATAAGCGGACAGCGGTTCGAAACCGGCGCGCACTCCCTCTTCGGTGCCATGGAAACTGTGGGCAATCGGTTGACCGCCCGGTTCGTACAGCACTTCCTGAATGTTCTCGTTGGGGTCTGTGACGCTCTGCGGCAGCAGGGTGTGCGGGTCATAGGTCACTGTCGTGACGCAGCGGTCCGGCTGGCTGATGGCAATGACATGGAGATGGTTGGCATCCCATTTGATATCGGTTTTACCATGACTGGTGGTCTGCCGTACTGCGGTGACGTGGTAAAAACCGCTGGCGTCGGCGTAGGTGAAAAGGCCGCTCCAGGCTGACCACAGGTTCAGCAGCAGGTCCTGTGCCGGGTCCGTCGGGAAGAACAGCTTCATGGGGGTGTAGCCGATTTTTTTCAGCTCATCCCGGATGACAATCGGGACGTCGCGGTAGGCCTCCAACGCGTCTTTATCGAACACGGCCTGCTCGGTCGGCCCCGGCAACGGCGGGTAGCACATCTTGCCGGCCTCCTCCTGATACGTTTGTTGCGAAAGCGAGGTCAGTTCGCGCGCGGCTGTCCATTCAGGGCTGTCTTTATGTCGATCAAAGTTTTCGAAACTGATGTCCGCTGAGCGCAGCCCGCCCGGCAGTGCTCCCTTGGGTAGCATCAGTGCATTGCTGCGCTGGCGCCAGGGCAGGCCGAGCAACCAATGACCTTCATCGGTCAGGTGAGTGAACCCGGCGAGGGCTTCCGTCAGATAAAAGAACTGCTGTTGCTCATCGAAGCTGTCCACCCAGGCGCACCGCTGATCTTCTGGATCGAAGGGCGGTTCATCAGTCTCGGTGCGGCGGCGAGCACAGGCGACCGTGACACCGTGAATCAGATGACCGAATACGTCCCATGCCAGATTGACCGTGTGTTCAACGCGTGGGTCGTCCATGAAGCGTTCGTATTGATGGCTGCGGTTTTCCAGTTCCAGCACTAGCAGGCTGGACGGGCTTTCGTCTGCCACCCGAACCAGATAGCGAAATTCGCTCAGGGAAAACAGTCGAACGGGGGCGGGGTCGTCCGCCTGACAGATCTCGGTGCGAAGCAGACGGCCGGCCAGGGCGTAGGCGATTTCGGGATCGTCACTCTTGCGCCGTTTACGAATTCGTTCCTTGCGGCGTTTGGCGTCGAACGCTGAAACGACTGTGGGCCCCAGTGGCGTGATTTCACCGTCGAGTTCGCAGACAGCTTTCAAGACGGGATCGATGCTTTGTCCGGTGTGAAACCAGTGCGTCGTCAATTTCGGCAGCGTATGGCCACGTTTGGCCGTGCCCGGTTCCAGTTCGCTGTCGATCTGACAGACCTGCCCGAATCCACGAAACTCTCGCTCCCTGCCGTCGTAATAACCTTCACGGTATTCGAATGACTGCTTCAGCTGACTGCCGGTGATTTCGTCGTCCTGCTGCAACCAGCCAAGCACCATTTGCGGAAACGGCAAATGGCACACCGGTTTTCTGCGGGCGACCAATCCCCGGCGTTTTTCATCCAGCCAGAATTGTGCGCTGCTGCGATAACTCAGTGTCGCGCTGTACCCCATATTGTTATTGCAACCGGTAAGCAGGTACGGCCGCTCGCTGACGAAGTGATAAACAAAATGCTGCGGTTTCATGTGCGGCAGGGTCAGCAGCAGGCTGGCACAACCCCGGCCTTGCAGGTCGGCGAAGGTGACCTGGCAGAGGTTGTCGTAGCGCACGCCTCTGGGCCATGGAACGCGCACCGGCGTCGAGGCCAGGCCATTGCCGCCGTGGTTGAACCAGATTTCGAAGTAATCCGAGGAAAGGTAAATGAAGGCAGGTGCACCGGAGCCGTCGAGATCGGCAATGCGGACCCGGTCAGCGTCGAACTCGCCATAGTTGAACGGCAAGTCGCTCAGCTTGAAACCTTCTCCAAACCGGCCATGACCCAGACTGATCCAGCAGCGAATTTCATCATGACGAATCCGGCACAGCTCCATGCCACTGGCGCCCATGCCGCTGAACGACACCAGTTCGCTACGGGCGTCACTGAACAGCGGCAATCTGTCCGGGGCGTGGGGCACATCCTGGCCGGGAGCAAAGCCTTTTTCCCGCAGGTTGGCATACACCCGCACGCTGGTCGGACCGATCAGGGCCGTGGAGTTCAGCCCGTCCCCGCTCAAGTCACCCAGTCGGGCCAACTGATGAAAAAATTCCACGGGAAACTGGCTGAATGGTTTGAACGGCGACCAGGTGCCATCCGGGTTGAGTGTGTAATAACCACTGCCGCCGGGTTGCGCGACGATCCAGTCCAGACGCCCGTCGCCGGTGAGGTCCATGAGGATCTGCACCACCGGTTTGCTGCTGTCGGCGTTCGGAATCAGTGGCAGCAAGGTCCAGGGACCATAGATGATTTCGTCCGTGCCGGGTGTGCCGCGCATGGGCTCTCGGTAATACCAGGCGTTGTTGTACTGGCAGAGAATTCCGGGCACGCCTTCGCCGAAGAGATCGACGCAATGATAGGGCTGGCCGTCGTTGAGGCCGGGCATATGATCTAGCGCCAGGAACGTCTGGGGAAAGGTATTGAGCTTGAACGCTTCATAAAAGTACTCAAGCGGAGGGGAGTGCTTGACCCGGCCGGCGGCGTCGTAACTCATGTAATGCGCGGCTTTCAGCTGGTTGTAATTCAGCGGCGTGGTTTCGTGTTCCAGCAACAGGCGATTGACCAGTACCGGATCGGGGCCGATGTGGTTGAACAACAGAAACTGCCGGCACAGGCGCCGGGTGCCTACCTCGAAACCGAAACGATGGTTGCGAAACGGGTCGCTGCGAAGCGACCATCTATGTTCCGGGGCTAAAAAGGATGGGATCGCCTCTCGCCGGGTGACACGCTCCCCGTAGTCAACGATCAGTCGGAACAGCCAGTCGAGTAATTCGGGTTGCGCGTGATCCAGACAATACAGGCCTGTACTGGCTGTCTTGTTGCAATAGCAGACCTGCCGCAGATAACGCTGGGCCTGATAATCAAAACGTGCGTCGGCGACTTTGTCATCGGCCTTGTATTCGAAAAAGATGTTTTCCCCCACCGCGTTCCTGACTTCCACCAGCAGCCACGCGGCGATGCGTGTCGGGTCTTCTGGGTCGTAAATGCATGAGGCCGGGGTGTTGCCGTAGCAATGCTGCGAGCCGTCGGCGCGGGATACCACCCAGAAGGGGTTACCGTCGACAGGTGTCCAGAGTTCATAGCGGTCGAACGTGCTTTCCAGGCGTGGGATGTAACGCACCACGGAAAGCTTTCTGGCCCGCCGGCCTTTGCCTCGTGTACGCCGGGTTACCTTGATCTTTCCGCGAGTTGTCCGCTCGGGTCGAAGGTCGGTACCGTCCGCCTGCATGACGTCGTCGGCGGCGTATTTCGGTACGCCCTTGCTGGTCTTGCGGGAGATGGAGGAATACGGCAGATCCCAGCCAAGGCCGCATTTGCCGTTGCCGGAATTACCGTCGTAGACCAGATCTAACTCGGGATTGAGCGTGCGTGCGTTCAGGATCGGTAATGGCAAGGTGTAAGACCGTTGCCCGGTCGCACCGATCTCCCCCCAACTGCGTCCGTTGGTGGCAATGGACGCCGTCTTGGCAATGGAAGGAGGAGTGACGAGTGCATCCGCATCAAGAGCCATGTCAACGCAACCTGTGGACGTCGAGGTTTCACGCTAACAGAGCGGATCAAGCCCGGCACCTGTCAGATCTGACAGGTGCCGGCGCCTGCACTTTATGGCAGACGAAAAAAAGGCCGGGCGATCATTGCTGACTGCCCGGCCTTTTTACCAACGGATGAAGCGCTTACTGCACTTCCACCGCCAGGCTCTCGCTGATCTTCTGTTGCCAGATCGCAGGACCGGTGATGTGGACCGATTCACCTTTGCTGTCCACCGCGACGGTGACCGGCATGTCCTTGACCTCGAACTCGTAGATCGCTTCCATGCCCAGTTCGGCGAACGCCAGTACCTTGGACTTCTTGATCGCTTGTGCCACCAGATAAGCGGCGCCGCCGACGGCCATCAGGTACACAGCCTTGTTGTCCTTGATCGCTTCGATCGCAGTCGGGCCGCGCTCGGATTTGCCGATCATGCCCAACAGGCCAGTCTGCTCGAGGATCTGACGGGTGAACTTGTCCATCCGCGTGGCGGTGGTCGGGCCAGCAGGGCCAACCACTTCGTCACCGACCGGATCAACCGGGCCGACGTAGTAGATGAAGCGACCTTTCAGGTCCACCGGCAGGGTTTCGCCCTTGTTCAGCATCTCGACCATGCGCTTGTGCGCGGCGTCGCGACCGGTGAGCATCTTGCCGTTGAGCAGGACGGTTTCGCCCGGCTTCCAGCTCTGCACGTCTTCCGGGGTCAGGGTGTCGAGGTTGACACGACGGGCCGACGGACCTGCTTCCCAGACGATTTCCGGGTAGGCGTCCAGCGGTGGCGCTTCCAGCGAGGCCGGGCCGGAACCGTCGAGCACGAAGTGCGCGTGACGGGTGGCGGCGCAGTTCGGGATCATGCACACCGGCAGCGAGGCGGCGTGGGTCGGGTAATCCATGATCTTCACGTCGAGCACGGTGGTCAGGCCACCGAGGCCCTGGGCGCCGATGCCCAGCTGGTTGACCTTCTCGAACAGCTCCAGACGCATTTCTTCGATGCGGTTCTGCGGGCCACGGGCCTTGAGCTCGTGAATGTCGATGGATTCCATCAACACTTCCTTGGCCATCACAGCGGCTTTCTCGGCGGTGCCGCCGATGCCGATGCCCAGCATGCCCGGTGGGCACCAGCCGGCGCCCATGGTCGGAACGGTCTTCAGCACCCAGTCGACGATCGAGTCGGACGGGTTGAGCATGGCCATTTTCGACTTGTTCTCGGAACCGCCGCCCTTGGCCGCCACGTCCACTTCCACGGTGTTGCCCGGGACGATGGAGTAGTGGATGACCGCCGGGGTGTTGTCCTTGGTGTTTTTACGAGCGCCCGCCGGGTCGGCAAGGATCGAAGCGCGCAGGACGTTTTCCGGCAGGTTGTAAGCCTGGCGCACGCCTTGGTTGATCATGTCGTCCAGGCTCATGGTCGCGCCATCCCAACGCACGTCCATGCCCACACGCACGAACACGGTCACGATACCGGTGTCCTGGCAGATCGGCCGGTGGCCGGTGGCGCACATGCGCGAGTTGATCAGGATCTGCGCCATCGAGTCACGGGCCGCTGGCGATTCTTCGCGCAGGTAGGCTTCGTGCATCGCCTGGATGAAGTCCACGGGGTGGTAGTAGGAAATGAATTGCAGGGCGTCGGCAACGCTCTGAATCAGGTCGTCTTGCTTGATCACGGTCATGAGTCGCGCTCCTCTAAAAGACGGGAACATTCAATAAGGTGCCTGCGGCTTGGGTGCATCGGTCGGTCGCAGACACCTTTCAAGGCACGCCGGGGCTGCTGGCGCGACGCTAAAAAGGCGCGGCAGTATACCGCGCCTCCCTGGTGGTGACACGCGCCGGTAGTCATTCGTTGGTCGCATGGCGGGAGCTGGTCGATGTGGTCTGCAAGCGCTGCGTCCGGTTCGCTGTTTGCGGACGGCGAAGGCCGACAAAAAATCACGCGCGGCCGGCGCTATTGGCGGGCGCTCCGGGAACCCGGGAGGGACGGGCCCAAGGGCTTTTTTGACGCCAATTATCCGGCCCGAAAATCAATGGTCATTTATCGACTACGCCACTAAAGTGGCAGCCGGTCTGTAGAGTAGGACACTCGGTCAGCCTCTTATCGCACGGTGAGTCAACGATTGACCCATAACGCCATTCAACGTCTTTTGCTCAAACGCTTCGCCCTCGCTGCAGCCACCTATGGATTGGCCTTGCTGCTGCTGTGGCTGGCGTATTTCACCGGACACTACGAAGATTCGCTGACAGGCGTTGCCGTCGGCAGCGCCCTGGTGGTCATCAGCCAGGCGACCCTGTTCGCGGTGTTTTTCTCAGGCGCCAACCTGCGGTTCTCCGACCCGAGCCTGACCGAAGCGCAAGTGCTGCTCGGCCTCGGCTGGCAGACATGGCTGATCGCGCATCTGGAAGAAGCGCGGGGCGAGTTTCTGGTCTTCTATGTGCTGATCCTGCTGTTCGGCCTGTTCCATTTGTCGCGGCGGGCCTTTGTGCGCTGCGCGATGCTGGTGTTCTTCAGCTTCTGCGCCATCACGCTGTGGGACGGTTATCACTTCCGCTTGCACGATCCGGCGCTCTCCGCGTTGCAGGCGTGCATTCTGTTGATCGTGCTGGCATGGCTGGTGATTTACGCACGTTTCGTCCAGACCTCGCGCCAGCGCATGCGCCAGCGCCGGTTTGCCTTGCAGGCGCATCAGGACACCCTGCGCGGGATGATGCGCCAGCTCGAAGACCTGGTGGCCACCGACGAACTGACCGGGCTGTTCAACCGCCGACATTTCCTGCGCCTGGCCACCCGCGAATTGAACGCGATGGAAGCCGACGTGGTGCACGGTCTGGCGCTGATCGACCTCGACCATTTCAAACGCATCAATGATATACACGGTCATGCAGCCGGCGATCAGGTGCTGCAAGCCTTCGCCGGAGTGGCCGGTGCCTGTCTGCGTGACGGTGATGTGCTGGCCCGTTATGGGGGTGAAGAATTCGTGGTGTTGCTGCCCGATTGCAACGCCGAGCGGCTGACCGCCTGTTGCGAACGGCTGCGCATCGCCTTCACCGACGTTGAACTGGTGGGCCTGAATGTGAAAAACCTTAGCCTGTCTGCCGGCATGACCCTGCTGGAACTGGGCGATGATCTGGATGACGCCTTGCAGCGCGCCGATCAGGCGCTGTACCGGGCCAAACGCGACGGGCGCAACCGTTGCGCAGCCGCGTGGGAGAAAGTCGATGCCTGAACTGCGGGTCGGTGAACGACAGTGGTCGGTGGCGGCGGGCAGCAACCTGCTCGATGCCCTCAATCAGAACGGTGTGGCGGTGCCTTACAGCTGCCGCGCCGGCAGTTGCCATGCGTGTCTGGTGCAATGCGTGCAGGGCTTGCCCGCCGACAGTCGGCCTGATGCCTTGAGCGCCGAACAGCGTGATCAGGGCTGGCGCCTGGCCTGTCAGTGTCAGGTGATCGAGGACTTGCAGGTGCATACCTTCGATCCCGTCACCGATGGTCGCCCGGCCTCGGTCGAAGCGCTGGACTGGCTCGGCGACAGCGTGCTGCGGTTGCGCCTGACACCCCAGCGACCGTTGCGCTACAGCGCCGGCCAGCATCTGGTGCTGTGGGCCGGCCACGTTGCGCGGCCGTATTCGCTGGCGAGCCTGCCGGAAGAAGACCGTTTTCTTGAATTTCACCTCGATTGCCGCCAGCCCGGTGAATTCAGCGATGCCGCGCGCCGCTTGCAGATCGGCGACCCGATCCGCCTCGGTGAACTGCGCGGCGGTGCGTTGCATTACGACCCGGACTGGCACGACCGGCCGCTGTGGCTACTGGCGGCGGGCACCGGACTAGGCCCCTTGTTCGGTGTGTTGCGCGAAGCCTTGCGTCAGGATCATCGGGGCGCCATTCGCGTCATTCATCTGGCCCATGATGCCGACGGGCATTACCTGGCCAAACCCCTTGAAGCACTGGCCGCGCAGCGGGAAAACCTCAGCGTCGAATTGTGGACGGCGGCCGAGTTGCCGGCCGCTTTGGCGCAACTGCGCCTTGTCTCCCGACAAACGCTGGCCTTAGTCTGCGGCTCGACTGCCAGCGTTGACGCGTTTGCCAAGCGTCTGTTCCTGGCCGGACTGCCGCGCAATCAACTGCTGGCCGATGTCTTCCTGAGCCGTGGTTGAGCGCTGATTCTTCAGACGCGAGACCTGCCATGCCCGAAGCCATCCTGCTGCACCGCGAACGCGGTTTGCTGACCCTGCGCCTCAACCGCCCCGACAAGAAAAACGCCCTGACCCGCGCCATGTACAGCCAGTTGGCCGAGGCGCTCAAGCAGGCCAATCAAGACCCCGAGATCAACGCGGTGCTGATCACCGGCAGCGCCGAGTGCTTCACCGCCGGCAACGACATCGCCGACTTTATCCAGCAACCGCCGAGCGACCTCGACAGCCCGGTGTTTCACTTCATGCTTGAACTCCTCGAATGCCGCAAACCGGTGATCGCCGCCGTGGCCGGGGCGGCGGTGGGGATTGGCACGACGCTGCTGTTGCATTGCGATCTGGTGTACGTGGCGCGGGATGCACGGTTGCGCATGCCGTTCGTCAATCTCGGGTTGTGCCCTGAGTTCGGTTCCAGCCTGATCCTGCCGCGTTTGCTCGGGCAGGCCAAAGCGTCGGAGCTGTTGCTGCTCGGTGAAGGCTTTACCGGTGAGCAAGCGGCGCAGTGGGGGATCGCGACTGAGGCACTGGGCAGTGGCGAAGCTGCGTTGGCCAAGGCGCGGGAGATGGCACTGCGGTTTGACGAGCTGCCGGCCGAGGCGGTGCGCATCAGCAAACAGTTGATGCGCGCGCCGGATCGCGAGTTGATCCGCAAGGTGATCGAGGAAGAGGGCGCGCTGTTCACCCAGCGGCTGCGCTCGCCGGAGGCGTTGGCGGCGTTGACCGGGTTTATCAAGCGGCATTGAAAGTCCTGAAATGAAAAAGCCCCGCCATTCACATGGCGGGGCTTTTCGTTTTCAGCAACCGGTCACTCAGACCTGCGGGTCGCCCACGTGCAGGATCTTCATGCCGTTGGTGCCACCGGTGGTGTGGTAGCTGTCGCCCTTGGTCAGGATGACCCAGTCACCCTTCTGCACAACGCCGCGCTTGACCAGCTCGTCGATGGCTTTCTGGCTGACTTCGTTCGGGGCCAGCGAAGCCGGGTCGAACGGCACGGTGTACACGCCACGGAACATCGCTGCGCGGGCCTGGGCTTCGCGGTGCGGGGTGAAGCAGTAGATCGGCACCGACGAACGGATACGCGACATGATCAGCGGGGTGTAGCCGCTTTCGGTCAGCGCGATGATCGCTTTCACGCCCGGGAAGTGGTTGGCGGTGTACATGGTCGCCAGCGCAATGCTCTCGTCGCAGCGCTCGAATTCCTTGCCGATGCGGTGGCTGGAGGTCTTGCTGGTCGGGTGCTTTTCAGCGCCGACGCAGATGCGCGCCATCGCCTGTACGGCTTCCAGCGGATAAGCGCCGGCAGCGGATTCGGCGGACAGCATCACGGCGTCGGTGTAGTCGAGCACGGCGTTGGCCACGTCGGACACTTCGGCGCGGGTCGGCATCGGGTTCTGGATCATCGACTCCATCATCTGGGTCGCCACGATCACAGCCTTGTTGTGGCGGCGTGCGTGCAGAATGATTTTCTTCTGGATGCCCACAAGCTCGGCGTCGCCGATTTCCACACCCAGGTCACCACGGGCAACCATCACGGCGTCGGAAGCCTTGATCAGACCGTCGAGGGTTTCGTCGTCGGCCACGGCTTCGGCGCGTTCGATCTTCGCCACCAGCCAAGCGGTGCCGCCGGCTTCGTCGCGCAGTTGACGGGCGTAGTTCATGTCGGCGGCGTCACGCGGGAAGGACACGGCGAGGTAGTCGACTTCCATTTCCGCGGCGAGCTTGATGTCGGCCTTGTCTTTCTCGGTCAGGGCCGGAGCGGTCAGGCCGCCACCGCGACGGTTGATGCCTTTGTGGTCGGACAGCGGACCGCCGATGGTCACGGTGCAGTTCAGTTCGGTGGCGGTCGCGGTATCAACGCGCATCACCACGCGGCCGTCGTCGAGCAGCAGCTCGTCGCCCACGCCGCAGTCCTTGACCAGGTCCGGGTAGTCGATACCGACAACCTGTTGGTTGCCTTCGGTCAGCGGATGGCTGGTGGAGAAGGTGAACTTGTCACCGATCTTCAGCTCGATGCGCTTGTTGGCGAATTTGGCGATACGGATTTTCGGGCCTTGCAGGTCACCCAGCAGGGCGACGAAGCGGCCGTGCTTGGCAGCGAGGTCACGCACCAGCTTCGCGCGAGCCTTGTGCTCGTCGGGGGTGCCGTGGGAGAAGTTCAGACGGGCGACGTCCAGGCCAGCCAGAATCAGCTGTTCGAGAACTTCCGGCGAGTTACTGGCCGGGCCAAGGGTAGCGACGATTTTGGTACGACGGACGGACATGCAAAGACTCCTCAGGTTCAAGCGCTCGCAGAGGCTACTACGCTCGATGGGTGTAGTCATTGTTCGTTTGCACTACTTATTGGTTTCTTTCTTGAAACGAACATTTTTGAACATTGGTTCGCTACGAGCCGACCGCTCGTCGAGACTGTTATTTCTAACAGGTGGCGTGGTTTTTTCGGATCGGTATAAGAAACCGATCTCGCCAATGGTTGGCGAGCCTCCGAGGTAAATGATATGACCACCGAAAACGATACTCAGGTGAAAAATGAGCCTCCCCATGTTTTGGAGCCATCGAACGGGTCTACTCCCGGAGTGTTTTTTGCCGTGCGAGGAACTGGCACACCAGGAAATGTGGCGGTTTGCTACAGCACAAAAGACTCACTGAATCCGATTTTTGGGCAGGCAATTGGCGACACTGGCCAGTGGCAAAGCCACATTGACCTTCGTAAATTTGGTTTCTATATGGTCGAAAAGACCAAAGATGGCACTGTTGTCTCCCCCCGCTCGGAGGTTGTGAACATCAATTTGGGATGAGACGGCAGCTCGATTGGCAGCAAAAGGGACCCTCGACACGACAGCGTGCATTGAAGATTTCCGGCGGCAGGTCGATACAATGCACAAGACAGGAGACTCCCCCATGCGATTGTTGCCCATTGCCGCCCTTGCCCTCGCCGTTGTCAGCGCCACGGGTTGTACCCGTTGGTCGATGAACCATCATTTGAACAACGCCTACAGCGCCTACGACCGGGGCAACTGCGAGCAGGTGATGCTCGAACTGTCCAAGGTCGAACGCGCCAGCCGTGCCCGCCCTTACGTGTGGCCGGAAGTGTCGATGATGCGCGGCCAGTGCCTGGAACGGCAGAAAATGTTTGTCGATGCAGCGCAGACCTATCAGTTCATCATCGCCTCGTACCCCAACAGCGAATACGCCTACCGCGCCCGTGCGCGTCTGGAAACCTTGCAGAGCCTGGGTCATTACCCGACCCGCAGCGCAGCGGCCGTTGTACGTCCAACCCGCTTTTGATGGCGGTTGTCATACAAAAGCTGGATCCCTGTACAACCTGAGCTATAGTCCACAGACACCGGTGCAGATGCACTCTGTACCGGCGCAACACCTGCGACTGGCATAAGAAGTACGTGGCAAGCGCCACACCGGAAGCGGGGAGAGCGGACCTGTCGGGCAGGTTCGTTCCGAAGCACAGTGCGGCCCAATCCTCGGGCCTGGCATGGCGATACGCTCATGTTTACCGACCGTCGAATCGAACGGCACCAGTTGCCGTATTTTCTGCGAGTGTTCAACAGCGTCACCGACAAACCCATCGGCTTTTTGGGCAACGTCTCTGAAGACGGTTTGATGCTCATCAGCCAGTTGCCGATGATGATCGGTGCCGAATTCAAACTGCGCCTGAAAATTCCCCTGGGCGAGGGCTGCCAGCAGGTCATCGACCTGACGGCGTGCTGCCTGTGGTGCCACGAAGACGCGACCCCTCAACATTACGACGCCGGCTTCAGCCTGTACCGGACGCCGCCCGAATATGGGCAACTGGTCGAGGCATTGAAGCAGTACTTCAGTTTTCAGCCGTTGCCGGCTTCGGCCTGACTAAACGAAAGGGTCATGACCTGCCGCAGGTCATGACCCTTTTTCGTTACGCGCCTATCGCAATCGCCCGCTCGTTATCCAGCGTCTTTTCCGCCAGCAACAACCCCATCTCGCTCAACTGATAGATCGCCATCGCCAGATGCCGCGGCTTGTCGTCCAGGCTGTCGGCCAGGTCCAGCAAGAGAATGCTCACCGACGAGAAGGTCTCGTAGGTCTGGATGGCGATCGCCTCGGAGTTGATCTCGGGATCAACCTTGAACATCTGCATGCCGCGATCCACGGAGTTGCGCGGTTTTTCGGGCGAGGGATTGAGGTAGAAGTCGAGGGCCTTGTGGGCTGCGTCGTGGAGTTTTCTTGAATCGATTGAAGCGTAGGGGGAGACCGGATCGGGTTGATCGGTCGGGTCCTTTGGATCGGTGTCCGCAGGGGGATTTGGAACTGGCTTTTTCATGTATTTCGTACTCGTCGTTAGGGCCACCATCTGGCTCGCGACTAAACGAGAAAAAGGGTGGCGGCTGTAAGCAGGTTAGTCGACCGGGAGTACGTACCGGTGCGCCCGAGGGCGCCCTGCGAACAGCCACCATCGAGTGCGGGGATAGGGAATACCCGACTGGATGACGCTTATGCGCAACGTACTGAGACCCCGGGCGACTAAACCCGGCCGCTGATTGGCAGCGACGGGGATCAAGTTACGGGGCAACGCCAAGGCGCACAAGCCGGCGGATTCTGAGGGATTTGTAGGCAATGGCACAAGGCGTCGTAGCCCGTTGTTACGACTTGCAGGACGCTGCCGGACCGGGCTGTGGGAAGAGTTACCGTTTGTCGGGACTGTCAGAAGTGTCAGGTGTTGCGCTTCAAGGTATTGGATTCAATGGATGGGCAAATGTTTGTGCGTGAATTAACACCTTTAACCACCATGGAGCCAGTTATGAATACATCAGATGATGTTGGAGATGAGGCTACGGGCGAGTCACCACATGACCAAGAGGTAACTGGCGAACCTGGAAATACTGTAGTAGCGATAGAGCAAACAGAGAATGGTGTATTGATCACGCACGATATCTATGCCGAAAAAGACGGATATTGGGCGTATCTGCGCGTTGAGTACTCGTACCATGAGGATGGTCGATCTCTCACATGCAATGCGACGCACTACAAAGCCAAGAGCAATGGCAGGACCTCAGGAAACGTATGGATGCATGTTGCCCTGACGGGGAGTGAATGGAATCCGACCGAGTTGACGAATGACAATGCCAGGCAGACTGGCAATTGGGAGCCCATCAGTGGAGGTAAAAGCATCCCAGCCGATACCAAGAGCGTAACAATCGGATTTGGTTACATGTACGACAGAGCGGATGTATCGGATGTCTGGCTGACAGGGTCTTTGACAGTACACTTCAAACCTCACTCGCCCAGCATCAACCCGATCAAGAATTTTTCCGCCTCACCAGTGCGTGTAACCGGTACTCGAGGAATTCCCGGGTACACCTTGCACGTTTATAGAAGTTTCGACTATGAGAAAGCTAGCGCAATCATTAATTATCAAGACAAAACATGGTCTGCTGATCTTCAAATTCCTCCTCAAGTAAATTTATTGAGTATTAATTCCAACCAGTTTTCTGGTTTGGCGGTCTCCGATTATTCCAACGGTTTTGAACTGTATCGGGCGGCTCTTACTTCACCGGCAGCGGGCGAAATCGTGCCTTTAAAAGATCTCGCCTTCAGTGGAATCGCCGGGCCCGGTACTTCAATGAAAGTTGTCCTGGGAGGCGTCGGAACTCCCCTGTCTGTCTCGGCCAATACAGGAGCAGGAAGCAGTTGGCAGGCATCTGCGCTGGCAAACCTGACTCTGGGCAGTGGCAATTTGTCGGTGACGGCTGAAATCGATGGCGCGCAGAATTACACCAATCATTACACCATTCAGATATTGGGTTATCCGGTCATTACCAACACCCAATTGACTGTACCGCTGGGCTTCACACTGACAGGCCGTAACCGTCTATCCGGTGCCACTCTGATTGCCTACATAGGCGCCTCTAACACGGCAGTGGGAACGGCGGTGGCGGCGACAACGGATACGTTTTCCATCACGACAACCAATCTGGATCCGGGCGCTCACGCGCTCACCGTAGAGCAGTTCCATTCAGGCAAGGGGTCCGGGCGTAGCGAGGCCGTCACATTCAATGTCAAACCAAACCCGCCAACGGTGACCTCCACCACCACAGGCGAACGGGTCAGACTGCATGGCACCGGATTCAAGGGTGGAGAACTCCACTTTCATCAGCCCGGGAACGGTGTTACTCCATTATTCAGTGTCCCCATAAAAAGTGACGGTACATTTGAATACGATGTACCACTAACTCAGCTGCCGGGAACATTGACATACAGCTGTCGGCAAAGTGTTCTCGGTGTTCCGCCAGCGCGTATTTACAGTGATGGGTGGGTTCAGTTACAGACTAAAGTCCCGACACCCGCGCCCACACAACTGACCGGCACTCGAGACGGCCACAAACTGAAGTTTTCGGGTCTTGGGCAGAACTGGGGCACGAGTCAGGTAGTGGTGGTCATATTCAACAACGGCGTGGACATGCGTCCCGGGGTACCTGCCGGTACCGTCACAAACCAGGCGTGGTCCATTGTTTCCACCCTCGACTTTGACCCAGGAACCTACAATCAATTAACCGCCAAGATGTGGGTCAATAATCTCTATTCGCTACCTGCGAACGTGCCTGCTGTAATCATCCCGTCACCCCCGCCCGTGCTCACCCCCATCACCGCACCCACCGACCAACGTCCGCGGATCGGCGGCACCATGTGGAAAGGCTCGGTGGTCAAAGTCAGTGTCAATGGAGGAACTGCTCAAGCCGCTACTACAATAGGTGCCAGTTTTTATTTGAACGCGACGTCGGACTGGGAACCTGGTACTTACACGGTCAGCGTGACGGCGGAATTCGGCGGGCAAACCTCAACTGCCTCCACACAATCGCTCACCGTTCGCACGCCGCAGCCAAAAATCGAAACCTCTGGCTCGGTTCCCCTCATCGCGACCATCACCGGCAAAGGCTGGCCGGGCTGCCGGGTCATAATCCGCACGACCATCGGCAATCAGGAGTTGGGCGCAGACGACGTGAAGCACGATGGTACCTTTGATATAACCCTGTTGAAGCAAGCCGCGGGTGACCAGACCTTGTATGCCGTGCAGTACGAGTCGAATAACCCTGCGAACGCATCGATCGAGAGTGATCGTGTGGCGGTGAAGTTCGGCGTACCGACCGCCGACGTTACCGTACCGGCCGAGGGCGGCAGAACGCCGCGAGTATCGGTTTTCAGCGGCACAACGACTGCACAGAGCGGTACCGTCGAGTTGTGGCTTGAAACCACGCTGCTCCGCAACAATATTGCGATAACCAACGGTGCCTGGGGCACGTCCGGTATCACGCTGGGCGTAGGGCCTAAAGCGGTGCTTGTTTATATTCGTGACGGTATTGATCTCAGCGCACCGACCACTCGCAACGTGATCGTGGTACCTGAGAAACTGAAGATTGATTCGCCCCTGACGAATCAGAACTTCGGTCGTCAAATGCGGGTCTCCGGAGTCGGCGCTTTCCCAGGGGATCAGGTGATTGTCAGACGGTTGGGAGCGCCGCACAACTTTCCTCCCGTCACCGCGAACGAACACGGTCAATGGACGACGAACCTTCAGCACAATATGGTCGCCGGCAACACCCTCGCTGCCATTGCACGAGCCGGTGCGGGTCTGGATTCCGACGTGTCCGAACCGATCATTCCAAAATTGCTTCATGCACCCCAGCACTTCACACAGCCACAGGCAGGTGACAGAACCGGAACGAAGCCGGTTTTTGCCGGGCTGGTCAGGCCGCAAGCAACGGTCACCATTGCCCAGTGGTTCAACAGCGAGATCGTGTTGGCGACGACTGTGGCCAATGTCGATGGTTACTGGGAAGTGCAAAGTACAGTCGCGTTGGCCGAGGGCGGGGCCTGGGTTCAAATGCGCGACACCCTCGACGGTCAGCATTCAGAGTGGCGCAAGAGCGAGCGATTTGAGGTCAAGTCGGTAGCCCTCCATTTCCCTGCACCGACTCTGATTTACCCGCATGAGGGGGAAAAGGTAAGTCGCAGAACCCTAGTGTCCGGGAGAGGATTGGCCGGTGCATTGGTTCGGGTCTACCGGCGCGGCGTAGGGTCTGATGTGCTGGGAGAGTTTTTGGTGGGCCGCGCCGGGAACTGGAGTGGGCATTTGAACAAAGACATTGCGACAGGGAGTTTTGTAATCTCGGTGTGGCAGTCCCGTGATGGATTTGATTCAGATTGGATGGTTCCTGATCGAACGGTAGAAGTGGTGGAAGTGCCACTAGATTTCGGAACGCCAATCTTTCTGGAGCCGCCTCCCGACACAACACTGCCACTCGAAATTCGGCCCGGGTTTCGAGGAACGGGCTATTCAGGTGCTGTAGTCAAGGTGTTTGAGGGCGAGACGTTTCTAGGTGAGGCAACAGTCGATGCACGAGGTGACTGGTCGTTGCGTTGTGCTATCGATCTGGCGGTGCAGACGGATCCCCACACCGTTAGGGCTCGGCAGTATCTGGGCGACCATGTTTCCGACTGGTCAAGCGAGGCTACCCAATTCTCGGTCTCCGGCCGAACCCTTTATCCGCCGATCGCTGTTGATCCGATGAACAGGGATTATGTTTCCCCCAATCCAGTGATCTATCTGACGGCCATGCCGGGGTCAATGGTGTCGCTCTTTCCGGAACTGACCACCAATAAAATCGGCACCGGTTTTGCCGATGCGTCCGGACTCTGTGTGATACCGCTGTATGACTTGCCGCCTGGTCGGTACGTGGTGCGAGGCAAGACCGAAAAAGAAGGGATCGTGACCGGCTGGATGACACCTCTTGAGCTCGACGTAGTGGATATTGGCTAACGCTCGAACTGAACTTTTCAGGCCCTCCATCGAGGGCCTTTTTTCAGATACTCACGCAACCTCCAATACCCGACAAACGGTCATAAAACCTGTCAGATCTGACAGTGGTCATTTTATCCAGCTCAGCGCTAAATCACTTGAAACCAACAAAAGCCCACTCACGCGTCCGTGGCATTTGTTTCTCCATTCAAGAGGAAGCGCCTGAATGAAAGCATCGCAAACGAGCCCCGTGCATCAACTGGTCAGGGCCGTGCTGGGCCAAGGCAAGAAACGCTTGTCTGTGCCGCGTAAATTCGATCGTTACCTTTCGGAGTTTTCCAGCGTATTCGACCTGATAAAACACAGTGTGAGCGAGTTGCAGGCATTGGGCCTGACACAGGCTCAGGCCGAGACCATGCTGGCTCGTGGCAGAGCATTGGCGCTGCAGATCACCCGGTTATACCGCCAGCAAGAACTGCGTGCCGCGCCGCGTCGAGGCGACAAAAAGGCGGCGGTGACTTTGCCTACCTACGAACAATTGTTCACCCCCAATATTGACGAGGCGGCGCCACAGGGCAGCCCGGAGCACAGCGCCTCTCCGGTGGCCTATCTGGTCAGCCTGCGCGAGTTTGTCCGCGACGAAATCGAGAAACACGCGGGGCCGGATGCTATTCCGTTGCAAGAGCGACGCCCGGATGTCGATCAACTGATGATTGACCCTGCGGCCATCAACGAGGTGAAGTCGCGAGTCGACATCCACAGCCGGATACTTGAATCGGTCCTTTCGGAAAGGCTGCCTCACGAGTACTCGACGGTTCAAGAGTTTCTGGGTTCCACACGTGTTCCCCTCAGCATGCCGTTCGAGATGAATGCGGTCGGCATCTGGCAGGTAACAGGCCAGGTCATGGCAAACGGCTCATTAGGTGAAGTCATTCGCTGGATGGACAGCGATTACCCGTATTTCATACGCCCCGGTGCTCGGGGTGCTCGTGATCACACCGCCTGGCAACTGACCTTGCCAATGGGGCGTGAAGCGATGGCGTTGCAGCTTGAGGACTCGGTGTTTCCGCTGAGTGTTGAACCGACCCGTCTGTCTTTGGACAGGGTTGATCCTCTGACGGGGTGCATCGATTCTGAACCGCAAAAATCCGCCGAAGATTTTTATCGCCGTAACTATGGGCCGACCATTTTCGCCAATCAGGATCTTCAGCGGCTGTGGCTGTTCAAGATTGCAACCAGCCTTACCCAGCCAGAGGTGGACAGCTTGCTGGCGTGGGATAAATTTACCCCCAAGCTGTCGCCTAATGTCCCTGCGATAGGCGACCCGGACGAGCTTCTGACAGGGGAGGTGGCCGGGGCACGTTACGTCAATGGCGGAGAAAAACCGGCGATCGGGCGCGCTATCGGGGAGATTGATGCAAAGCATCTGCTGACACATATCGGTGAATTCCCGACGGTTGAGCTGGAGCACCGTGCCGAGCGCATTCACCGCAAGGTGCGTCTGGATTACATCCTGAAACTGAAGAGCCATGATGTGGACAGGCTCATTGTTGCCGCAGTAAATGCCGAGCATCGCGGAGGCGCCAGTGCATCACTCTGGATTCGCCCGGCCACATTGAGCTGCCTGGGATTGTTCCTGGAACTGATCACTGTTCACGGCTGCACCGCCGAGGAGTGCGCGGGTCTGGTGGATGTGCTGTCGGTCTATGGTCAGAATGGATCTTCTGCGTTCTTCGATCAGGTTTACAGCGAACTTCTTCCCAATGATGACCCCCTGCGCATTGATGGCAGTCCGTTGGCGATCATTCCGGTCACCGCAGCCGAGCAGCACAAGGTGCATCAGATTTGCACAGCGCTGCGCATTAAAGGCGAAACCTGTCGTTACCTGAGTACCGTTATCGCCGAAGCCAAGGGCAAAACGACGTCTCTGGATTGCGACCTGCCTACTCTGTCGGCGTTGTGGCGGCTGGTGCGGCTCGCCCGGCTGAGTGAGCTGACGCCGATCGAATACACGGCACTGGCGCAAACCCTGGGACTGATCACCCAATTGGCAGCCGAGCCCGTGGTGTCCGATTCGGGGTCCACGGAAGGCGCGGATGTGCTGAGCGCCATCGATGGGTTGATCCAGTGCTCGAAGTGGGCCAAGGAGTCAAACTTGTCCGTGCTGTGGTTGGTGCAACACGTCAATCCGATTGTCGTCCCGAGTGTCTGGAGTGAAACCCAGGAGCAGTTTCTCCGGCAATTGGCCAGCCAGACGCAACCTGTGTTGGTACAGACCGCCACATTGCTGGCGGCAGGCGCACCGGTGCGTTTCCCTCACAGCGAACAGATCATCGACTGGATGTCTTTGCTGGGCTTGCTGGTGGACGAGTACGGTCTGGTGATCGGCGAGTATGACCAGACGCAAGAGCAATATCTGGCGTTCGCCGAAGAACAATGCGAATCCGTTGCATCGGTTGTCTATCAGGATCCGGCTGATCCGACTCAGGAGGCGAAGAGGGACGCGCTGAAGGCGTTGTTGCTGTTGATCGTGTTGCGTTGTCGGGATGAGCAGCGCGCGTTGGTTGAAGAAAATCTTGCGGTCTATCTGCAGATCAGTTCTTTACTGACCCGCCAGATCCTGGCTTGGGCGCAGGGGCACCCTCACAGGTTTCTGTCACAGGCGCTGAGCATGCCCGAAGTGCCCAATCGCCGGGTCTTGAAGAATACGCTGGAGGAACCGGACCAATTTCTGCGACTGTTCGCGGAGGTGGAGCGTCGCGCCCGGATTGCCAGCAAGCTCAACGTGAGTGCAACGTTGCTGGAGGTCATCCTGGCAGACGAAAACCACCAGTGGTTCAGCCTTGGGGACCGCTATGAAATTTCGATCCAGAGCTTTTATTACCTGAGCTTGTTCGGTCGGTTGGTGGAACAGGCGCGGGAGCCGGAAGAGAAACTACTCGACTATCTTATTCAGGTTAACGTCTTCGATTCCGAGCTGAGCGAGGATGCGCGTCGGCTATTGCGCGATGCAGCCGCGGACAAACTGGCCCGATTCTTCGGTTGCGGTATCAAGCACGTGCTGACAGTGGTGAGCCATCTCAAGGGCGAGGTCCAGGACAGCGAACAACTTCCGTTGCTACAGAATCTACAGGAGTTGGATGTGCTGCGACGCACGCTTGAACTGTCTGCCAAAGGACTGGATGCAGCCGCCGCCGTAAGTCTTGGCAATCTGAGTCCGCTGGATACCCAGGCTCAATACGCAAAGGCTGCGCATAATTCGCTGGAAAGTTATGACCGCTTCATCAATCTGAAAATGCAGCCGGAATCGGCCGAGGCCGGCCAGAGCTATACCACCTTGTGCACGGTAGACAACCGCTACCTTATCGCAAACGTGGATCAGGAAGTGGCGGAGTTTCTGCTGCAGTTGAAAGATTTCTTCGGTGTTCCCCTCAAGGGAGTACCGATTCAGTTCAAGACCGATATCGGCGTCATGCTCACGCCCGAAGTCAGGACAGACAACCAGGGTCGCGCGGTCGCGCGGTTGCAGGCCGGGAAAACAATGGGAGCCGCCCATATCAGCTATAACCTGCCGCTCAGCGATCCGATCCACGGTCCGACCGTCACCATTGGCCCTGATATGGAGTCCCTGAGACCCGAGCCCGAGTTGAGCTCAAGACTCAGGTCAATCCCGCCGCTTCTGGCAGGCAGGCTGGAAGAAGTCGAGTTGTTCACTGTAATACTCGACAAATACGGCAACCGTCCCGCCAGATTTCCGCTGGAGTGGCGAACCACGCTGGGCGAGATACGGCCACGCCAGACTGTTACCGACAAGAATGGACGAAGCGCCGTGTGGGTATCCAGCCTGTCGGCAGGTACCGCCAAGTATTCAGTCGGCCCTGTCGATCGCTCCAACACCATGACCTTCGCTGATTCGCTCCTGTTCAAGGATTCGCCGCGGATCGCTGATGTCCCTTTTGTGACCGAGGTGGCAAGAATGGGTGCCACATTCCTGGTTAGATGCAAGGTCGTCGGGCTTGACGGCATGCCTTCAGATGGAAAGGTCGTTTCGTGGCGTACGGAGCCTTCTACGACAACAGATGAAGTGGCCACCGATAAAACAGGCATCTCCCGGTTTGCCGTGCTCAGCTCAACGTCTGGCGCACTGACGATTTTCGCCAGGTTGGGCAGCGACGCCGAGGTCCGGCTCACTGTCGAGGTGATCGACACCGCCGAGATCGTGCTTTTCCTGGCTAATCCCCCGATAGCGGTGGTCGGCGCACGCCCCACTTTATTGTGGGTGGATGTGGCGGATAAGTCGGGCGTGGATGGTAAGCCCGTCGGGCTTTATCCGGTCGAGTGGAAGGTCCATTCAGTTCCCCCTGTCACCGACACTGTCCTCACTGATGAGCAAGGTCGTTCCGTCTATCCGTTCGAGGCAGCAGCGGCCGGTACGCACACGGTGACCGCGACCCTGCAACATCATCCGGTGCAAGTGCAGAGTTTTTCGGTTGAAGCCATCAGGGCGTTCGGGTGGCGCGTCGTTCTTTTCACTCTGGCACCCAACGGTGACGAATTGAATCGCGAGACGATCCTCCCGGTTCCGGAAGGATCGGGCCGCCTCGATTTGTTCAGAGGCACGCGTTACCGCATACAAATCGAGGCAAGTGAACCAGAACAACTCGATGGCAGTCGCGGCGCTGTGGGATGGAGTTCCCAGTACTCCACCAGAGCACTGGGGATGGATTTCCAGCCACCCATGGCCGAGTCCTTTACGTATGGAGTCGCCCCTCACGTAATCGAACTCATGATCGGCGACGTGCGCAACGGCGACTTCGAGATAAGTGTGCATGCCGACAAGTTACCGCAGGCTTTGGTGATGCCAGGAACCCTGCGCAAACGACCGCTCACTCCGCGCCCTTCAAACAAGGCTTGAACTGACCGATTGCCCACGGTCGTCTGCAGTCGGATCACCATTGCGTGACAGGGAGAAAAACAATGTCTACGTCCCGTAATACTTCGTTAAATGAGCGTTACCTGAAGGCAATGGTCGACACGATGGTGGGCCACCGACTGATGCCCGTCCCCATCGCCGTTCCCACCACGGAAACCTTGAGCGATGTGCTGCTGACTGATCTTGAGGACAAGGCGCAGGCACAAGCCTCGGAAGTTTCCTCGACGGTGCGCACTTTGCAACGGTATATCCATGGTGTTTACGCAGGCATGGAGCTCGGTTACAAAAACGCTGTTTTCGATCCGGACGACCAGGATTACTGGTGGAAGATCCTGAGTAACTACAGCTCATGGTCGGCCAACGTGTTGCTCAAGGATCATGCGGCCAACTACATCGAGCCGCCATTGCGCCTGAACAAAACCGAGCTGTTTCGTGCACTGGAAAGTGAGGTGATGCAGAGGCGCTTGTCTGACGCTTCGGTACAGGCGGCACTGATGGCGTACACAAGCAGTTTCGAGAAGCTCAGCAATCTGGAAGTCAGGTGCTGTTACATCGACGAGACCAAAACCCGCAAAGCGAATTACTTTCTGGTCGCAAGAAGTCGCACGCAACCGTTCGACCATTACCTGCGCAAGGTCAAGGTCGAGGTGGACGAGAACAGCACGAAAATCAACCCGGCGAATTGGGATGAGTGGCGTAAGTGCAATATCGACACCGCTGGCACGGTCATCGACATCCGCTGTGTGCTGTGGCTCGGCCAGTTGGCGCTGGTGTGGTGTGAATGGATCGATCGCCAGGTCGATGGCAACGGCGTGGTGCAGTCACCCTGGACCTTGAACATTAAATTGGCATTCAAGTCGGTTGACGAGACATGGTCTGCTCCGTTGACGTTGCATAGCCGAAGATGTGAATCGGACGTTTCTGATGGTTGGCTGACGGCTTTCTCCGACGGTGACGGCAGTCCGAACGATGATCGGCTGCGGGTGTGCTACACCAACCGTCACAGCGCGGATTTCAGCGCTGCTCCGGGCGGAATCGAGATACATGAGGTACGCGATCATTTGATGCGAAAGGTGGAAGGCGACATTTCCACCTCGCTGGCGATGGTCTTTGGACGCTTCAGAAACCGCTACGGCGTACAACAGAAAGTGGTGCCAGCCGATTATCCGAAAATCGAAATCGAGTACGCGATTCCACCTGTTGGCCCTATCGCTCAAGGTATGGAGGTTGACGTTGTCTTCAGCCGTGAAAGGCTGACAAACGGTAGTTGGTCTCAGGTGCTCAGAGTTCGCGGTCGCTGCACTGCGGTGCGCGAGACCGGACGGGTTTTGCAGCGTTTGTCGATCAGTTGGAGGGCGCTGCATGCCGGCACTTATACCGATGTCAGTATCCAATACGCAGACGATAAGTACATCACGATCACCCTGACTACGCGGCGCAGACCTGTGGCTGCACATAACGTACGACTGCCCAAGGTTAACGCCCAGTACGAGCCTGTCCATTCCTTTACAGTTGCGGACTTCAAAGAGACCTCAGAAGGCGATGGGATCTGGGAGGCGCAAGCTCTCGTAGTACTTCAAGACTCTGCATTGCGCTATCTCGTCGAAAGAACCTCGGAGGAAATACGTGCCGGCGCCGGTTTTACCGTCGACGTGCTGGGTGCGGCGCAGGTCAACGATGACAATCGGCTTGAGCAGAAAATTCTTTATGAAGCAGTGCCATTCAGCATAGGCCTTCAGAATCCGTCTGCGACCGATCCTGCCCCGTCGCAATTCACCGCCCCGCTGGACGGAACCATCATATCGCCGTGGGTTGTTTATTCGAGCGGTACCTTTCCTATCAACATTGACATCCCTGTGGACTTCAGTGCGGATGGCGCGATCGTGACGTTCAACGTAAAACTAACGGCCCAGCCCAAAGATTACCTGACCCCGACCATCGGCGAGACCAACGCTCAAGGTGCGCAATTTCTAAGCTTCAACGACCCGAGCCAGACGCTCAAGCACCTTCGACTGGGTTCCCAGATCGGTGCGATTCTGACCAGCCGCGCGTCGCTTTCGGTGGATGCGCTACTGGACTGGGACACCCAGCACGTCGAGGAAGACCCTCTGCCGGATGGCACTGTCGAGCGCAACGGTCCGTTCGACGGTTGTAATGGCAGGTACTTCTGGGAGCTTTTTTTACATGTGCCGCATCTGGTGTTCTGGCGCCTGTCCGAAGAGGGCCGCTATCAGGAAGCACAACGCTGGCTGGAGTACATCTTCCACCCGTTGTCTCCTGAAACTGCGAAAGGTCGCGGGGGGCTCAAGGCGACTGCAAGGCAGGCTTACTGGCGCTGCCGTCCGCTGAAAATCGATCATATCGATTGCTCGTATGAGCAACTGGCGCCGACGGATCCCGATGCACTCGGTTATTGCGCGCCGATTCACTTCATGATTGCGATCTTCCTGCACTACGTCCAGAACCTGATCGCCGAAGGCGACGATCTGTTCCGACGGCTCGATTACGACAGCATGGTTCGTGCCGGGCTGCTTTACAGCAAGGCCTGGAGAATGATCGGCGAAAAAACAGGAACGGATACGGCCAGTACCTGGCAAGCGAAAACGCTGGATCAATTGCTGAGCACAATCAAGGGGCGGGATCCGCTCAAAGCGTTCGAGGCCCGACTCAACCTCTCACTGGCAGACATACCTTTATCGATGAAGGGCAAACCGCGTCTGGATCTGACCGGTAGCGGCGTCTTCAAGGCGGGGGTCAACGAACGGCCCGCCGCTTTGTGGGACCTACTCAAATCGCGTCTGGACAATTTGCGTTCGAACCGCTCGATCGACGGTTACGATCTGGCTCTTCCTCTCTTTCAACCGAAGGGGGATCCGAGGCAACTGCTGATTGCTCAGGGGAATGGCACATTGGGGGCGTCACGCAATCCGGGTGGGCAGGTACAGGTAGTGCCTTATAGATTTCAAACGGTCTACGAGCTGGCGCGGGACGCTGTCGAGTTTCTGATCCAGCAGGAGGACCAGCTCCGGTCGTGGCTGGAAATGCGTGACCGCAACAAGTTAGAAGAACTGCAACATGAGCACTTGATCGAGCTGGCCGACCATACCCGTTCGATCCACGAGGCAACCATCGCCCAGCTTGAGGCCACGGCCGCCTCTCTACGTCAGAGTGAGAGCATGGTCAACGAACGGGTCCAGCATTACGAACGCCTGGTCAGGGAAGGAGTCTCCGAGGCCGAAAACAAGGTTATCGAGAAAAACCGCGATGCCCGTCAGATTGCTACGGGGGCTGCAGCACTTGAGACCGTCGGAGCGGGACTGAGGTTGGTGCCCAATGTGTACGGGATGTCGTGGGGGGGCTTTGATCTGTCGGCGATTCCCTACACGGGCGCACAGTTGCTTCATTTGGTCGCCCAGCAGTGGCGAGGTGAAGCCGAAGAGGCTGGCATCAACGAGGCTTATCGTCGGCGAGCGGAAGAATGGACGCTTGAACACAATCAAACCCGCGCTCAGGCACGGGTCTTGCGCGAACAGATAGTGTCCCAGGAACACGGGATCAGGGCGGCCCGCGCTAGCCTGGAACAGTCCGAGGCAGCTAATAACCAGTCCAAGGCAATCTACCGATTCTACAAGGAACGCAGCACCGGCCCGGATCTGAGCAACTGGATCGTGGGGCAGATCAAGACTTCGCTCTACCAGCTCAATGACCTTTGCGTCAGTCTTTGTACGAATGCCGAGCACGCTTTGCAATATGAAACGGGCGTCTTCAAAACCAACATCATCCGTTCCGATGCATGGAATGACACCCGCCATGGGTTCACGTCCGGTGCTGCATTGAAAATGGGCTTGTTGCAACTGTCGGCCGCTCGGGTCCAGCGTCATGAGCGCCAGATGGAAATGACGAAGACGTTCTCCCTCAGGCAACTCGTGGGCGAGGATGAATGGAGCAAATTCATCGGATCGGGAAGCCTGGATTTCAGGTTGAAGGAAAGCCGCTTCGCAGATGACTATCCGCAGCACTACTGCCGGAAGATAGTGGAACTGACATGCACTTGCCCAGGATTGCAGAGGCCATACGAGAATCTTTGCGCCATCCTGATGCAACTTGGCAGTTCGACAATGCTGGAACCGGATATCGGCACGTTCAAATACTTGCACGATGAAAGTGGCGAACCGGCTCCCGGGGCGTTGGTGCAAAACCTGCGGCCGTATCAACAGATAGGCCTGTCTCGAGGCGTGGATGACAACGGTATTGTCGACCGGGTACCCAGCGATCGCCTCCTGCCTTTTGAGGGCACCGGTGTCCATGGGAATTACAGGCTCACGTTTCCCAGGCCTGGCCGGGAAAGCCAGTTCAACCTGCTGCGGTCTTTGACTGATTTTATTTTGACCGTGAGTTATCGCGCTCGCGATGGCGGCCCGCTTTTCGGTAGTGCTGTAGAAGCCGTGCTTGCAGCACCGCGCCAGTCACCGAAAAAGCGCGGCGCTGCTCGCGCAGGGACGGTGCGGCCATGAACTATAACTTTCTGGTGAATGGCGGCTTCATCAATACTCTGGATCCTTGGGTAACCAATGATTTAGGCGCGGTAAATCACAACATTGATAAATGGCACGATGACGATATCCACCTGATGGTTGCCAAGAATCTGGGGGAAGGCTGGCAAACGATAGTGCTGCCAGACAAACCGCGGCCTAAGGAGGGCAAGGCGGTCTATTGGCTTCACTTCTGGTATGAGGCCACAGCGCTCATTCCTGGCGCGCACGGAACTGTTCGGATCACTGGCGCCGAATCGGGCCAGGCGGATCTCAAACTCGTCAACTCACTCAGGGCGCCAACGGAAGAAGAGCCACAAGACGTCTTTTTGAAAAAGTGGGAGGAGGAACTGAAGCTCGTCGAGAGTGAAGCGCAAATCGAAGTCCGGGTGATGAGTCCTTCGAATGGAGGAATCGGTCCGGGTGCCGTACGTTTCACGCTCGCACAGTTTCTATTGCTGCTGGAGGACCTGGTGTTGGCGGGTTTGACGGTCGACGGCGTGCTTCAGGCCCTCGGTGAAATCTGCCTGTGCATTGGTGGGACTCAAGAGATCAAGTTTACAGTGGCGGATGACAACGCCTGGGACGGAACAGAAGCAGCATTGGTGTCGATATCTGATCGGGATGACCTCCTGCGTTCATCGCCAATGTTGGAGCAAGAACAATCCATCGACAATGCCTGGCAGCTTTCCTGCAAGGATACGGGGGCAGACACGCAAGTCATTGCCACCCTGGCCATACGCAGCAAATACACCGCTGAACTGTATGAGTTGAAAGTGATTTGTGGTCATCATTGGCTGGACGTGATTGCGGTGGAGGAGCCTTGGTTTTTTCCGGTTATCGACTTGGCTCAGTCCGTGACTTTGATTGTGCAAGTAGTCAGCCACTTCACCCGGTTGCCCTTGGCCAATCGCAAGGTCACTTTCAAACTGGGCGATACGGTGTTGTTGGAGCAGGACTCGGATGCGAACGGCAAGGTTTCTTTTCCATGGTTGCCGACAGCCTCGGGCAATCACGAAATCAAAGCATCGGTCGATAGCTACTACCATCCGGATGAGGCCCTGCACACGTTCAGAATCCATGCAATCCAGAGTGATCCCTGGAAGAGCTTCAAGCTTCAACTGGACGAACTTCCTGAGGGGAGCTGGGGGAGTAACACAACCTATCTCAACCGTGGTGCCAGCCATGTGATGACGGCGACGTTTGCTGATGGCGTATTGAACGAAACTTCGTTGACGACCGAGTTTCAGGGAGACGAGACGCCGGAGGCGGTGGGCATCGCGATCACGCCTGAGGTCCAGCCTGTCGACGGGGACAAAGTGCAATTGGAAGTGGTTTGTGAAAACCGGAGAAACGGTGAAGTCTCATTGTTACTCAGGTGTTCGAAGCTGCTGCTGGCGTCTCCATTGCTGAAACTGGACCTGGGTCATCACTGGTTATCCATCGTCGATCCGAAGGTTTTAACGAAATTCCCTGTGGCGGGTGGCCCTGACGTGCGGCTGTCTGCGCGAATTGAATCGCGAGTGCCCGGTGTTGGCGGCGTTCAGAATGTCATCTCTTACTGGAGTGACAACAGCAAACCGGAAACCATGGAGCCGACGGGCCCCGGCGGCAATATTCTGACCTCGTTCGAACCAGGTCTCGAAGGCGATTCTGAAATCATTTTAAGAGTTGCCAGTCCTTACGATTGCGAGGATTGCACATACAAATACAACTTTAAGGTGTTTGGAGAGAGTATCTGGACTCAGTTGGCGACGGTGACGCTCGATGGGCGAGAGCAAGGGCGTGTGGGTCTGCTCTGTTTTCGCAATGTCGAGGCAGTGCCACTGAAAATCGAACCGAAAGACAACCTTCTTGTAGGCGAATTCATTTCCATAAAGGTGTCAGCTGAGGATGGGACTGATCTTGAGTTTCACGCTGACCCTGATCTGATCACCCCACGTCAAGTGACCGAGGATGGGTTGATCTATAGGGTCAGCTCCACGTCGCCGATCAGTTCCTTTTTCCAATTGCAAGTAATCCACCACTCAGAGGATCCGGATTACGGGCTTCCACCCTATGATCTGGAGGGGCGATTGATATCGACCGTTCTGTCGGAGGAAGGGGAGTTGAAATTCGATGACCGGGTGATGGCTGCCGGGGAGTCGATACCGGCCTGCCTCGGCGCGCGCCATAAGCTGCTATTTACGCCATTCACGCAAAGCCCCGTGACCGGGCTTTCCATGTCTGCGAAATTGCAAGAGGGCGACGACCTCAAGATGAAACTGACGGCCAAGGATAACGAACCTGTCCCTATCCCCGGAAAAGAGTGGGAACTCGATGCCCGTGCCAGCACCGAAAAGGGCGCGCAAGGCATTGTGTTTACCCTCGATGAGGCTGGGTTTGGCTTCCAGTCTTTAGATCTTCCGTTAGCACACAACCGAATCCTGGCGCAGGCCGAAGGGCCTGATGTTGATCTGGAAGTGGGGCAGTCAACATGGTTGTATCTGATGGCTAGTTCGTTTTACACCGAGGAGTCTGTTTCGAAGCTGTCAGTGACCTATGAAAATGCAGACGATGAAAAAACGGTGCTCACCGATGAGTCGGGTGAGGCCCGGTATCTTTTCACAGCTGTGACGCCGGGAGAGTTCGAGGTTTCCGCAACGCCCGACAGCCCTTATGACGCTACTCCTCAGGTCGAAACCTTCAACGTACTGGTTATTGGCTCCCGCACTCAGGACGCCGATCCAATCGGTGAACCATCTATTCCAACTTTTCGGAAAAGGGACTGAGTCATGTCTAACACAATCATGCAGACAACCACGGCTGGTGAGATTGTCGAGGTGGAGCAGGCTTCATACGATCCTGAGGTTGGACAATCCGTACGCTTGGCAGTCCGGTTAGCTACTGCTGTCACAGGGGGAGAAATGGCCAACGCAAGCGTTGTATTCGAGACTCTGCCAGGTCCGGTGCAAGTACGGGTAACGACGGATGGCGATGGGTGGGCACGGTTTGTCTACAAGGCCAATGTGCCAGGGAACGCGCAGGTCACGGCTGTAGTCGAGGGGAGCAATGCAAAATCTGCGTCACATACTTTCGATATCGCGGTCGTGAAAGCTGGTGTCTGGGACGACGCCACGATGACTCTCAATAGCGTCGCCGCGAGCGAGGCTCGCTGGGGTGCAGAAAGCAAGTTTCCCCGAATCACTCCGGCAGCTCACACCATCACATTGAAGGCTGCCGCTGGAAGCGCCTTGCTCAATCGTAATGTGCAACTGGGCGTCATAAGCGAGTCGACGCTGGCTGAGCTGGGTATCACGAACGTGAACCCTGCATTGGGTTCCGCACGGTTATTCACTGCCGACGGGCTGAGTTGGACATTCACCGCCAGTACAACGGCCGGGGGGACCTACTTCCTGGTTTTGGCGGCGGATCGCCTGATCAATCAATCGGCAGAAAATCACATGTCGCTGGGGCCAAATCCACCTGCGCCGGTTTTGGCAGCCTAAAAAACACCCACCTTCTTCCAGGCAAGATACCGCGTTACCACCCCGGTCCCCAGTTCTTCGGGCCGGGCCTGCACCACCGCAACACCTTGAGAGCTCAAGCGCTCATGGTGTTGCGCGCTGGCGTTGAGGTAATCCACGGCCGCGCAATAGGTCAACGCTTCATCTAGCGTTTGTACCGATCGATGGCGCAGATCATCCAGCGTGGTTTCGCGCAGACTGGCGACCAGAACCCGGTGTTGCTGGCTCAGGTGCTGGACGGCATTCAGCAGTTCCTCATCTACCTCATCCCGCAAGTTGGTTACCAACACCACCAGCGCCCGACGTTTCTGCCTCGCCAGCAACTGATCCACCGCCGCCCGGTAGTCCGCCGAACGCCGTGTGCTATCCAGATCATAAACACCGTTGAGCAACACCTTGAGCTGCCCCGCACCTTTGACCGGTGCAATAAACCGTGGCTGATCACTGGCAAAGGTGGACAACCCCACCGCATCCCCCTGGCGCAACGCCACATAACTCAACAGCAAACACGCATTCAACGCATGATCGAAATGCGACAGCTCGCCGTCCTGACTGCGCATCTGTCGCCCGCAATCGAGCATGAAAACAATCTGTTGATCTCGTTCGTCTTCGTACTCCCGGGCAATCGGTGTGCGATGGCGGGCGGTGGCTTTCCAGTCGATCTGGCGCAGGCTGTCGCCTTCGCGAAACTCTCTTAGCTGATGAAATTCCATGCCCTGGCCACGGCGTTGACGCTGGCGTACGCCGAGCTGGCTGAGCCAGTTGTCGACCGCCAGCAACTGGCCGCCGTAGAGGCGGGCGAAGTCGGGGTAGACGCGGGTGTGGTCGGTGATGTTCAGCAGGCGTTTGCCGGACCACAGGCCGAAGGGGCTGGGCAGGTTGAGTTCGCAGGTTTCGAAGGTGAAGTGGCCACGCTTGAGCGGGCGCAGGCGATAGCCGATCAGGCTGCGCTGGCCGGGTTGAAGCTCAGTGTCGAGCGGCAGGTTTTCGAAGCTCAGGCCATCGGGTACGTGGTCGAAGATTTGAATGGTGAGTGGTTGGTCGAAATCGTGTTCGACTTCCAGCCGCACTTCGCTCCAGCGACCGAGCGCCAGGCTGCCGGGCATTTGCCGATGTACGCGGGGCGAGGGCTGGCGCTTGAGGCGCAAGGCGTCCAGCAGGCTCAGCGCAAACAGTGCCAGCAACAATCCCCAGTTGATCGACAACAGGCTCGCAGGCACCTCGACATCCAGCGCCTGCAAAGTGCCCAGCACAATGCCGATGGCCAGCAGGATCGCCAGCCAGATCAACAGCAGGCGCGAGGGTTTCACAGGCGCGGCGCCGGTACTTGATCGAGCAGTTGCTGAAGAACCTGATCGACTTGCAGCCCTTCGATGTCCAGCTCCGGTGCAAGGCGTACCCGGTGGCGCAACACCGCCAGTGCGCAGCCCTTGATGTCGTCCGGGATCACGAATTCACCGCCGCGCAGCAGGGCCCGGGCGCGGGCGCAGCGCACCAGTGCAATGGAGGCGCGTGGCCCGGCGCCGAGGCTCAGCCCCGGCCAGGTGCGGGTGCTGCGCGCCAGTCGCACGGCGTAGTCGAGTACCTGATCGTCCAGCGGCAAATCACTGGCAATGCGTTGCAAGGCTTGCACGTCCTTGGCCTGCAACACGGTGCGTAGCGGCTGCACATCGAGCATGTCGGCGCGGGTCGAGCGGGTGACCTGGCGCACCATGTCCAGCTCCTGATCGGCGTCGGGGTAATCCATGCGCACCTTGAGCATGAAGCGGTCGAGCTCGGCCTCGGGCAACGGGTAAGTGCCTTCCTGTTCGATCGGGTTTTGCGTGGCGAGCACCATGAACGGTTGGGCAATCGGCAGTGCCCGGCCTTCGAGGGTGACCTGACGTTCCTGCATCGCTTCGAGCAGGGCGGCCTGCGTTTTGGCCGGGGCGCGGTTGATCTCGTCCGCCAATAGAAGATTGGTGAACAACGGGCCTTTGCGCAGTTTGAACTGTTCGGTCTGCAGGTCGTAGACCGCGTGGCCAGTGACGTCGCTGGGCATCAGGTCCGGGGTGAACTGGATGCGGGCGAACTCGCCGCCGAAGCATTTGGCCAGGGCGCGTACCAGCAGGGTTTTGCCAAGGCCGGGAACGCCTTCGAGCAGCACGTGACCGCCGGCGATCAGCGCGGTCAGTACATCGTCGATCACCGGGTTCTGGCCGATCAGCGCCTTCTGCAATTCACCACGTACTGCTTGCGCCAACTGACTGGCGCGGTGACGTTGCTGGGCCGCGTGGCTGGGCGAGCCGGGTTCGATGTGTTCGGTCATAGCGAGTTCCTCAAGGCTTGCAGGTGGGCGACCTGACGGCAGAATTCGGCGCTGGACAGGCGCCGCTTCGGTGCCGGACTCAGGGCCTGGCTGATGGCACGGGTCGGCTGGCGGGTCAGGCGTGACAGGGCCAGCCATTGTTCGGCGACGTTCAACTGGTCGAAACCGGGGTGACGATGGCGGGCGCGGCGCAGGACGTCCTGCTGCAAGGCTTGCAGCAAGGTCTGTTGACCGTTGTGACGCAGGATGAAATCGGCACTGGCGCGCAGGTGTTCCATCAACTGACGACGACCGCTCGGGGCAGGAGCCTGCACCGGCCCGTGACGCACGCCGACATGCCACAAGCACAGACCGATCAACGCCAGCAGGGCAACGATGGCTTGTGGGAAATAGCGCCAGAGCAGGGTCAGCAGACCGTCATGTTCGGTGTTGTACAGCAAGGTCACGGCGGTGTCGGCGCTCAGGTACCAGAGCAGCCAGGCATTGTCGTGCTGCGCAATCGCCGGGGTTTTCCACAGATCGGCATCGGTGACCACGGTGATCGTGCCGAGGCCGTAGGGCAGTTGCATCATGTGCGTGGCGCGGGCGCTGTTGGCCCAGGCTTGCGCGAGGTTTTTCGGATCGTCGAGGTGGAACGCGGTGTCGAACCCGGCGTAGGCGGGAGCGTCTTCGTCTTCCAGATAGAGCTTGGTCAGGTTGGGGTAGGGATCGTCGTCGGCATCCGGCGGCGGGTCTTTCAGATCCTTGCTCAGGGATTGATGCAGTTGCACACGATCGAGCAGCAGGTCGTTGCTCTGGCCGGTCTTTTCATCCCAGATCGATTCGGCGACGAATACCAGCCGCCCGCCGGCCCGGGCCCAGTTCAAGACTTGGTCGACCTGGCGCGGGGTCATGTTCGAGCGGTCGTTGAACAGCAGCAGCGTGTGGCGGCGAGGGTCGATCTCGGGCAGCACGGCGAGACTCTCGGCATGACTGACGGCTATCCCGCGACCGCGTAGAAACATCTCCGCCGCCAGATAGGGATTGGCTTGCGCGGCGGGGGAAGGGCCGTGATCGACCACGGCCTGGTAAGGCGTGGCCTTGATGTACAGATAAACGCCCAATGCGCCCAACAGGGCGACGATCAGCGTGCCGACCAGCCAGAGTGCGCGCCGGTTCAACGGGCGACTCCATGGCCGAACAGGGACCGCCAGCCATCACACAACTCCCGTTGCAGATGCGCCGCCGGTACGCGATGCCCATAAGCGATGTTCTGCCAGTGCCCCGTTAGTTGACGGCTATAGGCGAGCAGATCGGGACGCTGCAAATGTTCGATCCGCGCCAGCACTTCGCTTTCGGTGTCGGAGGGTTTCAGGGTCAGGTTGAAGTCGTGCAGCAGATGACTGAGCAACGCCCGATACAGCAGGCCGAGCGCCGCACGGGGTTGGGTTTGCCAGAGTTGCTCGGCGCTGGCGGCGATGTCGTCGGGCAGGGTTTCCCGGCTAAGGTCGAGGCCGAAGGCTTGCTGTGGCACGGGGCGCTTTATTCGTTCGGGCAGTCGCGGGCGACGGCTGACGAACGTTTGCAGAAATTCGCGGTAGCGCCAGATCAACCAGCCGAACGCTCCGATCACCACGGCCCACAGCAACACTTCAATCGCCTTGGCCAGCCCGTTCAGGTGCTGGCCGTTGAGCCAGCCCAGCAAGGTTTTCAGCCATTGCGGCGCCTTGCCGTCCTTGGGTTTTTCGGTGGTGGCGGGGTCTTCGCCAAAGCGATAACGGGTGACGGTTTCCTTGTTCTTGAAGGGTGGTTGTTCAAGCAAGGCCTTGATGCTGTCGCGGGATGCCTGACTGGTCAGTGGCTGATTCAGGAGTCGGGGCGCCTCCGGAGCGGTGGCGGGGGCGGCTGCCCATGCCGAAGGCACTCCCGGCAGCAAAAGACACACCACCAGCAGCAAACCGAGTGCGCTGCTGTTCAGGCGCTGACGCAGGCGGCGGAACACCAGTTCGATGTCCCAGGCTTCGAGCGCGGTGCGCCGGTTCAGGTAGAGGCTGAAACCGCAGGCGACGTAGATCGGTTCCCAGATCACCAGTATCAGTGCATAGAAGGCATTGGTCAGGTGCTCGAGCCAGCGCCATTGGTGGTCGGCCGCGAAGATCAGGCTTTGCCAGTCCCAATCGGTTTCGACCTGTTGTGGCAGAAGCAGGTAGAACAACACCATCAGGCCGATCCACAGCGCCGTTTCCAGATGGACGCCGATGATCGTCAGCCATTGGGCCGCGCCGGCATTGCGTTGCAGCAGCACCCGCAAACGCTGCTGGCGTGCGAGGCCGCCCAGGCCTTCAAGTTGCACCACCGGCATCAGGAAACTGCGACTGAAGCTCAGGCGTCGCCAGGACAGGCTCGCCAGCAACTGTGGTTTAAGCAGTTTTGGCCATTGGCGTAACGCCTGTTTCAAGGTGGGCGTTTCGCCGAACAGGGCTTTGGACAGGATGTACAGCGGCAGGCGCTCGTACGCCGGTTTCAGCCACCAGAAGATGAACACCGCGAGCGACGGCGAATCCCACAGAAGCAGGCTGAGCACCACGAACAGCGGCAGGGTGACGATGGCCCAACTGGTCATCAGCAGGCGCCGATGTTGCTGGCTCATGAGCACGCCCAGGTCCATGGCTTCCCAGGTGGTACGCGGGCGGATCACCACAGTCGCGTCACTCAGGCGCATGGCGGGTCCTTCCGGCGAACAGCAGATAGGTCGCCACGCAGAGCCAGAGTCCGGAACCGACCAGGTATTTGGTCTGCGGTGTGACCCCGGTGCGCGACGACCAATAAGCCTCGATAAACGCGGCGATCAACAGGAACAGCATCACGCCGCAGATCAGCAGTACGCTCTGGCGCGCCGCGTGTCTCAAGGCCTCACCGCGTGTCAGGCGTCCCGGCGCGATCAACGCCCAACCCAGTTTCAGTCCCGCCGCGCCGGCCAGGGCAATGGCGGTGAGTTCGAAGGCACCGTGGCCGATCACAAAGGACCAGAAGGTCTGGCCGAATCCGATTTCACTCAGGTGCCCGGCCACGGTGCCGATGATCAAGCCGTTGTAGAGCAGGAAAAACGCACTGCCTACCCCCAGCAGCAAACCGCTGGCGAAGGTCTGAAAGGCGATGCCGATGTTGTGCATGATGTAGTAGCCGAACATCACCCAGTCTTCGCTGGCCGCACGTTCGGCCGAGCGGCCGAGGTGGCCGGCGGCGGGGTCGTACATGCTCTGCATCTCGCGCACCTGATCGGCGGGGATCAGGTTGTAGACCAGCTCCGGGAACAGGTACACCAGCAATCCGAAACCGGTCAGGCTGCCGAAGAACAGCAACCCGGCGGCGAGTACGAAGCGCCATTCGGCGCGTACCAGCCGTGGAAATCCGGCCAGGATGAAACCCAGTACGTTAGCGCCGAGCTGGCTGCGGTGACGGTAAAGTTGTTGATGACCGCGCAGCACTAACTGCTGCAACGAATCGACGAGAAAACTGCTGTAGCCACGTTCCTGCGCCAGGGCCAGATGTTGGCAGAGTCGGCGATAGGCCTTGGGAAATTCGGCCACCTGCGAAGTGTCCTTGCCTCGTTCCAGACGTTCGAGGGCGAGCGTGAAGCGCTCCCATTCGGCCTTGTGGCGGGTTTCGAAAAGGCTTTGCTTCATGTCGGCCCCAACAGGCCGCGGGCGATGCCGTTGAGTTCCCTGACGGCTTTCGGCGCACTGATGTGCAGTGGCTGAGCGAGCAACGCCGCGAGTTCATTGACCCGCGCCGTCGACAGTTCGCCCTGACGCTCGGCGAAAGCGAGCAGGGCGCGTTGTTCAGTCAGGGTCAGCGGGATCGGTGAGCGACGGGGCTCAGCATCAGGCAACTGCGGACGCTTGAGCGGGCGTTCGCTGTAGATCACCAGCGTGCCGGCGGCAATGTCGCCGAGGCGTTTGAAGGTCGGGTGTTGCAGGCAACTGATGGCGCCGAGGAAATAGCCGAATGGCATCAGGTCGACAAAACGCAGCAGGTTGCGCAACAAGGAGGCCGACCAGCCCACTGGCGTGCCATCGTCGTGCACCACCCGCAGGCCCATCCATTGCTTGCCCGGCGAACGGCCCTGACGCAGCACTTCGAACAGCACCATGTACCACCAGCTCACCGCGAACAGCAGCAGTGACCCCAGTCCGATACCGAGTTTGCCGAGCAACGCCAGCAGCATGAACAGCAGCCCCATTATCAACCCGCGCAAACCCAGATCGATGGTGAACGCCACGGCACGCACCATCAGGCCGGCGGGGCGCAGCGGCAGGTCGATGCCTTCCGGCGTTTCGACCTGGTGCCGCGTGTCCAGTGGCGGGGCCAGCGTTGCTTTCCTTGGCGGTGCTGTGGTCTCGAGCATGGGCTACCTGATGTTGCCGGATCGGGATGCAAGTGAGTCCGATGCTAGCAGTCTCTCGGGGGAAAACGACATAACTATGTCATACACATCGTTCAACCAAATGTGCCTGAATGATGCCGCGCTGGCCGCGACCGCCGTCGAACGCCTAGACTTTGCCGATCTTCAGTTCAGGAACCGCCCGTGACTTCCATCTTCTGGTACGACTACGAAACCACCGGCATCAATCCCCGAAGTGACCGTCCGTTGCAGGTGGCCGGGATCCGCACCGACCACCAACTCAACGAAATCGACGAACCGGTCAATCTTTATTGCCAGCCCAGCGAGGATATCCTGCCGCACCCGGCGGCGTGCGCAATCACCGGTATCACCCCGAGCCGTCTCGCCGAGCACGGCTTGAGCGAAGCTGATTTCATGACCCGGGTTCACGCCCAGCTCGCGGCTCCCGGCACTTGCGGTGCGGGGTACAACACCTTGCGCTTCGACGACGAGATGACCCGCTACAGCCTGTATCGCAACTTTTTCGATCCGTATGCCCGTGAATGGCAGGGCGGCAACAGTCGCTGGGATCTGATCGATGTGGTGCGCGCTGCTTATGCGTTGCGTCCGGATGGTCTGGTCTGGCCGACCGATGATGAAGGCAAGGTCACGCTCAAGCTCGAGCGCCTGACCGCCGCCAACAACATCGATCACGGCAATGCCCACGAGGCGTTGTCGGACGTGCGCGCCACCATCGCCCTGGCCCGGTTGATCCGCGAGAAACAGCCGAAGCTCTACGACTGGCTGTTCCAGTTGCGCAGCAAGCAGAAGGTCATGGACCAGATTCGCCTGTTGCAGCCGATGGTGCACATTTCCGGACGCTTCTCGGCGGCGCGCAGTTATGTCGGTGTGGTGCTGCCATTGGCCTGGCATCCGCGCAACAAGAACGCGTTGATCGTCTGTGATCTGCACCTGGACCCGCAGGGCCTGCTCGACCTGGATGCGCAGACATTGCGTCAGCGTCTGTATACCCGTCGTGATGATCTGGCCGAAGGCGAGTTGCCGGTGCCGCTCAAGCTTATTCACATCAACAAGTGCCCGGTGGTGGCGCCGTTGTCGGTGCTGAGAGCTGAAGATCAGCAGCGTCTGGGTCTGGACATGGCGCTGTATCAGACGCGTGCATTGCGACTAAGTGACGCACAACAAGTTTGGAAAGATAAAGTCGCGGCGATTTATGCCAGCGAAGATTTCACCCCGAGTGAAGATCCCGAACAACAGTTGTACGACGGATTTATCGGTGATCGTGACCGGCGACTATGTGAGCAAGTGAGGACGGCAGATCCTGCTCAATTAGCGCGAGAGCAATGGCCGTTCGATGACGAACGTTTGCCTGAATTGTTGTTTCGATATCGAGCGCGTAACTTTCCGGATACGTTGAATTTCGAAGAGCAAGAACGCTGGCAAATCTTTTGTCGGCAGCGCTTGTCCGAGCCTGAATGGGGGGCTCCTAATACCTTGCAATCTTTTACAGAGGCCGCAGAGCAATGGCTGCTTAGTGCCACGCCATTACAGCGCGAGGTGCTGGTTGAATGGCAGAATTATGTCCAGGCATTGCGCAAACGTTTGAATCTTTGAAATCGAACATGCCCGTCGCTTGAACGACGGGCATAAAAAAACGCCAGCGGATGCTGGCGTTTCTTTTGGTGTCGCAGACGGGTCTGCGACAAGGGTTGCGGCTTAGCCCAGCAGGGTAGCCCAGCCTTCAACCACGTCACCGCCCCACTTGGCTTTCCACTCTTTCAGAGTCTTGTGGTTGCCACCTTTGGTTTCGATGACTTCACCGTTGTGCGGGTTTTTGTATTGTTTAACTTTGCGAGCACGCTTGGTGCCGGTAGTTTTTACTGCGCCGCCACGTGGGGCCTTGGTTTTGGACTCTGGATCCAACAGCGCGATGATGTCACGCAGGGATTTGGAGTATTCGCCCATCAGGGTGCGCAGTTTGCCTTCGAATTCCAGCTCGGTTTGCAGTTTGTCGTCTTGCGACAGGTTCTTCAAACGGGCTTGCAGCTCTTTGATTGCTTCTTCGGTGGCACGATATTCGTTGATCAAGGACATGATTACTACCTTATTGGGAGTGCACGATGGCAGGGGACAGTGCGGCAATAATAGTCAGGCTGTTTCATCAAGTAAACATTTAACAGGGCTTTTTATTTGAATTAGTTGCGTTGAAAAGCCCTGAATTGAATATTCAGTTAAATAATGTGATGCAGTCTTCACAGATATTCACAGAGATTCGTTGGTGCATGGCTATTGCTGCGCCATCATCCTGACGGTTGTCCGCGTCAAAAAATCTGTGGCGAGGCCTGCCGGGGCTCAAGGCTCATCAATACTGCAGTTTTGCGGCGTAGTCGCTAGAATGGCCGCCTTTGCGAAGTTCTGGAGTTTCCCCCTCATGCGCACTTTTCGGCTGGTGATTTCTTGCCCGGACCGCGTTGGCATCGTTGCCAAAGTCAGTAACTTTCTGGCGGCCCACAATGGCTGGATCACCGAAGCGAGCCACCACTCGGACAATCAGGTCGGCTGGTTCTTCATGCGTCACGAAATCCGTGCCGATTCCCTGCCTTTCGGTATCGAGGTGTTGCGCGAGAAGTTTGCACCGATCGCCGAAGAGTTCTCGATGGACTGGCGCATCACCGACACCGAGCAGAAAAAACGCGTGGTGCTGATGGCCAGCCGTGAGTCCCACTGCCTGGCCGACCTGCTGCACCGCTGGCACAGCGATGAACTCGATTGCGAGATCTCCTGCGTGATTTCCAACCACGACGACCTGCGCAGCATGGTCGAGTGGCACGGCATTCCTTATTACCACGTCCCGGTCAACCCGCAGGACAAGCAACCGGCCTTCGACGAAGTGTCGCGCCTGGTCAAACAGCACGATGCCGAAGTGGTGGTGCTGGCGCGCTACATGCAGATCCTGCCGCCGGACATGTGCCGCGAATATGCGCACAAGGTCATCAACATTCACCACAGCTTCCTGCCGTCGTTCGTCGGCGCCAAGCCGTATCACCAGGCGTCGCTGCGCGGCGTGAAGCTGATCGGTGCGACCTGCCACTACGTGACCGAAGAGCTGGACGCCGGCCCGATCATCGAGCAGGACGTGGTGCGTGTCAGCCACAGCGACAGCATCGAAGACATGGTGCGTTTCGGCCGTGACGTCGAGAAGATGGTGTTGGCCCGCGGCCTGCGTTATCACCTTGAAGACCGCGTGCTGGTGCACGGCAACAAGACCGTCGTGTTCTGATCGAACCCTTTACGGTTGAAAAACAAAGGGCCTGGGCGTTCAATCGCTTCAGGCCCTTTTTTTCGCCCTGTTTCAGCCCTTGAGGACATGCCCATGAGCGATCCACTGGACAAAGCCACCTCCAAAGCGCCCGCCACCTTGGGTGAAGGCTGCCTGAGCCGCTATGACCCGGATGACCTGGGCCCGGAGGATGGCACGGACTTCCCCGACGCCGCCGCGTTGTGGGAACAGCTCAATGAAGAGAAACCGGACGACGCTAAGCCTGGCGCACCTTCATCAGCTTCCTGAGCAGCGGACGCCCGAGCATCAGCAGAAAAATCGGCCCGCCCACCAGCAGGTAGAAGTAAAACGTCATCGCCCGCCAGATCAGAATCGCCGCCGCAGCGGTCGAAGCCCCGACCATGGGCGCCAGCAGCGCCGCCGAGGTCAGCTCCGCCGCCCCGGCACCGCCCGGCAACAGGCTGAATTGTCCTGCGCCCAGTGAAAGCATCTGAATCAGGAACGTCCAGGCCCACTGCACGTCCGCCCCCAGCCCGCGCAGCGCCAGATACAGCACGCTGTAACGCAGCGACCAATGCACGCAGGTCAAGGCAAACACCTTGAACAGTGTTTGTCGAGGCAGTTTCAGGGCATCGGTGAACGCCGCGAGAAAATGCAGCAGCTTGCGCGCCCAGCGCCACCTCGTAGCGGGTTGCACGTTCATGCGCGCCAGCAGCCGGCCACTCAAGCGAATCAGCGTGCGGTGATAACGCGCCACCAGCACACAACTGAACAGCCCGCCGAACAGCGATATGGCGCTGACAGTCAGCAGCCATTCCATCCGGTCGCTCAGATGCTGGAACAGCGCATAAATCAGAATCCCGCCCAGTGCACACAGGAAGAACAGCAAGTCGCTCAGCTGATCCATCGCAAACACCGCGCTGCCCCGGGCCGGGCGCACGCCGCTACGGGCCAGCAGCGCCATGATCGTCAGCGGCCCGCCAGTGCCGCCGGGTGTGGCGCACCAGGCGAACTCGGCGGCCATGACCACGCCGAGGCTTTTCAGCAGTGTGACCCGTTCATGCTGATCGCCGAGCAGCAATCGCAGGCGCAAGGTGTTGATGCCCCAGCAGAGCAGAATCATGGCCAGCAGGATCGACAGCCAGTGCAGAGGAAAGGCTTGCAGCCGGGTCCAGGTTTCACCGCCGCCCAGTAAAGAAGGGATCAGCACCGCCGCCAGCAGACCGATCAGCAACAGAATGCCGCGACTCATGCGTGAAGTCCGTGTTGGCGCGCCAGCGTGGTTTCAGCGATATGCACAGTGAGTGCCCCTCCGCGTGTTGATGTCCCGTGTTGACCTTTCTCCAGAATAGATGTTCGGTCGGGATATGCGGCGGGGTGGGGGAGGTTTTGCGGGAGGTGAAGATGTCTTCGCGGACTGAACCGCGAAGACATCCGGGGGGAGCAGCTTAAATTCGGAAGCTGCCGACCAGTTGCTTCAGGCGCGAAGCCTGTTGTTCCAGATCGGAACAGGCGCGCAAGGTCGCCTGCAGGTTCTCCACGCCTTCCTGGTTCAGCGTATTGATCTCGGTGATGTCGACGTTGATCGATTCGACCACGGCGGTCTGTTCCTCGGTGGCGGTGGCCACCGACTGGTTCATGCCGTCGATCTCGCCGATGCGCTGGGTCACGCTGTTCAGGCGCTCGCCGGCGAGGTTGGCGATGTCCACGCTTTCCTGGCTGTGGCGCTGGCTGTCGCTCATGGTGCTGACGGATTCGCGGGCGCCGACTTGCAGCTCCTCGATCATGGTCTGCACCTGTTGCGCCGATTCCTGAGTGCGGTGGGCAAGGTTGCGCACTTCGTCCGCCACCACCGCAAACCCGCGCCCGGCTTCACCGGCCCGCGCTGCTTCGATGGCGGCGTTGAGCGCCAGCAGGTTGGTCTGCTGGGAAATGCTGGTGATCACTTCCAGAATCTGGCCGATGTTCACGGTTTTGCTGTTCAGCGATTCGATGTTGCTGCTCGACGCGCTGAGCATGCTCGACAGTTGATTCATTGCCTTGATGCTGCGATCCACCACTTGCTGGCCGTCTTCGGCCAGGCCACGGGCGTCGCTGGCCTGGGTCGAGGCTTGCGCGGCGTTGCGGGCGATTTCCTGAGCGGCGGCACCGAGCTGGTTGATCGCGGCGGCCACGCTGTTGGTGCGCGAGGCTTGTTGGTCGGAGTTGTACATCGACGAGTTCGAGGCTGCGACGACCCGCAGGGCGACTTCGTTGACTTGCCCGGTGGCGGACGACACTTCGCGAATCGAACCGTGAACCCGTTCGACGAAGCGGTTGAAGGCAGTGCCGAGTACGCCGAATTCGTCCTGGTTCTGGATGGTCAGGCGCTTGGTCAGGTCGCCTTCGCCGTCGGCGATGTCTTCCATGGCGCGGGTCATGACGTGCAGCGGCTGGATCAGGATGCGGATCAGCATGCCGAGCAGGGCGATGATGATCGCCACCGCAATCACGGTCGCAATCACGGCCGAGGTGCGGAACTGGCTGAGCATCGAAAAGGCTTTGTCCTTGTCCACCGACAGGCCGATGTACCAGTTCACCGACGGCAGGCCCTTGATCGGGGTGAAGGTGACGATACGGGTCTTGCCGTCGACGGTGATTTCACTGAAGTCGCTGCTGATGCGCGGCGTGTCCTGCGGGTAGGCTTCCTTGAGCGATTTCATCACCAGGGCCTTGTCCGGGTGCACCAGGATCTTGCCGTCGGCGCTGACCAGGAACGCGTAGCCCATGCCAGAGAAGTCCCGGGCGCTGAGGGTGTTGATCAGGGTTTGCAGGCTCAGGTCGCCGCCCACCACGCCGACGCTCTGGCCGGCCTTTTTCGCGGCAGTGGCGATGGAAATGATGGTCTGGCCGGTCGCCGCGTCGATGTACGGTTCGGTCAGGGTCGAAGTGCTGCTGCTTTCGGCACCTTTATACCAAGGGCGAACCCGTGGATCGAAACCGTCCGGCATCTTCGCATCCGGACGGATGGTGAAGTGACCGGTGGCATCGCCGAGGTAGGAAGCCATGAACGTCGAGGTCAGGGCTTTCTGTTCCAGCAGGCTGGCAACGGCGGCAGGCTCGGGATTGATGGCGATGTTCTGTGCCGCGTTCTCGATCAGCAGGATGCGCCCGCTGAGCCAGGTCTGGATGTTGTCGGCAGTGACCTCGCCCATCTCGTTGAGGTAATTGTTCAGGTCATCGCGGATTGCATTGCGCTGCAGCCAGTCGTTGTACAGCGTGAACGAGGCGAAGGCGGCAATGACGATGAGGGCGGCGGCAAGCAAAATTTTATGGCTGAAGCGTAGATTTTTGTTCATGGCTTGGGGTTCCGCTAAGGTCTTAATGTCCAGGGCGTGCTTTTATAAAGGCGCGCAAAATGGGCAGGTGTGAAAGCTGAGTGATATTTCCGTCTCTCCTTAGGGAAATCACGGACCGGACTTTTGATCCGGTCTCTCACTTCTCTCTATCGGCCATGCTCGACAAAGATTAACTATTGGGTGACCAAATGCCTGACTCCTCGCAACTCGTTATCGGCGCTGATCTCGCCGGGCAACCGATCGCCCAGGCGATGCGCCTGGCCAACCGTCATGGACTGGTGGCCGGCGCGACCGGCACTGGCAAGACCGTCACCCTGCAACGGCTGGCTGAAGCGTTCAGTGACGCCGGGGTCGCGGTGTTCGCCGCCGACATCAAGGGTGACCTGTGCGGCCTCGGCGCCGCCGGCAATCCCCAGGGCAAGGTCGCCGAGCGCATCGCCGGCATGCCGTGGCTCAACTACAAGCCTCAGGCTTATCCCGTGACCTTGTGGGACATTCACGGTGAGTCCGGTCATCCGCTGCGCACCACGCTGAGTGAAATGGGGCCATTGTTGATCGGTGCCTTGCTGGAATTGACCGACAGCCAGCAGTCGGCGTTGTACGCGGCGTTCAAGGTCGCCGACCGCGAAGGCCTGTTGCTGCTGGATCTGAAAGACCTGAAAGCGCTGCTCAACCACCTCAAGGACAACCCGCAGCTGCTCGGCGAAGACGCTGCGTTGTTCACCACCGGTTCCAGTCAGGCGCTGTTGCGGCGTCTGGCGATCCTTGAGCAGCAGGGCGCCGAAGCCTTGTTCGGCGAGCCGGCGCTGCAACTGGAAGACATTCTGCAACCGGCCGCCGACGGTCGCGGGCGGATTCATTTGCTCGATGCCAGTCGTCTGGTGCATGAAGCGCCGAAGGTCTACGCGACGTTCCTGCTCTGGTTGCTCGCCGAGCTGTTCGAGCAGTTGCCGGAACGGGGCGATGCCGACAAACCGTTGCTGGCGCTGTTTTTCGACGAAGCACACTTGTTGTTCGGTGATACGCCCAAGGCCTTGCAGGAACGTCTGGAACAAGTGGTGCGGCTGATTCGTTCCAAGGGCGTCGGGGTGTATTTCGTCACCCAGTCACCGGGCGACCTGCCGGACGATGTGCTGGCGCAGTTGGGCCTGCGGGTCCAGCACGGTCTGCGGGCATTCACCGCCAAGGAGCAGAAATCCCTGCGGGCGGTGGCGGATGGCTTCCGGCCGAATCCGGCGTTCGATACGTTGTCGGTGTTGACTGAACTCGGGATCGGCGAGGCGCTGGTCGGCACCTTGCAGGAAAAAGGCACGCCGGAAATGGTCCAGCGGGTGCTGGTGGCGCCGCCGCAATCGCGGATCGGGCCGTTGACCGAGACCGAACGCACCGTGCTGATTGCCGGTTCGCCGTTCAAGGGTCGCTATGACAAGCCAATCGATCGAGAGTCGGCCTATGAAATCCTGATGGGGCGCAAGGGGCTGGCGCCGGAAGGTGAAGCGGCACCCGGCAAACCGGCAGTCGCGGAGCCAAGCCTGGCGGACAAGGCCGGGGAGTTCCTCGGGACGGCAGCGGGGCAGGCGCTCAAGTCGGCGATGCGCCAGGCAGCGAATTCGCTGGGTAAACAGTTGGTGCGCGGCCTGATGGGTTCTCTGCTCGGTGGCAGTAAACGTCGATAACACCCGTGGGAGCGTGCTCCCACAGGTTTTTGGTCAGGATTTGGCTTTAGCGTGCGCCGCCAGACGCTCCAGCGCCGCACGCAGGTTCGGATCACTGATCCCGTCGGCGGTCGACTGAATGGTCGCCGCCGCATCCGTCGAAAGATCCATCGTGTGCCCGGCTGCACCGCGCTGCACCGTTGGCGGCTGGACCTTGAACTGAATCCGCGTCAGGTTGGCGAACTCATCGAACATCTGCAGTTGCCGTTGCAGGCGTTTCTGCTGGTAGCGCAGGCGTGTGGCCCAATGGCCATCGGTGACAATCAGCAACAGATTGCCTTCGCGCCACGACGCGACATGACAGTGCTCGCGGGCGGCGGGTTGCAGTTGGCTTTCGAGCAGGCGTTGCAGACGGCCCAGACGTTGGGCATGGCCGAGGATGGCTTTCAGCGGCTTGGCTTCGCGAAGCAGAACGGCGGGCGCTCTGGCTGTAAGAGGGCGAAATGCCATGATCTAACACCTGAAGTAACAGAGGCGCCATGGTAGCAGATAGCACCCATTTCACTCGCCCATTGCTTTTGTCCCTGCTTTGCCCATTAAATCAACGACTAACTTCTGCCTCCAACGGCTTGAAGTTGAGCAAAACGCCCCTATTTTAAGTGAGCCCCGTCAAAGCGCAGTGCCAGCATCGTGGAATATCGCCACTTTCCTCACCACCGTTTCCGGGTAGAATGCTCGTTCGCATGCGGCCATGAGGGCTGCACGGGCGACTCACGGGGCCGCCCTCCATCCCTTTAGTGTGGAAGATCCTGCCGATATGTTTGCGCCTTTGTTAAAGAAACTTTTTGGAAGCAAGAACGAGCGTGAAGTCAAACGCATGCTCAAGACGGTGCAGCTCGTCAATGCCTTCGAAGAGAAGATGGTCGCCCTCTCGGACGATCAACTGCGCGCCAAGACCGCAGAGTTCAAGGACCGCATCGCCAAAGGGGAAACCCTCGACAAGCTGTTGCCGGAAGCTTTTGCGGTCGCCCGCGAAGCCGGCAAGCGTGTTATGGGCATGCGTCACTTCGACGTCCAGCTGATCGGCGGCATGACCCTGCATGAAGGCCGGATTGCCGAAATGCGTACCGGTGAAGGCAAGACCCTGGTGGGTACCCTGGGCGTTTACCTCAACGCGCTGTCCGGCAAGGGCGTGCACGTTGTGACCGTGAACGATTACCTGGCCCGCCGTGACGCCAACTGGATGCGTCCGCTGTATGAATTCCTCGGCCTGACCGTCGGCATCGTGACGCCGTTCCAGCCGCCGGAAGAGAAACGTCTGGCCTACGCCGCCGACATTACCTACGGCACCAACAACGAATTCGGGTTCGACTACCTGCGCGACAACATGGCGTTCAGCATGGAAGAGAAATTCCAGCGCGAACTCAACTTTGCCGTGATCGACGAAGTCGACTCCATCCTCATCGACGAAGCGCGTACCCCGCTGATCATTTCCGGTCAGGCCGAGGACAGCTCCAAGCTGTACATCGAGATCAACAAACTGATCCCGAAACTCAAGCTGCACGTCGAAGAAGTCGAAGGCGTCGTCACTCAGGAAGGCCACTTCACCGTCGACGAGAAGACCCGTCAGGTCGAACTCAACGAAGCCGGTCACCAGTTCATCGAAGACCAACTGACCAGCATCGGTCTGCTGGCCGAGGGCGAGAGCCTGTACTCGGCGCATAACCTGAGCCTGCTGACTCACGTCTACGCCGGCCTGCGTGCGCACAAACTGTTCAACCGCAACGTTGAATACATCGTGCAGGACGGTCAGGTCGTACTGGTCGACGAACACACCGGCCGTACCATGCCGGGTCGTCGTCTGTCCGAAGGCCTGCACCAGGCCATCGAAGCCAAGGAAAACCTGAACATCCAGGCCGAGAGCCAGACCCTGGCATCGACCACGTTCCAGAACTACTTCCGTCTGTACGACAAGCTGTCCGGCATGACCGGTACGGCTGACACCGAAGCGTTCGAATTCCATCAGATCTATGGTCTGCCGGTCATCGTGATCCCGACCAACAAGCCGTTGGCCCGTAAGGACTACAACGACCTGGTGTTCCTGACCGCCGAAGAGAAATACGCGGCGATCGTCAATGACATCAAGGAAAGCATGGCTGCCGGCCGTCCGGTGCTGGTGGGTACTGCCACCATCGAAACCTCCGAGCACATGTCCGCATTGCTCGTGAAGGAAGGCATCGAACACAAGGTCCTGAACGCCAAGTTCCACGAAAAAGAAGCCGAGATCATCGCGCAGGCCGGTCGTCCGGGCGCCCTGACCATCGCCACCAACATGGCCGGTCGTGGTACCGACATCCTGTTGGGCGGCAACTGGGAAGTTGAAGTCGCGTCGCTGGAAAACCCGACCCCTGAGCAGATCGCCCAGATCAAGGCCGACTGGCAGAAGCGTCACCAGCAAGTGCTGGAGTCCGGCGGCTTGCAGGTGATCGCGTCCGAGCGTCACGAATCCCGTCGTATCGACAACCAGCTGCGTGGCCGTGCCGGCCGTCAGGGTGACGCCGGCTCCAGCCGCTTCTACCTGTCGCTGGAAGACAGCCTGATGCGTATCTTCGCCTCTGACCGGGTGAAGAACTTCATGAAAGCCCTGGGCATGCAGTCCGGTGAAGCGATCGAGCACCGCATGGTGACCAATGCCATCGAGAAGGCACAGCGCAAGGTTGAAGGCCGCAACTTCGACATTCGCAAGCAATTGCTCGAGTTCGACGACGTCAACAACGAACAGCGTAAAGTGATCTATCACATGCGTAACACGTTGCTGGCCGCGGACAACATCGGCGAAACCATTGCCGACTTCCGTCAGGACGTACTGAACGCCACCGTCAGCGCTCACATTCCGCCGCAATCGCTGCCAGAGCAGTGGGACGTGGCCGGTCTGGAAGCGTCGATCGCCAGCGACTTCGGTGTGAAACTGCCGATCCAGCAATGGCTCGACGAAGACGATCACCTGTACGAAGAAACCCTGCGCGAGAAGCTGATGAACGAGCTGATCGCCGCGTACAACGAGAAAGAAGACCAGGCCGGTGCCGACGCACTGCGCTCCTTCGAGAAACAGATCGTGCTGCGCGTTCTGGACGACCTGTGGAAAGACCACCTGTCGACCATGGATCACCTGCGTCACGGCATCCACCTGCGTGGCTACGCCCAGAAGAACCCGAAGCAGGAATACAAGCGCGAGTCCTTCACGCTGTTCTCCGAGCTGCTGGATTCGATCAAGCGCGACTCGATCCGTGTGCTGTCGCACGTTCAGGTTCGCCGCGAAGATCCGGCCGAGGAAGAGGCGCGTCTGCGTCAGGAAGCCGAAGCGTTGGCCGCGCGCATGCAGTTCGAACACGCCGAGGCGCCAGGTCTGGAGCAGCCGGAAGCACTGGTCGGTGAAGAGGTCGATGTGGCCCTGGCCACCGCGCCGGTTCGCAACGAGCAGAAGCTGGGCCGCAACGAACTGTGCTACTGCGGTTCGGGCAAGAAATTCAAGCATTGCCACGGGCAGATCCAGTAAAACCCGTTTCAATCGCTGAAATACCCGCGCCGCGACCGGCACCAGCCGTCGCGGCGTTTTGCCATTTACACCACCGTCACTACGCTTGGCGGTGCTGACATCATTGAGTAAGGAGCGCATTCATGGCTGTTGGTCTTGGTCCTTTGCCAACGTTGCACCCGGTTGCCGGTTTTGAACTCGGTATCGCTTCGGCCGGCATCAAGCGCCCTGGGCGCAAGGATGTCGTCGTGATGCGCTGTGCCGAAGGTTCCACCGTGGCGGGCGTGTTCACGTTGAACGCTTTCTGCGCCGCGCCGGTGATCCTGGCCAAGAAACGCGTGCAGAACGCTGTGCGCTACCTGTTGACCAACACCGGCAATGCCAACGCTGGCACCGGCGAGCCTGGCCTGGCCGCCGCTGAGCGCACGACCGCGAAACTGGCTGAACTGACCGGCGTCGATGCCAGCCAGATCCTGCCGTACTCCACCGGCGTGATCGGCGAGCCGCTGCCGGTCGAGAAGATCGAAGGCGCCTTGCAGGCCGCGCTGGACGATCTGTCGGAAAACAACTGGGAAGCGGCCGCCACCGGCATCATGACCACCGACACGCTGCCAAAAGGCGCGAGCCGCCAGTTCCAGCATGACGGCGTGACCATCACCGTCACTGGCATCAGCAAGGGCGCGGGCATGATCCGTCCGAACATGGCGACCATGCTCGGCTACATCGCCACCGACGCCAAAGTTTCCCGCGACGTGTTGCACAACCTGATGCTGGACGGCGCCAACAAGTCGTTCAACCGCATCACCATCGACGGCGACACCTCGACCAACGACTGCTGCATGCTGATCGCCACCGGCAAGGCTGCACTGCCGGAAATCACCCGTGCCGAAGGCGAGCTGTTCGCCAAGCTGAAACAGGCCGTGTTCGAAGTGTGCATGGACGTGGCTCAGGCCATCGTGCGTGACGGCGAAGGCGCGACCAAGTTCGTGACCGTTGAAGTCAACGGCGGCGGCAATCACCAGGAATGCCTGGACGTCGGCTACACCGTGGCCCACTCGCCGCTGATCAAGACTGCACTGTTCGCTTCCGACCCGAACTGGGGCCGCATCCTCGCCGCTGTCGGCCGTGCCGGCGTGCCGGATCTGGACGTGAGCAAGATCGACGTGTTCCTCGGTGAAGTGTGCATCGCCAGCCGTGGCGCCCGTGCTGCGACCTACACTGAAGCCCAGGGCTCGGCGGTGATGCAGCAGGAAGAAATCACCATCCGTATCGAACTGGGTCGCGGCGATTGCAGCGAAACCATCTGGACCACCGACCTGTCCCACGAGTACGTGAAGATCAACGCCGAATACCGCACCTGATCCCTGCCGAAGAGGGAGGTCTGCGGGCCTCCTTTTCTTCTGTCCCATGAAAGGACCCGAACATGAGCCTTCACCTGATCATCGGCGACAAACTGCTTTCCTCCTGGTCCCTGCGCGCGGCACTGGCGCTTGAACTGACCGGCGCGCCCTACACCGAAGAGCTGATCAAACTCGGCAAGCCCGACACCCGCGAGCGCCTGCTCAAGCATTCGCCCACCGGCAAGGTGCCGCTGCTGACCACCGCACGGGGTACCATCGCCGACTCTCTGGCGATTGCCGAATACCTGGCTGAACAGTTTCCTTCCGAACAGCTCTGGCCGACTGATATCGCGGCCCGCGCTCAGGCGCGTTCTGCCTGCGCGCAGATGCACAGCGGCTTCTTCGCCATGCGCAATCACATGCCGTTCAACCTGAGCCACGACGCGCCGCTCAATCCGGTACCGCCGGAAGTGAAGGTCGATGTCGAGCGCATGCTCGCGCTGTGGGCCGAATGCCGTGCCGTGGCCACCGAGCCGGGGCCGTTCCTGTTTGGTCGCGTGTCGTTGGCGGATGCGTTCTTCGCGCCGATTGCCGTGCGTCTGCGCACCTATCAGGTGCAGTTGCCGGCCGTGGATCAGGCCTATGTTGAAACCGTTTATCAGTGGCCGGCCTTCAAGGCCTGGCAAAAGGCAGGACTGGAGGAGTTGCAGTCGTGAAACGCGTACACGTCGCTGCTGCCGTCATCCGTGACGACAGCGGCAAAATCCTCATCGCCCGCCGGGCCGATACCCAGCACCAGGGCGGTCTGTGGGAATTTCCCGGTGGCAAGGTCGAGGCCGATGAGTCGGTTGAAACTGCGCTGGCCCGTGAGCTGCACGAAGAATTGGGCATTGTCGTCGGCGCTGCTCGCCCGCTGATCAAGGTTCGCCACGATTACCCGGACAAGCAGGTGTTGCTGGATGTCTGGGAAGTCTCAAGTTTCACCGGCGAACCCCACGGCGCCGAAGGCCAGCCCTTGGCCTGGGTGTCGCCCAAGGAACTGGCAAATTACGAATTCCCGGCAGCCAACCAGCCGATCGTGGCGGCGGCGCGTCTGCCCGCTGAATACCTGATCACCCCGGAAGATCTGGAAACCCCGGCCTTGCTGCGCGGCATCCAGAAGGCTATTGCCGGGGGCATCAAGCTGATCCAGCTGCGTGCGCCCAATGGTTATGACCCGAAGTACCGCGATCTGGCAGTGGACGCGGTCGGCCTGTGTGCCGGCAAGGCGCAGTTGATGATCAAGGGCCCGTTCGAATGGCTGGGCGATTTCCCGTCCGCCGGTTGGCACATTACCTCTGCGCAACTGCGCAAGTACGCGGCAGCGGGGCGTCCGCTACCGGCGGAGCGTTGGCTGGCGGCGTCCTGCCACAATGCTGAAGAACTGGCGCTGGCCGAGCAGATGGGCGTGGATTTCGTCACTCTTTCGCCAGTGCAGCCGACCCTGACTCATCCGGATGCGCAGCCGCTGGGCTGGGAGCAGGCTTCGACGCTGATCGAAGGCTTCAGCAAGCCGGTATTCCTGTTGGGCGGTGTTGGCCCGGCCGAGCGCGAGAAAGCGTGGAATGCCGGGGCTCAGGGTGTGGCGGGGATTCGGGCCTTCTGGCCTGAGGCCTGACTGGGCATCTGAACACTCCCGCGCCTGGCGTGGGAGTGATCAGTTTTCGGGTTTTGCGGCGGGTTGCCACAGAATTTCAGCAATGCCCTGGCGCCGGGCAATCAGCCTCGCCGCCACAAACAACAGATCCGACAACCGATTGATGTAAGCCAGGCCCACCCCGGCCAACGGTTCGATCGCATTCAAATGCTGGCAACGCCGCTCCGCACTGCGCGCCAGGCTGCGGCAGACATGCGCCTGGGCAATCAGCATCGAACCGCCGGGCAGAATGAAGTTCTCCAGCGGCCCCAATTCCTCGTTCCAGACATCGATGGCCGCTTCCAGCCGTTCGATTTCTGCCGTGTTCAGCGCCTGATATTCCGGCATCGCCAGCTCGCCACCGAGGTCGAACAAACGGTGCTGACAGGGCGCCAGCACGTCGATCAATTCATTCAGCCCTGGACAGGTTTCGCGTTCGGCGAGCAACCCGGCCAGCAGCACGCCGACCTGACTGTTCAGCGTGTCGACCTCGCCAATGGCTTCGATGCGCGGGTGATCCTTGGGTACGCGGCGACCATCGCCGAGGCCGGTTTCGCCTTTGTCGCCGGTGCGGGTGTAGATCTTCGACAAGCGAAAGCCCATGGTTTACCTCGGTAGTTGATTGGTTTCTGCGGCAATGGGTGCAGGTTGCGTCAGCGGCAGGCGCAGGGTGAAGCAGGTGCCTTGTCCCGGTGCCGACTGCACTTCCATCTGCCCTTTGTGGTTGTTGGTGATGATGAAATACGACACCGACAGCCCGAGCCCCGTGCCCTGGCCGATTTCCTTGGTGGTGAAGAACGGCTCGAAGGTACGTTTGCGCACGTTCTCGCTCATGCCGATGCCGTTGTCTTCGACCTGGATCTCGGCCCACGGCGGATTGAGTTTGGTGCGCAAGATGATCCGCCCCGGCTCGCTGTCGTCTTCGCGCAGGTGGATCGCCTGCGCAGCGTTTTTCAGCAGGTTGAGCAGCACCTGTTCCAGCTCGTTGGCGGTGCCCGGAACCGGACCCAGCGCCGGGTCGAACTGACGGATGATCGCCTGACCCTTGAAGTCGAAGCCGATCGCCAGGTCGAAGTCGTTGCCAGCGATATCCACGGCTTGATCGATCAGCGCCGGCAGGTCGCACGGGGCCATCTGCCGGGTGCTGCGGCGACTGAAACTGAGCATGTGGGTAACGATTTTTGCCGCCCGGGCACCGGCCTGCTGAATGCCGTCGAGCAATTGCGGGACTTCCCGGCCTTGCAGGTAGCGGTTCACGGTATCCAGTTCGATGCCCAGTTGTTCGGCCTGCTCGAGGTTTTTCGGCAGGTCGGGCGACAGACGCCGGCGAATGTTCTGCACGTTGTGCAGGATCGCGCCCAGCGGGTTGTTGATCTCGTGGGCCATGCCGGCGGCGAGGCCGCCGACCGAGAGCATTTTTTCCGACTGCACCATCATGTCCTCCAGCGACAGGCGCTGGGTGATGTCGTCGATCCGGATCACCACGCCGCGTCCGGCACCGCCCATCAGTGGATAAAACGTCAGGGCGTAATGCTTGGGCTCGTCGTCCTTGAACCAGGTCACCCGCTCGATTTTCGCCACGGTGTGCTGTTCGACGGTCTGCTTGAGCTGCGGCAGGAAAGGCTTGAGCGGTTCGAACGCGAGGAAGATCGGCTGATTCAGCGCTTCGTCCAGCCGGGTGCCGGAGAGGGCGCTGGCCTCCTGGTTCCATTGCGTGACATAGAGCTGCTCGTCGAGGGCGATCAGCGCCGAGGGCATGGAGTCGATGATGCTGTTGAGGTAGTTCTGAAAACCCGTGAGCTTCTTCTCGATCTTGCTCCGCACCTGGACTTCCAGCTCCAGTTTGCGGTTGGTGTGGCGGGTTTCTTCGGCCAGCCCCTGCGCCTGATCGTAGGCGGCTTGCGAGTCATCGCGGGCGCGCTTGAGTTGCTGCTCCCGGGCCTCGATGCGTGAAAGCATGGTGTTGAAGGCCTCGGCCAGACTGCCGATTTCGTCATGGTTGCCGCGTGAGGCGCGCAGGGCGTAGTTCTCCTCGCGGGTCACCTGGCGGGACAGCTCTTCGAGTTGATGGATCGGCCGGGTGATCAGGCGTTTGATCTGCCGGGCAATTACCAGCCACAACAGCACGCTGAAGATCAGGATCCCGAGGCTCGCCGTCAGGGTGCCGGTGTAGAACGCCATCGGCAGTTCGCTGCTGGCCACCAGCAACAGATGACCTGGCGCAGTGTCGGGACGGGGCAGGGTGATCAGTTGGTTGCTGCGAAACTCGGTGAGTTGCCAGGCTTCGATATGCCGGTAGCGCTCCGGCAGGTTGAGCTTGTCGCCACGTTGCACCTGCGCAATGCGATCGCCCTTGCCGTCATACAGGGCGGCAGCGCGCAGCGGCGAGTAACTGTCGAGTTCCTTGAGCAGGCGCTCGGCACTTTGCGGTGACTGCAACGCTTCGGCGACCAGGCTCGGGTTCGATACCAGTCGGCCAATGGTCTGCAACGCCTGGGGCGCCATGCTTTCCTGGGAAATGTAATAGGCCGCGCTGATGAAGGTCAGGTTCGCGACCAGTAACACGGTGGTCAACAGCACCAGCAGGGCGGCCAGCAGTTTCTGGCCGACCGGCAGGTTTTCGAGGCGCTGGCGCAATGGCATCAGGTTTATCGCAGCAAAGGAACAAGTGGGCAGCGTAGCCGCTGCTCAGTCGACGGGCAATCCGAGACTGTGCAGATGCGCGGTCAGGCGCTGCTGCAATTGCTTCAGATGCGGCAGGTTGAGCTGGTGCCGCTGCGCAACCTTGCAGGCATGGCCCAGCAGGTAGCTGATCTCGGTACGGCGTTTGCTGGCCACGTCCTGATACATGGAGGAGAAATTGGCTGCGGTGGCCGAAATCACCCGTTCGACTTCCTGTTGCAGGTTGTCCGCCGCCGCTGGCTGGCCGCAACGCTCCAGCAATTCGGTCAACTCGGCGCACAGCGTGGCGACTTCGCAGTGATGTTCCTGCAATCCCCCGTTACGGCAGTCGTGTAACACCGTCAGCGGATTGATCGCACAGTTGAGCGCCAGTTTTCGCCACAGCCGGGTGAGGATGTCGGCGCTCCATTCATGAGGAATCTTTGCCGCTTCAAGATCATCCAGCCAGAACGGTGCCACGGGATGACCGGCATCGCCGAGCCAGGTGTAACCGTGGCCGGCAAAGACCACGCGCCAGTCGCCATCGCGAAACGCGCCTTCGGTGCTGGAGGCGCTGATGCAGCGGGCCTGCGGGACTTGCGCGGCGACCGCTTCCTGACTGCCGAGGCCGTTCTGCAGAAGAATCAGTTCTGCATCCGGCGCCAGGCGATGAGCTACACCGGCCACGGCGCTTTCGGCGTCATAGGCCTTGCACGCCACCAGCAGGCGACGGATCGGTTCGGGACTGTCCGGCGTTTCGCCGGGGATGGCGTAGCTGCTGGCCACGCCTTGTTCCACGAGGGTCAGGCCGCCCGCCGTCGCATAGTCATGCAAACGATCGATATTGCGCAGGATCAACCGGACCGGCAATCCGGCCCGGGCCAGGCGCGTGGCCCAGAGTGTGCCGAGACTTCCGGCGCCGAGGATGTGCCAGGGGGTGGACATCAGTTTTTCACTCGGTAAGGTACAGGCATGCAAGGCTCGCCGTGTCGGTGGGAAAAGACCCGTTATAATGAGCCCGATTTTAACCGCAAGCCAAGCGCGCCGCGTCCTGAACGAGCGCGCCTTTTTATTGGAGAGATTACATGCCGTCGTTCGACGTGGTATCCGAACTGGACAAACACGAACTCACCAACGCGGTCGAGAACGCCGTGAAGGAACTCGATCGTCGTTATGACCTGAAAGGCAAGGGCAGCTTCGAATTCAAGGAAAAGGACCTGACCGTCCACCTGACCGCTGAAGCCGATTTCCAGCTGGAAGCGATGATCGAGATCCTCAAGCTGGCCCTGGTCAAGCGCAAGATCGACGTACAGTGCCTCGAAGTCAAAGACTCCTTCGCATCGGGCAAACTGATGAAGCAGGACGCCGTGCTGAAGGAAGGCATCGACAAGGAACTGGCGAAGAAGATCGTCGGCCACATCAAGGAAGCCAAACTCAAGGTGCAGGCCGCCATTCAGGGCGAGCAGGTGCGTGTGACCGGCAAGAAGCGTGACGACCTGCAGGAAGCCATCGCTGCCCTGCGCGCCAAGGAATTCGGCATGCCACTGCAATTCAACAACTTCCGCGACTGAGCCATCCGAGTCGGGAACCTCTCGGCGTTTTCAGCGTCCGAGGCCCAAGCAGCGGCAGAAACGATTGAGCCCCCACAGGGCCGGTCGTTCTGCCGCTGATTTTTTCAGCCCGGGAAGCCGGCAATCAGGAGATAAAAGATGGATTTGAATGCTGAGGTAGACAACCTGGTCAAGGCGTCCCAGGCGTGGATTCCGATGATCATGGAATACGGCAGTCGTGTGCTGTTGGCGGTGATTACCCTGGCGATTGGCTGGTGGCTGATCAACAAGGTCACGCAAAAACTGGGCGGCCTGCTGGCTCTGCGCAATGCCGACCTGGCTTTGCAAGGTTTCATCAGCAGCCTGGCCAACATCATTCTCAAGGTGCTGTTGATCGTCAGTGTGGCCTCGATGATCGGCGTCGAGACCACTTCGTTCGTGGCGGCAATCGGTGCGGCCGGCCTGGCCATCGGCCTGGCATTGCAGGGCAGCCTGGCGAACTTCGCCGGTGGCGTGCTGATTCTGCTGTTCCGTCCGTTCCGCATCGGTGACTGGATCGAAGCGCAAGGTGTGGCGGGTACTGTCGACAGCATCCAGATTTTCCACACCGTGCTGCGTACCGGCGACAACAAGACCATCATCGTGCCGAACGGCAATCTGTCGAATGGCATCATTACCAACACCAACCGTCAGCCAACCCGCAAGGTTGTGTTTGATGTGGGTGTCGATTACGAAGCCGATCTGCAAAAGGCCCGTCAGGTGCTGCTGGATCTGGCCAAGGATGATCGCGTTCTGCAGGATCCGGCGCCGCAGGCTGTCATTTCTACCTTGGGCGATAGTTCGATCACTGTTTCCCTGCGGGTCTGGGTTAAAACTGCAGATTATTGGGATGTGATGTTCATGTTTAACGAACAATCCCGTGATCGTTTAAAGACTGCCGGCATCGATATTCCGTTTCCACAGCGTGTGATTCGTGTGGTTCAGGAATCGGCGGTGTAATGATAGGTTGCTAATTAATTGCCTGACTTGTTGGTCAGGCATTTATTACAAGTGACAGATAACAAAAAAGGCCCATCCGAAGATGGGCCTTTTTTTATGCTACCAAACTAACCACTGACGATTACAAGATGTTCAGTGGGTACTCGGTGATCAGACGGAACTCTTTCACGTCGCCTTCTTTCTCGTCAGAGTTGGCAACGTGCCAAGCCTGGCGAATACGGAAGGACAGGTCTTTTGCTGGACCGCTTTGAACCACATATTTGGCTTCAAAGTTGGTTTCGTGGTGCTTGCCATCTTCACCGTAGAGACCGGCGTAAGAGCTACCCGCTGGAGTGTGGGTACCGTCGATATCCCAGCCTTTAACGTAACGAACCATGAAGCTCAGACCAGGAACGCCATACTCGGCCATTTTCAGGTCGTAACGGGCTTGCAGGGATTTCTCGCCTGCACCGTTAAAGTCGGAGTACTGGATGGAGTTGGCGAGGAAGATCGAGTCGCCACCACGGTTGTTCTTGCCCACGCCGATGTAGTCGAACGGGGTGTCGCCGTTGACCTTCTGGAAGGCCAGGGTGAAGGTGTGCGCTTTCAGGAACGACAGCGCGGTTGCCAGCGAGAAGGCGGTGTTGCTGATTTCGCCCGCTTTGGCGCTACCGGTGTCGGTGGTGCGGTAGATGTTGAAGTCAGTGTTCAACGAAGTGTCACCACCGAATGGAGTGGTGAGGTTCACGTTCGCGTAGTACTGGTTCCAGATGTCTTCCAGCTTGGCGCCGTACAGGGATGCAGTCAGGTTGTCAGTGATGCCGTATTTACCACCGAAGTAGTCGATGTTTTTGGCTTCTACGCCTGCGTAGGTGGCGTAAAGGCCGCCTTCACGAGCGTTTTTGTCCTGGCTGGTAGCCGAGTAGAAGTGACCGGCTTCGAGATCGAGGTCTTTGATTTCACTGCTCTGCAGCTGGAAGCCACTGGCAGTTTGCGGCAGAACGCGGGAACCACCGACAGCGAACACTGGAGCAGTGCTTGGCTGCTGGTCGCCGATTTTCAGCTCGGTTTTGGAGATGCGGAATTTGATGGCTGCGCCGGCTTTGCCTTGGCTCTCATCAACGTCATGGGCATAACCGTTGGCTTTGACAGTATTGCTGCGGCTCATGTTACCGGTACCGGAAGTACCGTCACCGCCGTCCAGTTTGACCGCCAGGTAACCGAATGCATCGATACCGACGCCTACGGTGCCTTGGGTGTAACCGGAAGTGAAGTTGCCGAGGAAACCCTGGGTCCAGTCTTTCTGGTCGTGGCCGCCGTTCTTGTTGTCACGGTTGAAGTAGTAGTTCTTCAACGTTTCGGTCAGTTTGGCGTCTTCAACAAAGCCTTTGGCTTCAGACTGGTCACTAACAAACGGTGCGGCCGTAGCCAACTGAGTACTGGCTGCTGTAACGGCCAGTGCGATCATGCTCCACTTCATCACGCGCATCGTGATTTGCTCCTTTGGTTTTAGAAGAGTACTGCCGTCCCACCTGTTTTATTATCTGGGCGGCTCTTTCTTTTTGTGTCGGCGCAAACTTATATCACGCCGACAATGTTGGCGATACTTGCGCATACAACCTTTCATGTTCTTTACGACGCTGTCGCAAATGGCTTGGTTGATGTCGCAAATTCACAGTACCAATGCAGCCGGACTGACAACTTTATCGCTGTTTCTGGGCCTTTTTGCATCGGTAAAAAAGAGTCCCTGGCAAAACACTTGAATCTCCATCGGGCAACCCTGCCACTGTTTTTTTCGGGCTTTGAGCAACCACTTCCCGTGGCGTGCTCATAGCTCATATGAGTACGAATGCAACAAGCGTGCACAAACCGCAAAATTGATGCGGTTATTTTTCCATGGCCCCGCTCGCTGCTGTAAAAACCTTGTAAATACGGGCCCGCGCGCCCCTTTTTGATGAGGGTTGACGCGCTTGCTCGCTTGGTGTTGTCTCGCGCGTTTTTGCGCATGACAACCAAAAACGTTACCGGTTCACCCTGTCAGTGAGTATTTGGCGGATGCCCGAGCCATTGAGCGTAGACGCACTGTACGGTTTTGGTGCAAATATTTTTTCTGGCTGTACTGAATTCAAACACTTGCACCCTGTCATGACCCTGAACGCGGTAGTGAGTCGCGGTCATTCCGGCGTGTTGCCTGGCTCGGTGGGTCTCGTGCTGGTGCGCGATCGCCAGAAATGTTCCATGTCGGGGCGCCGCTTCATCGTGAAGGGCAGGGCATTCGAAGGTATGCTGCCGTCCTGTCGTTTAGTGCGCCCTCCACCGGGCTGGCCCACTAAGCTGAATATTGTCGATCAGCCGGGAGTACACCCAGTGTTTGCTTTAGATTCACGACTTCAACAGGACACGCTGATCATCGGCGACTTCCCGCTCTGCCGGCTGCTGCTGTCCAACGACGCCAACTACCCCTGGTTCATCCTGGTACCTCGTCGCGACGATATCAGCGAGTTGTTTCAATTGGATGTCGCCGACCAGCAGTGTCTGTGGCAGGAAACCACAGCCCTGGCGGAGGTGCTCAAGGACTCGTTCGATGCCGACAAGATGAACGTTGCCACCTTGGGTAACGTTGTCAGCCAACTGCACATGCATGTGATCGTGCGCAAACGTGATGATGCCGCATGGCCGGCGCCGGTCTGGGGCAAGCACCCCGCCAAACCTTACAGCGCCGAGCAGGTAGCCGCGATCCGCGAGCGCCTGCGCCTGGTGCTGGACGACGATTTCAAGTTTCTGGAGGTTTGATCATGAGCCTGGAAGAACGCGTCAACGATCTGGAAAGCCGTCTGGCGTTTCAGGACGACACCATTCAGGCGTTGAACGACGTGCTGGTGGCGCAACAGAGAGTCGTGGAGCGTCTGCAATTGCAGATGGCCGCGCTGCTCAAGCGTCAGGAAGAAATGGTCGGCCAGTTCGGGTCCTTCGAAGAAGACGCACCGCCGCCGCACTACTGAGTTTCTGCATTTTATTTGGGCAATAAAAAACCGCGAACAGCCAGGCTGTTCGCGGTTTTTTCGTTTCAGATCAGCGACGCGGCAGGGCGGCGATCACGTCTTCGGCTTGCAGGCCTTTGTCACGGTTCATCACCGAGAACTCCACGCGCTGGCCTTCGACCAGAACGCGGTGGCCTTCGCCACGGATGGCGCGAAAGTGCACGAAAATATCATCGCCGGAATCCCGGGAGATAAAGCCGAAGCCTTTGGAGGTGTTGAACCACTTGACGGTGCCGGTATCGCGGTTGCTCATGTCGTAGCTTTGCGCGGCGGCGGCCGGTGAGGATTTATAGAAGCTGACGGCCAGGTGCACGGCCACGGCAACCAGAGCAATGACCAGGCTGAACAGCACAGCTGGCTGGCCGGCGATGACAGGCATCGGCGCGATCAGGGTCAGGGTTTGCAGGACGACGGTCAGTACCAGCAATGCGCTGACCAGATTTTGCAGATGCTGGCGCGGGCCTTTGTTCCAGTACGGGATCACTGGAGCGAGAACCAGGTTCAGCAGGCCGAAAAAGGCCAGGTAAAGTGCATCGGGTTGTTGCAGGTAAGGTACGGCTTCGGATCTCAAGCTAGGTATGAAGGACAGCAGCAAGGCTGCTGCGCCCATTAGCAGGTGGACGATTTTCAACATTTTTAATGACTCACGTTATGACGGCTCACAAGGAAGAGCTGAAGGCGCACGGTTCGCTTCGGAACAATAAGAGGCGTTGGACACGTGCCCGGCATCAGCCTATGCGCAACACCCGGAAAACAGGGCGTAGCGACACACTGCCTATTTAACAGTAAAGCCTGCAGCTACTCAAATAACGCCGGCCAGCGGCAGGGCGTGGGGCGATTTGTCGCCTCTATCGGGTCGATACGGGGGCTGCCATGGGAGGGAGGCCTTGCTACAGTGAACCGACACCTGCTGGATGAATTCAATCGCCGTTAGGGGGTAAGCATGGCAATCGATATCGGTATCAGTGAAGAAGACCGCAAATCCATCGTCGAAGGGCTTTCGCGTCTGCTGTCGGACACCTATGTGCTGTATCTGAAAACCCACAACTTCCACTGGAACGTCACCGGGCCGATGTTCCGCACCCTGCACCTGATGTTCGAAGAGCAATACAACGAACTGGCCCTGGCCGTGGACTCGATCGCCGAGCGCATCCGCGCCCTGGGTTTCCCTGCGCCTGGCGCCTATGCGACTTACGCGCGTCTTTCTTCTATTAAAGAAGAGGTGGGCGTGCCGAGTGCCGAAGACATGATCAAACAACTGGTCGAAGGCCAGGAAGCGGTCACCCGCACGGCCCGCGGTATTTTTCCGCTGCTGGACAAGGTCAGCGACGAGCCGACCGCCGACCTGTTGACCCAGCGCATGCAAGTCCACGAGAAAACTGCGTGGATGCTCAGGGCGCTGCTCGAAGCCTGATCGCCCGAGGCGCACGGACACAATTTGTGGGTCGTGCGCTCGTTTTGGCCGGGAAAAAGCGTTCGCTATTGTAGGAAGCGAAGTAAGCACTTCGCTGGTCCATGATCCTCCCTGTTGTGTTGGCTTATCCTACGTCGACGGTCAAAAAGTCGTCTGGATATACCTTTGCCCCTGCGCTTTTAATGAGGTCACAGGATGTTGCCTTGAAAACAAGCAGCGATGGCAAAGGAGTGTCAACGATATGGAAGGTGGAGACAGGCGAAGTGAAATCGCCATCGGCTCACAGCAGGACAGAGCCGTGGCGCCGTTTCTTGACGAATTCGACATGGCATTGATCCGGCCGTTGGCCCGGTCGGTGCGTTTGAACGGGTTTGCGACCTGCATGCGGCTGGAGCAGGTCTACTGGAATATTCTGGGTCGCATGGCCGAGGAGAATTGCTGTTCGGTCGGCACGCTGTTATCCCGTGTCGATCGCGAAGTGCACTTGCGTCATGGCGGCGTGAAGAACTTCAGCGGTCTGGTACGGGTGGTGTGTGTCGTACATGGCTTGCGCGATGCACCGGTGACCACCGGGGGTTGTCAATGACTGGGCGGCCTGTGCAGTCTTCCGGCTGCACAGGCCGCATTTAATGGATATAATCCCGCTCTTTCGCCACACCGCCCTGCGGGAGTTGGCAATCTGATCGCCGAGACAACGCCATGCCGATGTACGATTACCAATGTGCTTCCTGTGGTCATCAGTTGGAAGCCATTCAAAAGATCAGTGATGCACCGCTGATCGATTGCCCTGCCTGTCAGGCACCAGAGCTCAAGAAACAGCTGTCCATGCCAGGCTTTCGCCTCAGCGGCAGCGGTTGGTACGAAACCGATTTCAAGACCGGCGCGAAGAAGAATCTGGCCGGTGGCGACAAATCTGACTAGGGTTCAGACCCAGGTCGAACGACACGCGCGAGTATCCACCGGTCGCACATAGCTTGAGTGCGATGGATCTCCACCGAATTTCGAATTACGAGAAGCGAAACCACTACCATGATGCGCAGCCATTATTGCGGCCAACTGAACGAAAGCCTGGAAGGCCAGGAAATTACCCTTTGCGGATGGGTTCACCGTCGCCGCGACCACGGCGGGGTGATTTTCCTCGATATCCGTGATCGTGATGGTCTGGCCCAGGTGGTGTTTGACCCGGATCGCGCCGAGAGCTTCGCCGCCGCCGATCGCGTGCGCAGCGAATACGTCGTGAAGATCACCGGCAAGGTGCGTCTGCGTCCGGCCGGTGCCACCAACGCCAACATGGCGTCGGGCATGATCGAAGTCCTGGGCTACGAGCTGGAAGTGCTGAACGAGTCGGAAACCCCGCCGTTCCCACTGAACGAGTTCTCCGACGTGGGTGAAGAAACCCGTCTGCGCTATCGCTTCCTCGACCTGCGTCGTCCGGAAATGGCCGAGAAGTTGCGTCTGCGTTCGCGCATGACCACCAGCATCCGTCGCTTCCTGGACGAAAACGGCTTCCTCGACGTTGAAACGCCGATCCTGACCCGTGCAACGCCGGAAGGCGCGCGCGATTACCTCGTGCCGAGCCGTACCCACGCCGGTTCGTTCTTCGCGCTGCCGCAATCGCCACAGCTGTTCAAGCAACTGCTGATGGTCGCCGGCTTCGACCGTTACTACCAGATCGCCAAGTGCTTCCGTGACGAAGACCTGCGCGCTGACCGTCAGCCGGAATTCACCCAGATCGACATCGAGACCAGCTTCCTCGATGAAAAAGAGATCATGGGCCTGACCGAGCAAATGATCCGCAACCTGTTCAAGGAAGTGCTGGATCTGGAATTCGGCGAGTTCCCGCACATGACTTTCGAAGAAGCCATGCGCCGTTACGGTTCCGACAAGCCAGACCTGCGTATCCCGCTGGAACTGGTCGACGTTGCCGATCAACTGAAAGAAGTCGATTTCAAGGTGTTCAGCGGCCCGGCCAACGATCCGAAATGCCGTATCGCCGCACTGCGCGTTCCAGGCGGCGCGAGCATGCCGCGCAAGCAGATCGACGACTACACCAAGTTCGTCGGCATTTACGGTGCCAAGGGCCTGGCGTACATCAAGGTCAACGAGCGTGCTGCCGGTGTTGAAGGTCTGCAATCGCCGATCGTGAAAAACATCCCGGAAGCCAACCTGAACGTGATCCTCGATCGCGTCGGTGCAGTTGATGGCGATATCGTGTTCTTCGGCGCCGACAAGGCCAAGATCGTCAGCGAAGCCCTGGGCGCGCTGCGTATCAAGCTCGGTCACGACCTGAACCTGCTGACCTGCAAGTGGGCGCCGATGTGGGTCGTCGACTTCCCGATGTTCGAAGAGAACGATGACGGCAGCTTCTCTGCTCTGCATCACCCGTTCACTGCGCCGAAGTGCACCCCGGAAGAGCTCGAAGCCAACCCGGCGGGCGCTCTGTCTCGTGCCTACGACATGGTGCTGAACGGCACCGAGCTGGGTGGCGGTTCGATCCGTATCCACCGTAAAGAGATGCAGCAAGCGGTATTCCGCCTGTTGGGCATCAACGAAGCGGAACAGGAAGAGAAGTTCGGCTTCCTGCTCGACGCCCTGAAATACGGTGCGCCGCCGCACGGTGGTCTGGCTTTCGGTCTGGACCGTCTGGTAATGCTGATGACCGGCGCCCAGTCGATCCGTGAAGTGATCGCCTTCCCGAAAACCCAGAGTGCTGCCGACGTGATGACGCAGGCGCCGGGTGTTGTGGATGCCAAGGCATTGCGCGAATTGCACATTCGTTTGCGCGAAACGCCAAAGGCTGAGTAAGACGGGCCTGAAGGCGCATCTTCGGATGCGCCTTTTTTCTTTCTGTACCCCATGAAAGCAGGTCGCAATTTTGTGTTTGCCGGCCGATGCGCGAGCATGGCGGGCAACGTTTCAAAGAGAATTCGGAGCGAGATATGGCAGGTCATTCCAAGTGGGCGAACATCAAGCACCGCAAAGAACGTCAGGATGCCAAACGAGGCAAGATCTTCACCAAGTGGATCCGTGAACTGACCGTTGCGGCCCGTCAGGGCGGTGGCGATCCGGGTTCCAACCCGCGTCTGCGTCTGGCCCTGGACAAGGCGCTGGGCGCCAACATGAGCCGCGACATCATCGATCGTGCGGTGGCCCGTGGCGCCGGTGCGACCGAGGCGGACAACGTTGAAGAACTGACCTACGAAGGTTACGGCCCGGGTGGCGTGGCGGTGATGGTCGAGTGCATGACCGACAACCGCAACCGTACCGCTGCGGCCGTGCGTCATGCGTTCAGCAAGTGTGGCGGCAACCTCGGTACTGACGGCTCGGTGGCGTATCTGTTCGAGCGCAAGGGCCAGATCAGCTTTGCGCCGGGTGTCGACGAAGACGCGCTGACGGAAGCGGCGCTGGAAGCCGACGCCGATGACGTGGTCACTCATGAAGACGGCTCGATTGACGTGTTCACCTCGTTCACCAGCTTCTACGCCGTGCGAAACGCGCTGGAAGCGGCCGGTTTCAAAGGTGATGATGCGGAAATCGTCATGCAGCCGACCACCAGCGCCGAACTGGATCTGGAAGGGGCGGAGAAGGTGCTCAAGCTGATCGACATGCTGGAAGATCTGGATGATGTGCAGAACGTCTATTCCAATGCTGACATTCCGGAAGACGTGGCTGCTCAGCTCGGTTAAGAGCGACTAGGATTCAATGTGGGAGCGGACTTGCCTGTGTGATCGCGGGCAAGCCAGCTCCCACATTTGTTTTTGTGTTTTTTCGAACCTGCAGGCTTATGACTTTAATTCTTGGTATCGACCCCGGTTCGCGCATTACCGGTTACGGCATTGTTCGTGATACCGGACGCGGCGGTTGCATCTATGTCGCCTCGGGCTGCATCCGCACTGGCGCCGGTGAGCTGCACGAGCGCCTGCAAATCGTCTATCGCGGCGTACGCGAGATTATCCAGACCTATGGCCCGGTGACCATGGGCATCGAAAAAGTGTTCATGGCGAAAAACGCCGATTCGGCGCTGAAGCTTGGGCAGGCCCGTGGGGCCGCTATCGTTGCAGGCGCCGAAGAGAGCCTGGAGATCGCCGAGTACACGGCCACCCAGGTCAAACAGGCCGTGGTCGGCACCGGCGCCGCCAATAAAGAGCAGGTGCAGATGATGGTCATGCACATGCTCAAACTGACCAGCAAGCCGCAAATCGATGCCTCGGACGCCCTGGCCATTGCCATTTGCCATGCGCACACTCGCTCCAGTCTGCTGCCGCACGGTCTGGGAACCGCACGCAGTCGTGGCGGGCGCCTGCGTCTCTGATAGCATCAGCATCAAATTTACGGAATGTGGACTTGCGCGCCTGTGTTGTCGGCCGGAGTTTCTTCGTTCTGATTGTCGCCAGCCCACGGCTGGCCAACGCTCAAGGATCTGAAACGTGATTGGACGCTTGCGCGGCACCCTCGCTGAAAAACAGCCGCCGCACCTGATTCTGGATGTAAACGGCCTCGGGTATGAGCTGGAAGTGCCCATGACCACCTTGTATCGCCTGCCGTCGGTCGGTGAACCGCTGACCCTGCACACCCATCTGGTCGTGCGCGAAGACGCACAGTTACTCTATGGTTTTGCCGGCAAGCGTGAGCGAGACTTTTTTCGCGAGTTGATCCGTCTCAATGGTGTGGGGCCGAAACTGGCCCTGGCCTTGATGTCGAGCCTGGAAGTCGATGAGCTGATTCGTTGCGTGCAGTCCCAGGACACCTCGGCGCTGACCAAGGTGCCGGGTGTGGGCAAGAAAACCGCCGAGCGTCTGCTGGTGGAGCTCAAGGATCGCTTCAAGGCGTGGGAAACCTCGCCGGCCATGTTTGCGCTGGTGCCGAACCAGCCGGACGGCCCGGCGCCGGTCAACACCGCCGAGAACGACGCGGTCAGCGCGCTGATTTCCCTGGGCTACAAGCCGCAGGAAGCCAGCAAGGCGATTTCCGCGATCAAAGAGAAAGGCCTGAGCAGCGAAGACATGATCCGACGCGCCCTGAAGGGAATGATTTAAGTGATTGAAGCTGATCGTCTGATCGCCGCCACGCACAGTCCGCGTGAGCGCGAAGAAGTCCAGGATCGGGCGATACGTCCCGTCAGCCTGGCCGAATACATCGGCCAGCCGACCGTTCGCGAGCAGATGGAACTGTTTATCCAGGCCGCCCGTGGCCGTAGTGAATCCCTCGACCACACCTTGATCTTCGGCCCGCCGGGTTTGGGCAAGACCACGCTGGCTAACATCATTGCCCAGGAAATGGGCGTGTCGATCAAAAGTACTTCGGGCCCGGTGCTCGAACGGCCGGGAGATCTGGCGGCGCTGCTGACCAATCTTGAGCCGCACGACGTGCTGTTCATCGATGAAATCCATCGTCTGTCGCCAATCGTCGAAGAAGTGTTGTACCCGGCGATGGAAGATTTTCAGCTCGACATCATGATCGGTGAGGGACCGGCGGCGCGTTCGATCAAGCTCGATCTGCCGCCGTTCACCCTCGTTGGCGCGACGACGCGGGCGGGGATGCTGACCAACCCGTTGCGTGACCGTTTCGGTATCGTCCAGCGTCTTGAGTTCTACAGCACCGCCGACCTGGCGACGATCGTCAGCCGTTCGGCGAACATCCTCGGCCTGCCGCTGGACCCGGAAGGTGCCTTCGAGATTGCCCGTCGTGCTCGGGGTACGCCGCGGATCGCTAACCGGTTGTTGCGCCGGGTGCGGGATTTTGCCGAAGTCCGGGCCAAGGGCCACATCACCAAGTCCGTCGCCGACCTGGCGCTGAACCTGCTGGATGTCGACGAGCACGGCTTCGATCATCAGGACCGGCGTTTGCTGTTGACCATGATCGAGAAGTTCGATGGCGGCCCGGTCGGTATCGACAGCCTGGCGGCGGCGATCAGCGAAGAACGCCACACCATCGAAGATGTGCTGGAGCCATATTTGATTCAGCAGGGTTACATCATGCGTACGCCGCGGGGCAGGGTGGTGACCCGGCACGCATACCTGCATTTTGGTTTAAACATTCCGTCACGAATGGGCGAGATGCCTGTGGTAGACGAGTTTCTCGATGCCGTGGACGATTAATACACATTTATTGTCGATTTATTCAGCGTTTGTACTGTCTCAGGACGGTACTTTTGCGGTAAAGCCTTCGAACAATGAAAAACAGTTGCCTGGCTGGATTGGCAACCCGAGGAGTAAGCACTAGAGTATGCGCGCGCAAAACGGGCTTGAGTCGTTCGCACATCGTTGTCGCGTTTATTACGAGGACACCGATGCGGGCGGCATCGTGTATTACGTTAATTACCTCAAGTTTATGGAACGGGCTCGAACCGAGCGGCTCCGGGAGCTGGGCTTTGCCCAGTCGGCGCTGGCAGGGGAGGACCTGTTGTTCGTCGTGCACTCCAGCGAAGCGCGTTACCACGCGCCGGCGCGACTGGACGACGAGCTGCTGGTAAGCGCTGATGTAATCGAATTGAACCGTGCCAGCCTGCGCTTCAGACAGCAGGTCAGGCGGGCAACGGATAATGTGCTGCTCTGTGAGGGGCAGTTTCTGGTGGCCTGTGTGCGCACTAACAGTTTGAAACCCCGGGCCCTTCCCGAAGACTTGCGTGCGGCTTTCGCCGACGCGGTCGGCACGGGTACACACTTAAAGCAGGAGATAAAGCGTGGAAGCTAACGTCGTCGACCATTCCTCCATGTGGAGCCTGGTCAGCAATGCCAGCATCGTGGTGCAGTTGGTAATGTTGACTCTGGTGGCCGCATCGGTGACCTCATGGATCATGATCTTTCAGCGCAGCAATCTGATACGCGCCGGTCGACGTGCCCTGGAGAGCTTCGAGGAGCGCTTCTGGTCGGGTATCGACCTGTCCAAGCTCTATCGTCAGGCCGGCAGCAACCCGGATCCGGATTCGGGCGTCGAGCAGATCTTCCGTGCCGGCTTCAAAGAGTTCTCGCGCCTGCGCCAGCAGCCGGGTGTCGATCCTGAAGCAGTGATGGAAGGCGTGGCCCGTGCCATGCGTGTTGCCATCTCCCGCGAGGAAGAAAAACTCGAGCAGAGCCTGCCATTCCTCGCCACCGTAGGTTCGGTCAGCCCGTACATCGGTCTGTTCGGTACCGTCTGGGGGATCATGAACTCCTTCCGCGGCCTGGCCAGCGCACAGCAGGCCACTCTGGCCACTGTGGCTCCAGGTATCGCCGAAGCCCTGATCGCCACCGCGATCGGCCTGTTCGCCGCGATCCCGGCCGTTATCGCTTACAACCGTTTCTCTGCCCGCAGCGAAACCTTGCTGAGCCGCTACTACACCTTCGCCGATGAATTCCAGGCGATCCTGCACCGCAAAGTGCACACCAGCGAAGAATAAGCAGGTATTTCCCGATGGCTTTAATCACTCGAGCCCGACACAAGCGCAAGCCGGTCGCCGAGATGAACGTAGTGCCTTACATCGACGTGATGCTGGTGCTGCTGGTCATCTTCATGGTGACTGCGCCGATGCTCAATCAGGGCGTGAAAGTGGATCTGCCCAAGGTTTCCAGCGAAGCCTTGCCGCAGGACAACAACACCCAGGTGCTGACCATTTCGATCAAGGCTGACAAGACCTACTACTGGAACCTTGGCAGCGAAGTCGATACTGAAAAGCAACAGGACAGGGCCATGACCCTGCCGCAGATGACCGATGCGGTGACCAAGATCATTCGCGCCGGCACTGAAGGCGGCAAGCGTACCCAGGTCTTCATCCGTGGCGACAAGTCCGTCGATTATGGCTCCGTCATGGGCGCCATGGGCGGGTTGCAGAAAGCCGGGGTCGGTAATGTTGGCTTGATTACCGAGGCCCCCTGATGCAGCAACAGCGAGAGCCGTCCGCCTCGGAAAGCTACTTCTGGCCTAGTGTCTGGGCGATTGGCTTGCACGTGCTGGTGTTCGGCATGCTGTTCGTCAGTTTTGCCCTGACGCCTGAGCTGCCGGTGGCCAAGCCGATTGTCCAGGCGACCCTGTACCAGCTGAAATCGAAAAGTCAGGCGACCACCCAGACCAATCAGAAGATTGCGGGTGAGGCGAAGAAATCCGCCGCGCGTCAGACCGAAGTCGAGCAGATGGAGCAGAAAAAGGTCGAGCAGGAAGCGGTGAAGGCTGCGGAACAAAAGAAAGAAGAAGCGGCTCAAAAGGCCGAGGAAGCCAAGAAGGCCGACGAGGCGAAGAAAGCGGAACAGGCGAAGAAGGCTGACGAAGCCAAGAAAACCGAAGACGCGAAGAAAGCCGCCGACGCCAAGAAGGCAGAAGAGAAACAATTGGCTGATATAGCCAAGAAGAAAGCCGAAGAAGAGGCCAAGAAGGCTGCTGAAGAAGAGGCCAAGAAAGAGGCCGCTGAAGAAGCCAAGAAGAAAATAGTCGAAGACGCGAAGAAGAAAGCCGCCGAAGACGCCAAGAAGAAAGCTGCTGCCGATGCTGCGAAGAAGAAAGCGCAGGACGCGGCACGCAAATCGGTCGAGGACAAGAAGGCTCAGGCTCTGGCCGACCTGCTGTCTGACAAGACCGAGCGTCAGCAGGCTTTGGCAGATGAAGTGGGTGATGAAACCGCCGGCAACTTCGATGATCTGATTCGTTCGCGAGCATCTGAAGGTTGGGCGCAGCCTCCGTCGGCCCGTAAAGGCATGAAGGTGGTACTGCAAATCAACATGCTCCCTGACGGAACGATCTCCGGTGTTTCGGTTGCTCATTCCAGCGGTGACGCGCCGTTCGACAGCTCTGCCGTCGCGGCTGTAAAAAATATTGGTCGATTGACCGAAATGCAGGGTCTGAAGCCAGCGGATTTCGCACCCTATCGTTCATTCAAGATGACATTCACACCTGAGGATCTAGCCTTGTGAGAAACCTTCTTCGAGGACTGCTTGTAGTCATGTTCTGCTTTGCAGGACTGGCTTCGGCAGATGAAAAAAATATCCTGGTCAGCAGTGGCAGCTCCCAGGCAACGCCAATTGCCGTCGTGCCGTTCGGCTTCCAGGGCGGCGCCGTCCTGCCGGACGACATTGCTGAAATCGTTGGTAACGATCTGCGCAACTCGGGCTACTACGCTCCGATTCCAAAGCAGAACATGATCAGCCAGCCAAGCCAGCCGAGCGAAATCATCTTCCGTGACTGGAAGGCGGTAGGTGCTCAGTTCATCATGGTCGGCAACATCGTGCCGGCCGGTGGCCGCTTGCAAGTGCAGTGGGCTCTGTTCAACGTCGCTACCGAGCAGAAAGTGGCGGACGGCAGTGTTTCCGGCACGACCGAGCAACTGCGCGACATGGCGCACTTCATCTCTGACCAGTCGTTCCAGAAACTCACCGGTATCGACGGTGCGTTCTCGACTCGCCTGCTGTACGTGACGGCTGAACGCTTCTCCGAGAAGAACACCCGTTACACGCTGCAACGTTCGGACTATGACGGTGCCCGCGCCGTAACCCTGCTGCAATCGCGCGAGCCAATCCTGTCGCCGCGTTTCGCACCGGACGGCAAGCGTATTGCCTACGTGTCGTTCGAGCAGAAGCGTCCACGCATCTTCATGCAGAACATCGACACCGGTCGCCGTGAGCAGATCACCAACTTCGAAGGCCTGAACGGTGCTCCTGCCTGGTCGCCGAATGGTGATCGCCTGGCGTTCGTACTGTCGAAAGACGGCAACCCGGACATCTACGTGATGAACCTGGCTTCGCGTCAGATCACCCGCGTGACCGCAGGTCCTGGCATCAACACCGAACCGTACTGGGGCAAGGATGGTTCGACCATCTACTTCACCTCGGACCGTGGCGGCAAACCACAGATCTACAAAACCAGTGCAAGTGGCGGCGGTGCGGAGCGAGTGACCTTTATCGGTAACTACAACGCCAACCCGAAGCTTTCGGCTGATGAAAAGACCCTGGTAATGATCCATCGCCAGGACGGTTTCACCAATTTCAAGGTGGCAGCCCAGGATTTGCAGCGGGGAAGTGTAAAAATCCTCACTGATAGCACTCTGGACGAGTCGCCTACTGTTGCGCCCAACGGCACCATGGTAATCTACGCCACCCGCCAACAGGGCCGGGGAGTCTTGATGCTCGTGTCCATTAATGGACGCGTTAGGCTCCCGCTTCCTACCGCTCAAGGCGAAGTCAGAGAACCGTCCTGGTCCCCTTACCTGAAGTGAGCGGGCGCTACACGTTTTACTTAACACACTGGGGTTCATTAGGAGTTTCACGATGGAAATGCTGAAGTTTGGTAAATTTGCTGCGCTGGCTCTGGCCATGGCTGTAGCTGTAGGTTGCTCGTCCAAAGGCGGCGACAACGCCGGTGAAGGCGCTGTTGATCCAAACGCTGGTTACGGCGCAAACACTGGTGCCGTTGACGGTTCCCTGAGCGAAGAAGCTGCTCTGCGCGCAATCACCACCTTCTACTTCGAATACGACAGCTCGGACCTGAAGCCAGAAGCCATGCGCGCTCTGGACGTTCACGCCAAAGACCTGAAAGCAAACGGCGCTCGCGTTGTTCTGGAAGGCAACACCGACGAACGTGGTACTCGTGAGTACAACATGGCACTGGGCGAGCGTCGTGCGAAAGCCGTTCAGCGCTACCTGGTACTGCAAGGTGTTTCCCCAGCTCAGCTGGAACTGGTTTCCTACGGCGAAGAGCGTCCAGTTGCTACCGGCAACGACGAGCAGTCCTGGGCTCAAAACCGTCGCGTCGAACTGCGTAAGTAATTCGATATGCGAACGTGCCGTCGTGCTGTAACTGTTCTGGCTCTCAGCCTCGCGCCGCTTGCGGCGTGGGCTGCGGTTCCTGTGGTCGATGACAACTCCGGTTATAACAATAGCGGGAGCAGTTATCCGCCTGCAGGTTACGGTACGAACGGCGCCTATGCCGGGGGAGCGGCTTCGGCCCCTGCCTCGGCACAAGGCATGCTGTTCAACCAACTGCAACAAATGCAGGATCAGATATCGCGCCAGCAAGGCGTGATCGAAGAACTGCAGAATCAGGTTGCGCGCATGAAGCAAGAATCCCTGGAGCGATACCAGGATCTTGATCGGCGCATAGGATCCGGTGCTGCACCTGCCGCGACTCCTGAGAATTCTTCTGCCGGTGGCGATGCAAGTGCTGCTGCCGGTGCCGCCGCTGGAGCCGGGGCCGCTGCGGCCGCCCAGGCACCTGCCGCGGGTGGCGAACCGGCTGATCCGGCCAAGGAAAAGCTGTATTACGATGCAGCCTTCGACCTGATCAAGGCCAAGGATTTCGACAAGGCCAGCCAGGCTTTCGCCGCCTTCCTGCGTAAATACCCGAACAGCCAATACGCGGGCAATGCCCAGTACTGGTTGGGTGAAGTGAACCTGGCCAAAGGCGATCTGCAAGGTGCAGGTCAGGCTTTTGCCAAGGTTTCGCAGCTCTATCCCAAGCATGCCAAAGTGCCGGATTCGCTGTACAAGCTGGCTGACGTAGAGCGCCGCCTCGGTCACACCGACAAGGTCAAAGGCATTCTGCAACAGGTGGTGTCCCAGTATCCGGGTACCTCCGCTGCTCAGTTGGCCCAGCGCGATCTGCAGCGCATGTAATACTGTTTGACCCGTTTAGAAGAAACCCGCGCTTGTCGCGGGTTTTTTCGTTAGAATTCACGCCCTTTTATGAAACACGCTTCTGGTGATCTACGCGATGGCGGGGTTGCCTGAAGTGCCTGACGGAGGCGGACAGCCTGTTTAGCTGTTACGCCCGTGGCGACTATGCAAGACACATTGAGAATCACCGAAGTTTTCTACTCGTTGCAGGGGGAAACGCGGACTGCCGGGCTGCCCACGGTTTTTGTGCGCCTGACCGGTTGCCCATTGCGTTGCCAATACTGCGACAGTGCCTACGCGTTCAGCGGCGGCACCATTCGTACACTCGACGATATCCTCGAGCAGGTAGCCGGGTTTCGCCCGCGCTACGTCTGTGTCACTGGCGGTGAGCCGCTGGCACAGCCCAATGCCATTCCTTTGCTCAAGCAGTTGTGCGATGCCGGCTACGAAGTCTCGCTGGAAACCAGTGGCGCCCTCGATATTTCCGCGGTCGATCCACGGGTCAGTCGGGTTGTCGACCTGAAGACCCCCGATTCCAAAGAAGCCCATCGCAATCGTTACGAGAACATCGAGTTGCTGACGCCCAACGATCAGGTGAAGTTTGTCATCTGCTCGCGGGAAGACTATGACTGGGCGGTATCCAAGCTGATCCAGTACGGTCTTGAGCGGCGTGCCGGCGAAGTGCTGTTTTCCCCGAGCCACCATGACCTGAATGCTCGGGATCTGGCGGATTGGGTAGTGGCGGACAATTTGCCGGTACGCCTGCAATTGCAACTGCACAAGTATCTATGGAATGACGAGCCGGGGCGCTGAGATGACTGAACAACTGAACACCACTGAAAAGCGTGCGGTCATTTTGCTGTCCGGCGGCCTGGACTCGGCCACGGTCGTGGCGATGGCCCGCGCCGAAGGCTATCGCTGCTACACCATGAGCTTCGATTACGGCCAGCGTTCACACGCCGAACTGCACGCCGCCGCACGCGTCGCTCGCGATCTGGGCGTGGTCGAGCACAAGGTGATCGGTCTGAACCTGAACGGCATGGGCGGTTCGGCCCTGACCGACAGCAGCATCGATATCCCGGAGGAACTGGGTGAAGGCATTCCGGTGACTTATGTGCCGGCGCGCAACACGGTGTTCCTTTCTCTAGCGTTGGGTTGGGCTGAAGTATTGGGCGCTCGTGACATCTTTATTGGTGTCAACGCAGTGGACTACTCCGGCTACCCGGATTGCCGTCCCGAGTTCATCGAATCGTTCGAGCGCATGGCCAACCTGGCGACCAAGGCTGGTGTGGAAGGCAACGGTTTCCGCATCCAGGCCCCGTTGCAGAACCTGAGCAAGGCACAGATCGTCCAGGCCGGCGTGAAGCTTGGTGTTGACTACGGGCTGACGGTTTCCTGCTATCAGGCGGACGATAATGGCCGTGCGTGCGGCAAATGCGACAGCTGCCGACTGCGTGCAGAAGGCTTCGCAGCGGCCGGAATCAGCGACCCGACACCTTATTTTTGATTATTTTCAAATTAGGTGTTGAATAGTCCTTAAAAATCAGTATTATACGCGCCACCACACAGCGGGTCGTTAGCTCAGTTGGTAGAGCAGTTGGCTTTTAACCAATTGGTCGTAGGTTCGAATCCCACACGACCCACCATATTTGGCGGTTTAGAAAATCCGGAAGGCCCACGAAAGTGAGGATTTCCGGGTTTTTTTTTGCCTGCGATTCGGGCATGTCTCCTTTCGGCGCCGTTGCGCTGACATAGGTCAGAATCATCTTTTGCATCACCGGGATATTCTGTAGCCTTGCGCAGCTTCAACGCTGTCCTTGCCTGATAAAACTCACTCTCCCGGCGGTACCCTCAAGCGGTCCGGAGCCGGGTGTATACTCGACTTTCGCGCGAATGCGCCTGCAGGTCTTGCGAACATGACGCAGATTTCCGAACGCCTTCTGGTACAAGCCCACCTCGACGCCAAGCAGCCCAAACCGCTGACGGCCGAGGAAGAGGCTTATTACCGTTCCGCCATCGCCGCCGAGCTCAAGGCTCAGGACGCGGTGCTGGTTGCCCACTTTTATTGCGATCCGATCATCCAGGCCCTCGCCGAAGAAACCGGCGGTTGCGTTTCAGACTCGCTGGAAATGGCCCGCTTCGGCAACGCCCACCCGGCCAAGACCGTGGTGGTCGCCGGCGTGAAGTTCATGGGCGAAACCGCGAAGATTCTCAACCCGGAAAAACGTGTACTGATGCCCACCCTGGAGGCGACCTGCTCGCTGGACCTGGGTTGCCCGGTGGATGAGTTCTCGGCGTTCTGCGATCAGCATCCAGAGCGCACGGTCGTGGTGTATGCCAACACGTCGGCGGCGGTCAAAGCCCGGGCCGACTGGGTGGTGACATCGAGCTGCGCGCTGGAGATCGTCGAAAGCCTGATGGACAACGGCGAGACCATCATCTGGGGCCCGGACAAGCACCTGGGCACCTACATTCAGCGTCAGACCGGCGCCGACATGCTGCTCTGGGATGGTGCGTGCATCGTCCATGAAGAGTTCAAGTCCAAGCAGCTGGAAGACATGAAAGCGTTGTACCCGGACGCGGCCATTCTGGTGCACCCGGAGTCGCCGACGTCGGTGATCGAGCTGGCGGACGCCGTCGGTTCCACCAGCCAGTTGATCGCTGCCGCACAAACGCTGCCGAACAAGACCCTGATCGTCGCGACCGACCGCGGCATCTTCTACAAGATGCAGCAGCTGTGCCCGGACAAGGTCTTCATCGAGGCGCCAACGGCCGGTAACGGCGCGGCATGCCGCAGTTGCGCACATTGCCCGTGGATGGCCATGAACACCCTTGAGCGCACGCTGAAGTGCCTGAAGGAGGGTTCGAACGAGATCTTCGTCGACCCGGCGCTGATTCCCCAGGCGATTCGCCCACTCAAGCGCATGCTCGATTTCACTCAGGCTGCGCGGTTGAAGCTGGCCGGCAACGCCTGACCTTGAGCCACAAACAAAAACGCCCCGATTTGATCGGGGCGTTTTTGCATCTGCAGGATTATTTGGCTTTCTTCGGGATCCGCACCAGTTGCGTGTCCGAATAGATGTCATGCCAGGTACGCTTGCGTTTGTCGAACAGCGACCAGAAGAATCCCACGCCCAGGCACAGCCACGATGCGATCGACACCATGAACCGCAGCAGCGCCTGCCACAGGCTGATCGCGGTGCCATCGGCATTCTGTACGCGGATGCCCCACACCTGCATGCCCAGTGTCTGGCCAGCGTGAGTCCAGAACTTGGCGAAGAAGCCAAACAGCACCAGCAGCAACACGGTGGAGTAGAGCGGGTCGCCGTCCAGCTTGCCGGCGTCGGTCAGCACTCGCAGGCGCTCTTCGCCGATGATCGTGGCCTGGATCATCTTGTAGATCCCGCCGGTGACGATCAGCAGGGCGGTACACAGCAGAAAGTCATAGAACATCGCTGCCAGACGACGACCCAGGCCAACGGCGGGAAAATCGCCCTGGGGGATGAGCAAGTGTTTCGACATGGCAGCCTCTGGACGGAAAGTGAAGCGCCATTTTACGGATTCGCGCGCACAAAAAAGCCCCTGATATCAATATCAGGGGCTTTTTCGTAACAGAAGATCAGCCTTCGGCTTGTACTTCGTCAGCCTGCATGCCTTTCTGGCCCTGCACAGCCACGAAAGTCACTTTCTGGCCTTCTTTCAGGCTCTTGAAGCCGTTGCCCTGAATAGCGCGGAAATGCACGAACAGATCCGGACCGCTTTCTGGAGTGATAAAACCAAAACCTTTCTCGTCGTTAAACCACTTGACGGTACCGCTCTGACGTTGGGACATTTCTTATTTCCTTTGACGCAAAAATTGATGACAGTCTCTTCCTCATGAAAGAGTACTGGGGCTGGTTGCAGGAGAGTAAGAAGACGTCGAACGGGATGTAGCTAACTTGTAGGCTACTGCCCAGGTCACGATTCCAAGCTGACCCATGCAAACACAGTGGACAAACTCTACGCCAACTACAGGAGGAAAAACAAGCCCCGTGAGGGCCCCGGTTTTCCTGTGCTTGCTGGCAGTTAGTCAGTCCATTAGTCGGGCTTATACGATTAGCTTGTTCAATTGTTTTCGAACGTTATAAGCCAAGTTCATATTCGAATCGAATGTAAAGAAAGTGCACTGTTTTATGGCGATTGCGTTACACATTAGTGCACGCATAACGCAATCGCGTTACTTATAGAAACAGTCAATCAACCACGATAGTAGCGTTGTGGAACGAATGGCATTTTGCTTACAAGCATTTGCACCTTTTTCCCACGAACGATGGCCCAGACTGGCGTGTCGAGTGCGACATAGGCGCTGTCGAGGTAACCCATCGCCAATGGCCCACCCAGGGTCGGACCGAAACCGCCGCTGCACACGCTGCCGATGATCTCGCCGGCTTCGTTGACGATTTCTGCCCCTTCACGGACCGGCGTGCGCTCCTGCGGCAACAGGCCGACGCGTTTGCGCGCGACACCGTTCTGTTGCTGGCTGAAAACCTGTTCTGCACCCGGGAAACCACCTACACGTGCGCCATCAGCGCGGCGTGGCTTGGAGATGGCCCACAGCAGGCTCGCTTCGATCGGCGTGGTGTCGGTGTTCATGTCGTGGCCGTACAGGCACAGGCCGGCTTCCAGACGCAGCGAGTCACGGGCACCGAGGCCGATGGCGGCCACTTCCGGTTCGGCGAGCAGGGTGCGGGCGAGTTTTTCCGCATCGGCTGCCGGTACGGAGATTTCGAAACCGTCTTCACCGGTGTAGCCCGAACGGCTGACGAAGCAATCGACGCCCAGCAGTTTCACGCGGGCGAACTGCATGAAGGTCATCTTCGCCACTTCCGGCGCCAGGCGCGCCAGCACGGTCACGGCGGCCGGGCCTTGCAGGGCGAGCAGGGCGCGTTCTTCGAACAATGGCTCGATCTTGCATTGATCGCCGATGTGCTTCTGCAGATGAGCCAGGTCCTGGTCCTTGCACGCGGCGTTGACCACCAGGAACAGTTCGTCGTTGCCCAGATTGGCGACCATCAGGTCATCAAGGATGCCACCGGTTTCGTTGGTGAACATCGCATAGCGCTGCATGCCCACCGGCAGGTCGATGATGTCCACCGGCACCAGGGTTTCCAGGGCTTTGGCGGCATTGGCGCCGGTCAGGCGGATCTGACCCATGTGCGAGACATCGAACAGCCCGGCCTGCTCACGGGTGTGCTGGTGTTCTTTCATCACGCCCAGCGGGTATTGCACCGGCATGTCGTAGCCGGCGAACGGCACCATGCGGGCGCCGAGTTCGATGTGCAGAGCGTGCAGCGGGGTTTTCGACAGTTGTTCGGTGGACATGCGGGACTCCTTGATTCACACCAACCCTCTCCCGGAGGGAGAGGGGGCTAATTAACACTCGATAATGTTGACCGCCAGACCGCCGCGGGCGGTCTCCTTGTATTTGCTTTTCATGTCGGCGCCGGTCTGGCGCATGGTGCGGATGACCTTGTCGAGGGAGACGAAGTGCTGCCCGTCTCCGCGCATGGCCATGCGCACGGCGTTGATCGCCTTGACCGAGCCCATGGCGTTGCGCTCGATGCACGGCACCTGCACCAGCCCGCCAATCGGATCGCAGGTCAGGCCGAGGTTGTGTTCCATGCCGATTTCAGCGGCGTTTTCCACTTGCTGCACGCTGCCGCCGAGCACTTCGCACAACGCGCCGGCCGCCATCGAGCAGGCCACGCCGACCTCGCCCTGACAGCCGACTTCGGCGCCGGAAATCGAGGCGTTTTCCTTGTACAGAATGCCGATGGCCGCCGCGGTCAGCAGGAAACGCACCACGCCGTCATCGTTGGCGCCGGGAATGAAGCGCATGTAGTAATGCAATACGGCGGGAATAATCCCCGCCGCGCCGTTGGTCGGCGCTGTAACCACGCGCCCGCCATTGGCGTTTTCTTCGTTGACGGCGAGGGCGTAGAGGTTGACCCAGTCCAGCACCGACAACGGATCGCGCAGCGATGATTCCGGGTTCTTGCACAGTTGCCGGTGCAACGCCGCTGCCCGCCGCTTGACCTTCAGGCCACCCGGCAGAATGCCTTCGTTGCGACAGCCGGCGGCCACGCAGTCCTGCATCACTTGCCAGATTTTCAGCAGGCCGGCGCGGGTTTCCGCTTCCGGGCGCCAGGCGCTTTCGTTGGTCAGCATCACCTGACTGATCGACAGACCGTAGGTGGCGCAGTGACCGAGCAAGTCCTTGGCACTTTTGAACGGGAAGGTCAGCGGTGTGGCGTCTTCTACGATACGGTCGGCTCCGGCCGCATCTTCGTCGACCACAAAACCACCGCCGACCGAGTAGTACTCGCGGCTGCGGATCTGCAATCCCGCTGCATCGAAGGCACGGAAGATCATGCCGTTGGGGTGATAGGCCAACGGCTTGCGGATCATTGCCAGGTGTTCTTTCTCGTTGAACGCGATGCTGTGTTCACCGAGCAGGTTCAAACGCCCGCTGCCGCGAATTTGTGTGAGACGTGCAGCGACGGTTTCGGTATCCACGGTATCCGGGTGTTCACCTTCCAGGCCCAGCAACACAGCCTTGTCGCTGCCGTGACCCTTGCCGGTGGCGCCGAGGGATCCGTACAACTCGACCCTGACGCTGGTGGTGGCCGACAACAGGTTTTCCCGGCGCAGGCCTTCGACGAAGCGCGCGGCTGCGCGCATCGGGCCGACGGTGTGGGAGCTGGAGGGGCCGATGCCAATCTTGAACAGGTCGAACACGCTTAACGACATGGTTGTTCTCCGGTTTCTTGTTATAGGCACATCAGGCACGCATGAAAGGGGCGGGCGAACCCGCCCCCTCACAGGTCAAGCGTAGCTTTCGATCGACGGGCAGGCGCAGACCAGGTTGCGGTCGCCGAACACGTTGTCGACGCGACCGACCGGCGGCCAGTACTTGCCTTCGATCAACGACGCCACCGGGTACACCGCTTGTTCGCGGCTGTACGGGTGAGTCCACTCGCCAACCAGCTCTGCAGCGGTGTGCGGTGCGTTCTTCAGCGGGTTGTCGTCCTTGTCCAGCGTGCCGTTTTCCACTGCGCGGATTTCTTCGCGGATGCGGATCATGGCGTCGCAGAAGCGGTCCAGCTCTTCCTTGGATTCACTTTCGGTCGGCTCGATCATCAGCGTGCCGGCCACCGGGAACGACATGGTCGGGGCGTGGAAGCCGAAGTCGATCAGACGCTTGGCCACGTCATCGACGCTGATGCCGCTGCTGTCTTTCAGCGGACGCAGGTCGAGGATGCACTCGTGCGCCACCAGACCGTTGCTGCCGGTGTACAGCACTGGATAGTGCTCTTCCAGGCGACGGGAAATGTAGTTGGCATTGAGGATCGCCAGTTGCGAAGCGCGCTTCAGACCTGCGCCACCCATCATACGAATGTACATCCAGGTGATCGGCAGAATGCTCGCGCTGCCGAACGGTGCTGCGCAGACCGCGCCTTCCTTGCGTTCCATGTGGCCATGGCCCGGCAGGAACGGGGTCAGGTGCGATTTCACGCCGATCGGGCCGACGCCCGGGCCGCCACCGCCGTGGGGGATGCAGAAGGTCTTGTGCAGGTTCAGGTGCGAGACGTCGCCGCCGAATTTGCCCGGTGCGCAGAGGCCGACCATCGCGTTCATGTTGGCGCCGTCGATGTACACCTGGCCGCCGTTGTCATGAATGATGCCGCAGATTTCGCGGATGCCTTCTTCGAACACGCCGTGGGTCGACGGGTAGGTGATCATCAGCGCGGCGAGGTGTTCGCGGTGCTCGATGGCCTTGGCGCGCAGGTCTTCGATGTCCACGTTGCCACGGGCGTCGCAGGCGGTCACGACCACGCGCATGCCGGCCATGTTGGCGGTCGCCGGGTTGGTGCCGTGGGCGGACGACGGGATCAGGCAGATGTCGCGACGGTCTTCGCCACGGCTCTGGTGATAGGCGCGAATCGCCAGCAGACCTGCGTATTCACCCTGGGAACCGGCGTTCGGTTGCAGCGAGATCGCGTCGTAACCGGTGGCGGCGCAGAGCATCGCTTCCAGTTCGTCAGTCAGTTGTTGGTAACCGGCGCTTTGCTCGGCCGGGGCGAACGGGTGCAGGGCGCCGAATTCGGCCCAGGTCACCGGGATCATTTCGCTGGCAGCGTTGAGCTTCATGGTGCACGAGCCCAACGGGATCATGGTGCGATCCAGTGCCAGGTCCTTGTCCGCCAGTTTGCGCAGGTAGCGCATCAGCTCGGTTTCCGAGTGATAACGGTTGAACACCGGGTGGCTGAGGATCGGCGACTGACGTACCAGCGCGGCTGGAATGGTGCTTTGCGCGGCAGCGGCGAGGGTGGCGAAATCAGGCAAAGCCTTGCCGTCGGCGAACAGGCTCCACAGGGTTTCGATGTCGGCCTGGGTGGTGGTTTCGTCGACCGACAGGCCCAGACGCTGGGCGTCGATCACCCGCAGGTTGATCTGTTGGGCGCGAGCCTTGTCGTGCAGCGCGGCAGTTTGCGTGCCGGTGGCCAGGGTCAGGGTGTCGAAGAAGCTGCTTTGCTCGACGGTCACGCCCAGTGCGCTCAGGCCCTTGGCCAGAATCGCGGTCAGGTGATGCACGCGGTTGGCAATCTGGGTCAGGCCTTTCGGGCCGTGGTACACGGCGTACATGCTGGCGATGTTGGCCAGCAGCACTTGCGCGGTGCAGATGTTCGACGTGGCCTTCTCGCGGCGGATGTGTTGCTCGCGGGTCTGCATCGCCAGACGCAGGGCCGGCTTGCCGAAGCGGTCAACCGAGACACCGACCAGACGGCCCGGCATGTCGCGCTTGAACGCATCTTTAGTCGAGAAGTAAGCCGCGTGCGGGCCACCGAAGCCCAGCGGTACGCCGAAACGTTGGGCGCTGCCGATGGCCACGTCGGCGCCGAACTCGCCCGGCGGGGTCAGCAGGGTCAGGGCCAGCAGGTCAGCGGCCACGGCGACCAGTGCGTTGGCGGCGTGGAAGCGTTCGGTCAGTTCGCGGTAGTCGAACACATCACCGTTGCTCGCCGGGTATTGCAGCAATGCGCCGAAGAACGGCGTCACGTCCGTCAGTTCACGCTCGTCGCCGACCACCACTTCAATGCCCAGAGGCTCGGCACGGGTGCGCAGTACGTCGAGGGTTTGCGGGTGGCTGTGGATCGAGGCGAAGAACTGGTGGCTGCCCTTGTTCTTGCTCAGGCGTTTGCAGAAGGTCATGGCTTCGGCAGCGGCGGTGGCTTCGTCGAGCAGGGAAGCGTTGGCGATCGGCAGGCCGGTGAGGTCGCTGATCAGGGTCTGGAAGTTCAGCAGCGCTTCGAGACGGCCCTGGGAAATTTCTGGCTGGTACGGGGTGTAAGCGGTGTACCAGGCCGGGTTTTCCAGCAGGTTGCGCAGGATCGGCGACGGTGTGTGGCAGTTGTAGTAGCCCTGGCCGATGTAGGTCTTGAACAGTTGGTTCTTGCCGGCGATGCCTTTGATCATCGCCAGGGCATCGGCTTCGCTCAGGCCGTCATCGAGGCCGAGCACGCTGGTGCCCTTGATGCTTTCCGGGATGACGCTGGCGCTCAGGGCTTCCAGCGAGTCGAAGCCGAGGCTGTTGAGCATGGCCTGCTCGTCACCGGCGCGCGGGCCGATGTGACGGGCGATGAATTCATTGGCGGTGCCGAGATTTACTTGGGTCATGTCAGGTTCCTCAGGCTTCGGCTTGGGCTTTGATCAGACGGTCGTAGGCGTCCTGATCCAGCAACTTGGCGACGGCCGAAGCGTCGGCTGGCTTGAAGCGGAAGAACCAGCCTTCGCCCAGCGGATCTTCGTTGACCAGTTCAGGGCTGTCTTCCAGGGCCGGGTTGGTGGCCAGGACTTCACCGTCCAGCGGCATGTAAACGCCGCTCGCGGCTTTTACCGATTCCACGGTGGCGGCTTCGGCGCCTTTGTCGTAAGCCTGCAGTTCAGGCAGTTGCACGAACACCACGTCGCCCAAAGCGTTCTGCGCGAAAGCGGTGATGCCAACGGTGACAGAGCCATCGGCTTCGGCGCGCAGCCATTCGTGATCTTCAGTAAAACGCAACTCGCTCATGGAATCTCCTAGGGGCCAGACTCGTCTGGTGGACGCGGTGGAATACTCGGGCGGCAATGCCCTGATTTTATGAGCGGTTACTTAGCAAGAACGCGGCCAACGTAAAAATATCGTTATAAATCAATTAGTTGATCGATTTGTTGGCGGTCGTGATCGAGCACTCTGTAGCGAAATCGCTACAGCTTGGAGCGAAGAAAAAAGCTGAAGCGGATCAAAGCCTTGCACGGCGGTGGTCGAAGGAGGGTGTAGCGATATCGTTCCGCTGTAGCGCTTTCAGTACAGATGGAGGTCGCTTTTGGCGGGATTCAGGCTTTTCCCGGAATCCCGTACTTGCGCAGCCGATGGGCAATCGCGGTGTGCGAGGTCTGCAGGCGACTGGCCAGTTGGCGGGTCGAGGGGTAGCTGACGTAGAGTTTTTCCAGCAGCGATTTTTCGAACGCCTCCACGGCTTCTTCCAGGCTGTCGACATCGGTGTCGGTCTGGCGCGCCACCGAGGTGCCGGCGATGTCGAGGTCGCCGATGTCCACCAGACTGCTTTCGCAGATGGCGGCGGCGCGGAAGATCACGTTCTGCAATTGCCGCACGTTGCCCGGCCAGCGGTTGCCGAGCAGTGCCGGGTAAGTGCCCGGGGCGAGTCGGCAGACCGGGCGCTGGATCTGCGCGCAGGCCTGCTGCATGAAGTAACGCGCCAACAACAGAATGTCCTGGCCACGTTCGCGCAACGGCGGCACTTCGACGTTGAGCACGTTGAGGCGGTAGAACAGGTCTTCGCGGAACAGGCCTTCACTGACCATTTTTTCCAGGTCGCGGTGGGTCGCGCTGAGGATGCGCACGTTGACCTTCACTTCGCGATCACCGCCCACCCGACGGAAGCTGCCATCGTTGAGAAAGCGCAGCAGCTTGGCCTGCAAGTACGGTGACATTTCGCCGATCTCGTCGAGAAACACCGTGCCCTGGTTGGCCAGTTCCATCAGCCCCGGTTTGCCGCCCCGTTGTGCGCCGGTGAAGGCGCCGGGGGCGTAGCCGAACAGTTCGCTCTCGGCGAGGTTCTCCGGCAGGGCCGCGCAGTTCAGCGCCAGAAATGGCGCGCTGTGGCGGGTGCTGATGGCGTGGCAGGCGCGGGCCACCAATTCCTTGCCGGTGCCGGTTTCGCCCTGAATCAGCAGCGGTGCATCGAGGGCTGCCACCCGCTGTGCGCGGGCCTTGAGCGTGCGGATCGCCGGGGACTCGCCGAGCAGGGCATCGAAACCTTCGGCATGGTCGTGGTGCAGCGCCGAGAGTTGTTCGCCGATGCGGTTCGGTTGATACAGGGTCAGCAGGGCGCCGGCGTCGGTGATCGGCGTGGCGTCCAGCAACAGGGTCTGGCCGTTGACGGTGATTTCCCGCAGCGGCAGGCGGAAGCCTTGTTCCAGCAAGGTTTCGAGCAGGCCGGGATCGTTGAACAGTTCCGAGACGCTTTCACCGGCCGGCTCGCGACCGTACAAGGCGATCAGCGCCGGGTTGGCCAGCAGCACTTTGCCGGCGCTGTCCAGCGCCAGCACCGGGTCGGTCATTGCTGCGAGCAACGCGTCGAGCTGCAAGTGCCGGCGCTGACCGGGCAGGATGTCGACCACCACCACGGCCTCGACGCCGCGCACTCGAAACAGCGCATCTTTCAGTTCTTCGAGTACTTGCGGGCTGAGGGTCGGGGCGTCGATGTAGACGTTCGGCGGGACCATTTCCACCGCATCCAGATTGAGGTTGCGCCCACCGAGTATCGCCAGGACTTCCTGGGTGATGCCGACGCGGTCGATGAAGCTGACGTGGATACGCATGGGGTGGTTCTGGGTTCTGGGTTCTGGAGTGCGGAGGGGGGCAAGTATGCCTTGGGGCGGGGCTTCAGGTGAAATCCGACGTGAACTTGCGGCGGGTATGCACCTCCTGTGGGAGCGAGTTCGCTCCCACAATGGATCTGTGGTGTGCGGGGTTACTCAAAATGCTCGGGATTGACCGGATCCCCGGATTTCATATTCAACTGCACACGGATGTCTTCAAACATCAAATCGTAATGCTTGTGGACCGAGCCGATCTGGCTGTGGCTCTTGGGGATGCCGTATTTTTCGGCAATCTGCGTCACGTTGCGGGCGAAGTTGTAGGCCTCTTCCTTGGGCAGGAAGAACGGTTCGTTGACCTCTTTGCCCTGGATGGTTCCAACCAGCCGGAACTGTATCCCTTTGCCTTTTTGCGGATCCTGCGACACCTCGTATTCGAGGCGGATGTTGTAGTTGACGTCATCCTGGGTCAACGCGTGCCGTTCGATGTGCAAGTGACCGGGTTCGAACTGGGCCATGGTGTTCTCTCCTTTCAAGGCATGGGAGAAGGGCAGACCCTGGGTCTGCCCCCGGTATTTCTGGTTATCGGTAGGTGATGCCCGGCGCGGCGGTGCTGACCCGCGTACCGGCGGTGCCCTGGACGATGGCTTCGATGTCCGCGAGCGAACCGATCACCGCAACCTTGCCAGTATGGCGCGCAAATTCGCAAGCTGCCTGCACCTTCGGCCCCATGGAGCCGGCGGCGAAGCCCAGACGTTCGAGTTCGTCCGGGTGGGCCTGGGCGATGGCTTTCTCGGTTGGTTTTTTGAAGTCGATGTACGCCGCGTTGACGTCGGTGGCGATTACCAGCAAGTCCGCTTCCAGTTGTTCGGCGAGCAGCGACGAGCACAGGTCCTTGTCGATCACCGCCTCAATGCCTTTGAGGTTGCGCTTCTCGTCATACATGGTCGGGATGCCGCCACCGCCGGCGCAGATCACGATGCTGCCCTTGTCCAGCAGCCACTTGATCGGGCGGATTTCGAAAATGCGTTTCGGCCGTGGGCTGGCCACCACGCGGCGGAACTTGTCGCCGTCCGGGGCAATCGCCCAGCCTTTTTCGGCGGCGAGTTTTTCCGCTTCGGCTTTCTCGTAGACCGGGCCGATCGGTTTGGTCGGGTTCTTGAAGGCCGGGTCGTTGGCGTCGACTTCGACCTGGGTGAGCAGGGTGGCGAACGGGACTTCGAAGTCCAGCAGGTTGCCCAGTTCCTGTTCGATGATGTAGCCGATCATGCCTTCGGTTTCAGCACCGAGCACGTCCAGCGGGTAAGGAGTGACGGAGGTGTAGGCGGCTGCCTGCAACGACAGCAGACCGACTTGCGGGCCATTGCCGTGGGCGATGACCAGTTGGTTGCCGGGATGGATCTTGGCGATTTGCTCGGTGGCGATGCGGATGTTGGCGCGCTGGTTGTCAGCGGTCATCGGCTCACCACGACGGAGCAGGGCGTTACCGCCCAGAGCTACGACGATACGCATAATGCAGTCCTTTCAGAATTCGGTGAGCCTGCGGGTGCAGCCTTCGGCGGCGCCCGCAGGTCAAAGGTCAACGCTTACAGATCAGCCAGGGTCGACACCAGAATCGCCTTGATGGTGTGCATGCGGTTTTCCGCTTGCTCGAAGGCGATGCAGGCAGGCGACTCGAACACGTCGTCGGTCACTTCGATGCCGTTGGCCAGGTGCGGATACTGCTCGGCGATCTGTTTGCCGACCTTGGTATCGCTGTTGTGGAACGCCGGCAGGCAATGCATGAACTTGGTGCGTGGGTTGCCGGTGGCTTTCATCAGCTCTTTGTTGACCTGATATGGCAGCAGTTGCTGGATACGCTCGGCCCAGGCTTCAACCGGTTCGCCCATCGATACCCAGACGTCGGTGTGGATGAAGTCCACGCCTTTGACAGCGGCTTTCGGGTCGTCAGTCAGGGTGATGCGGGCACCGCTTTCCTCTGCGTATTTCTTGCAGCGATCGACCAGATCGTCGTGGGGCCACAGGGCTTTCGGCGCGCAGATGCGCACGTCCATGCCCAGTTTGGCGCCGACCAGCAGCAGCGAGTTGCCCATGTTGTTGCGGGCGTCGCCCAGGTAGGCGTAGCTGATTTCATGGATCGGCTTGTCGGCGTGCTCACGCATGGTCAGCACGTCGGCGATCATTTGCGTTGGGTGATATTCATCGGTCAGGCCGTTGAACACCGGTACGCCGGCGAACTTGGCCAGCTCTTCGACGATTTCCTGCTTGAAGCCACGGTACTCGATGGCGTCGTACATGCGACCCAGCACGCGGGCTGTGTCCTTCATGCTTTCCTTGTGGCCGATCTGCGAGGAATTCGGGTCGATGTAGGTGACGTTGGCGCCCTGGTCATACGCGGCGACTTCGAACGCGCAACGGGTGCGGGTCGAGGTTTTTTCGAAGATCAGGGCGATGTTGTTGCCCTTGAGGTGTTGTTGCTCGGTGCCGGTGTACTTGGCGCGCTTGAGGTCGCGGGACAGGTCGAGCAGGTAACGCAGCTCACGTGGGGTGTGGTGTTCCAGGCTGAGCAGGTTACGGTTGTGGATATTGAAAGCCATGATGGATCTCCTTGCCCGACACTGTGAAAGCTACTGCGCTCGGAAATACTGCGTTAAAAACAGGCTCGGAATGCTCATTTACAGCCAGTAAACTCCGCTTCCTCGCCTGTTTTTGCCTTGTCTTTCCTTCGCTCGCTACGCTTTCACAGCGCCGGGTCGTTTTAAGTCAAAAAGTTAGTAGTCGATTGGGTCGCGGACGATCGGGCAAGTCATGCAGTGGCCGCCGCCACGGCCACGGCCCAGTTCGCCGGCACTGATAGTGATGACCTCGACCCCGGCCTTGCGCAGCAGGGTGTTGGTGTAGGTGTTGCGGTCGTAGCCGATGACCACGCCCGGTTCCACGGCCACCACGTTGTTGCCGTCATCCCATTGCTCGCGTTCGGCGGCGAAGCTGTTGCCGCCGGTTTCCACGACGCGCAGTTCCTTGAGGCCCAATACGTCGGCCACCACCTGGATGAACGACTTGTTCTCCCGGCGCACGTCCAGCCCGTAAGGCTTGCTGCTGTCGGGGCGGATGATGAACGGCACGATTTCCTTGACCACTTCAGGGAAGACCGTGACCAGGTCGCGGTCGCAGAAGCTGAACACGGTGTCCAGGTGCATCGCCGCGCGGGATTTCGGCAGGCCGGCGACCACGACTTTTTCCACGGCGCCTTTGGCGAACAGCGATTGCGCCAGTTGGCCGATGGCCTGACGCGAAGTGCGCTCGCCCATGCCGATCAATACCACGCCATTGCCGATCGGCATGACGTCACCGCCCTCGAGGGTGGCCTGGCCGTGATCCTTGTCCGGGTCGCCGTACCAGACTTCGAAGTCGGCGTTGGTGAACTCGGGGTGGAATTTGTAGATGGCGGTGGTCAGCAGGGTTTCCTGACGACGGGCCGGCCAGTACATCGGGTTGAGCGTCACACCGCCGTAGATCCAGCAAGTGGTGTCGCGGGTGAACTGGGTGTTGGGCAGCGGTGGCAGCAGGAAGCTGGAGTGGCCCAGGTAATCGCGGTACATCTTGATTACGCTGGAGCCTTCGCTTTCCGGCAGGTCTTCACCGGCCACGCCGCCGATCAGGAACTCGGCGAGCTTGCGTGGCTCCAGGCCTTCGAGCCAGCTGCGCACTTCGTTGGTCAGGCCGACGCCGACGGTGTCGGGGGTGATCTTGCGGTCCAGAATCCATTTCAGCGCTTCGGGGTTGGAAACGATGTCGGTCAGCAGGTTGTGCATTTCCAGCACTTCGATCCCGCGTTCGCGCATCTTGGTCACGAAGTCGAAGTGGTCGCGCTTGGCCTGGTTGACCCAGATGACGTCGTCGAACAGCAGTTCATCGCAGTTGTTCGGGGTCAGCCGCTGATGGGCCAGACCTGGGGAGCAAACCATGACTTTGCGCAGTTTGCCGGCTTCGGAATGGACGCCGTACTTAACTTTTTCCGTGGTCATTTCAGTGATCCTCCAGATAACAAATCAGTCAGGGGTTACAGAGTCAGGAAGCCGTCGTAGAGACCGTAGGCTGCCACCAGGGCACCCACGACCACCGCGGCGAAAATCAGCTTCTCGACGTTGGTGAAAACCGGTTGTTTGAGTTCCAGCTTGGCCTTGGCGAACAGGATCGCGCCGGGCGCATAGAGCAGGGCTGACAGCAGCAGGTACTTCACGCCACCGGCGTAGAGCAGCCAGACCGCATAGATCAGGGCGATGCCGCCGATGATCAGGTCCTTGCGGCGTTCGGCCGCGAAGCCTTCGTAGCTTTCACCGCGCACCGCCAGCAGCAGGGCGTAGGCCGCCGACCACAGGTACGGCACCAGAATCATCGAAGTGGCGAGGTAGATCAGCGACAGGTAAGTGCTGGCCGAGAACAGGGTGATGATCAGGAACAACTGGACCATCGCGTTGGTCAGCCACAGGGCGTTGACCGGCACGTGATTGGCGTTCTCCTTGCGCAGGAACTCCGGCATGGTGTGGTCTTTGGCAGCGGCGAACATGATCTCCGCACACAGCAGCACCCACGACAGCAGCGCGCCCAACAGCGAGATGATCAGGCCGACGCTGATCAGCACCGCACCCCAGTGACCCACCACGTGCTCCAGCACGGCAGCCATCGACGGGTTTTGCAGTTTGGCCAGTTCCGGCTGGGTCATGATGCCCAGCGACAGCACGTTCACCAGCACCAGGAACAGCAGCACGGTGATGAAACCGATCACGGTAGCCTTGCCGACGTCCGAACGTTTTTCCGCCCGGGCCGAGAAGATGCTCGCGCCCTCGATGCCGATGAACACCCACACGGTGACCAGCATCATGTTGCGCACCTGGTTCATCACGCTGCCCAGATCCGGGTTTTTCACGCCCCAGATGTCGGCGGTGAAGATGTCCAGTTTGAAGGCGAAGATCGCGATCAGGACGAACAGCAGCAACGGCACGACCTTGGCGACGGTGGTCACCAGGTTGATGAACGCCGCTTCCTTGATCCCGCGCAGCACCAGGAAGTGCACCGCCCACAGCAAAACCGACGCACCGATCACCGCAGCAACGGTGTTGCCTTCACCGAAAATCGGAAAGAAGTAACCGAGGGTGCTGAACAGCAGAACGAAGTAACCGACGTTGCCCAGCCAGGCACTGATCCAGTAACCCCAGGCGGACGAGAAACCCATGTAGTCGCCGAAACCGGCCTTGGCGTAGGCGTAGACGCCGCCGTCCAGGTCAGGTTTGCGATTGGCGAGGGTCTGGAAGACAAAAGCGAGGGTGAGCATGCCGACAGCGGTGATGGCCCAACCGATCAGCACGGCACCGACGTCGGCGCTGGCTGCCATGTTTTGTGGCAAAGAGAATATCCCGCCACCGATCATTGATCCGACTACCAGGGCAACCAGTGCACCTAGCCGTAGTTTTCCGGGAGCTTCAGACATTGCATGACTCCATTGCAGGAGAGAAGAGTTCACAGCGTAGTTCTGTTGGCTTTTCAAACAGCTGACTTAGATCAGTGCATGCTCACATTCCATTGTTAATGAATGACTTATGAAATCACTGCAGGCATAAAGCTATTGTCTGGAAGGCCCGTCCCAGAGGCCTTAGGTCGATGTGGTTGGGAATGGATCCTATTACTTTCGAGTTATCACGCTAGTTGCTTTTCCACTTTTGGCAAATTTTTCACATCTGTTTTCAGTACAGAATTGATTTATTAGGATCAGCGCACAAAACTGTCTTAACGTGCTAGGCGTTAGCGTCATCGGCTATATATAACCGGACGTTTATCGGCATTACCTGATAAACGTCAGTCAGTTTTATCCGTTTAGTTAATAGTTGTTACAAATAAAAACCTCACCCATCTTTCAAGGAGATTTGAATGTCGCAACCGACGCAAAAGCTGCGCCTTGGCGCGCTGATCGCCCTGGTGGTGGGGTCGATGATTGGCGGGGGGATTTTCTCTTTGCCGCAGAACATGGCGGCTCGCGCCGACGCCGGGGCAATCCTGATCGGCTGGGGGATCACGGCCATCGGCATGCTCACCCTGGCCTTCGTGTTCCAGACCCTGGCCAACCGCAAACCGGAACTGGACTCCGGTGTCTACGCCTACGCCAAGGCCGGGTTTGGCGACTACATGGGGTTCTCGTCGGCGTGGGGCTACTGGATCAGCGCCTGGCTGGGTAACGTCGGGTATTTCGTGTTGCTGTTCAGCACCCTCGGCTACTTCTTTCCGGTGTTCGGTCAGGGCAACACGCCGATCGCAATTGGTTGCGCTTCGGTGTTGCTGTGGGCCGTGCATTTTCTGGTGATGCGCGGGATCAAGGAGGCGGCGTTTATCAACCAGCTGACGACCGTGGCCAAGATCGTGCCGTTGATCATGTTCATCGTCATCGCTGCCGTGGCGTTCAAGGCCGATATCTTTACCCGTGACATCTGGGGCCACGGCAACCCGAACTTCGGCGGGGTGATGGATCAGGTGCGCAACATGATGCTGGTGACGGTGTTCGTGTTCATCGGCATCGAAGGCGCCAGCGTGTATTCGGCGCGGGCCGAGAAACGGGCGGACGTCGGTCGGGCCACGGTGATCGGTTTCATTGGCGTGCTGGCGCTGCTGGTGCTGGTCAACGTGCTGTCGCTGGGGATCATGAGCCAGCCGGAACTGGCGACCCTGCAGAACCCTTCGCTGGCGGCGGTGCTGGAACACATCGTCGGGCCGTGGGGCGCGCTGGCGATCAGCATCGGCCTGGCGATTTCGTTGCTCGGTGCGTTGTTGTCCTGGGCGCTGTTGTGCGCCGAAATCCTCTTCGCTACCGCCAAGGACAAGACCATGCCGGCGTTCCTGAAAAAGGAAAACGCCAACCATGTGCCGGTCAACGCACTGTGGCTGACCAACGTGATGATCCAGATTTTCCTGCTGATCACGCTGTTTTCCGCCGGCACCTACACCAGTCTGATCTACCTCGCATCGTCGATGATTCTGGTGCCGTACCTGTGGTCGGCGGCCTATGCGGTGCTGTTGAGCGGGCGGGGAGAAACCTATGAACATGCCTCGGCCGAACGCACCAAGGACCTGCTGATCGGCGGCATCGCCCTGTGCTACGCGGTGTGGTTGCTGTACGCCGGCGGGGTGAAATATTTACTGCTGTCAGCGCTGTTGTATGCGCCGGGGGTGATTCTGTTCGCCAAGGCCAAGCATGAGCAGGGCGAGCCGCTGTTCACCACGATCGAGAAGGGGATTTTCACCTGTGTCATCGCCGGTGCCGGGCTTGCGGCCTACGGGTTGTACAGCGGTGTACTGTCGTTGTGAGGCTGCGGCTCGAATACCAGGCGCCCTACGACTGGCCGGCGATGCTCGAGTTTCTCGCGGCGCGGGCGGTGGTCGGGATGGAGACCGTGGTCGATGGCGTGTATTCGCGCAGCATCGGTTTGAACGGTGTGCATGGCACGGTTTCGGTCTGGCCCGGTGATGGCGATGCACTGGAGGTCGAGCTGGATTTTCCGGATGCGACGGCGGTGCCCGAGATCATCACGCGCTTGCGTCGGCTATTCGATCTGGACGCGGATCTGCCGACGATGCAGCGCCATCTGGCGGCGGATCCGCTGCTGGCGCCATTGATTGCCGAACGCCTGGGGTTGCGGGTGCCGGGCGCGTGGGATGGTTTGGAGCTGGCGTTTCGGGCAGTGCTGGGGCAGCAGATTACGGTGGTCGGGGCGATCCGGCTGGCGGGGAAAATGGTGGCGCAGTATGGCGAGCCGTTGCGTTCAGCGGTGCCGGGGCTGACCCATGTGTTTCCCGACGCAGCGGTCTTGGCGAACGCGGATCTGGCGACGCTGGGCATGCCGAAAAGTCGCGGACGCACTTTGTCCGGGGTCGCTCAGGCGTTGCTGGATGATCCGTTGCTGTTTGCCTCCGGGACCGCGCGGTTGCTGGCGCTGCACGGGATTGGCGACTGGACGGCGCAGTACATTGCCCTGCGACAGTTGCGGGACATGGACGGGTTTCCGACCGGCGATGTGGGGTTGCTGCGGGCGCTGGAGGTGCTGGAGGGGGCGCGGATGACGGCGCGGGAATTGACTGCCCGCGCCGAGGCCTGGCGACCGTTTCGGGGGTATGCGGCGCAGGTGTTGTGGACATCGTCGAGTCGTGCGGATTGATACCCGCACACATTCAAAACCATCGCGGTTGATGTGAACCCAACTCGGTGGCCGGCAATGCCCAGTGCAACGGCGTCCCGCTGATCTTCAGCGGGGCTTCAAGCCGATGTGCGGGGCCCCACGGCGTCTGTTCCACCCGCAAGCTCTGATCCTGCTCATCTTCCGGACGCAGCGCTTCGTCCGTCCCCGGCCCATGTTCAATCAACAACTTCGCCGTCCGCGCCAGCGACAATCGCGCCGATCCACCTCGACCACTGCGCAGCCTTTCAGCCAGTAACCGGATCGCACTCGCCGCCATCAGATACCCCGTCGCATGATCCAGTGCCTGCACCGGCAGCGGGGTCGGTTTGTCAGCCTGCTTCCAGCGCTGTCCGGCCTCGGCAATCCCGCTGCTCATCTGCACCAGACTGTCGAAGCCCCGGCGGTTCTGCCACGGACCGCTCCAGCCGTAGGCATTGAGGCAGACGTCGATCAGCCCCGGCGCCAGTTGTCGGCGACGTTCGGCGCCAAAACCGAGATGCTCAAGCGCATCGGCGCGATAGCCGTGCAGCAGAATGTCAGCATCCTTGAGCAGACTTTCAAACACCGCGCGATCTGCCGGCTCATGCAGATCCAGCCGCGCACAGCGTTTGCCGAGGGTCACTTCCGGCACTACGCCGGGCTCGTTCCAGGTCGGCGGGTCGATGCGCAGGACATTGGCGCCGAGCCCCGCGAGAGAGCGGCTGGCCGTCGGGCCGGCGAGGACGCGAGTCAGATCGAGCACCTTGAACCCGGCCAATGGCTGCGCCACCGAGCCTTGCCAGGGGTGATGACTTTCGTCTTTCCCATCACTGAAATGCACCAAGGGTTCGGCATTCACCGCCAGCCCTTGCGGATGCTTCTGCCACTGCGCCCAACTGCGCATTTCGGCGGCGCAGCCCTTGGCATCGACCACCGCTTGCTCCAGATCGGCACTGGCCCATTGCGCGACTTTCGCCGCCATCGCCGTGCGGTCGGCGCAGGCACCCAGCACGCTTTCGGCGGCGGCGCGGTGATGCGGGGCGTTGGTGTGCAGGCGGATCCAGCCGTCCTTCGTTGCGTAGTCGCCGGCGACCGGATCCCACAGCGGCGGCACTTCCCAGCCGATCGGCCGTAGCGAAGTGGCAAACCAGAACGAGGCGAGGCGTCGATCGACTTCAATACCGGGTAAGTCGCCGGTTTGCTGCTGGAGCAGTTCGGCGACTGCCTGCCCGGCAGCGGCAATGCTCGCGCAGGCAAGGTCAGTGACGGCAAACGCGGAGGGCAGGGCGCCCTCGGCGGTGAACGGAATCGGCGTGCGGGTCAAGCCAAGCGCGGCTTGAATGGACGTGAGCAGATCAGTCATCGAAGGCCCTCCGGGAGAGGGCCTGATCATAGAACAGATGACGATCGGTGGGAGGTCAGACGCGGAACTGATCCATCAATTTCATCTGCTGACTGGCCAGGGCATTCAGCTGGCTGCTGATCGCCGCCGATTCGGTAGCCTGTTCGGTCAGGGTCTCGGTGACGGTGCGGATCGCCGAGACGTTGCGGTTGACCTCTTCGGCCACGGCGCTTTGCTGTTCGGCGGCGCTGGCGATTTGCAGGTTCATGTCGCTGATCACGGTCACCGCATCGCTGATCTTGCCGAGGGCGTCCACGGCCTGACGGATCTGCCCGGCATTGTTGTGGGCCTGGGTCTGGCTCGAATGCATGGTCGCGACCACGCCACGGGTGCCGGTCTGGATGCGTTCGATCACCACGCGGATTTCTTCCACCGAATCCTGAGTGCGCTTGGCCAGGTTGCGCACTTCGTCGGCAACCACCGCGAATCCACGGCCGCTTTCACCGGCACGGGCCGCTTCGATTGCGGCGTTCAGCGCCAGCAGGTTGGTCTGTTCGGCGATGCTGCGGATCACTTCCAGCACCGAACCGATCTGCTCGCTGTTGACCGCCAGTTCCTCGACTTCGGTCACCGCTTTGCTGACTTCATCGGCCAGTTGGTTGATGTCGCGGGTGCTGCGCTCGATGATCGACATCCCGTCCTTGGCCGACTGATCGGCGCCTTTCGCAGCGTTGGCAGCGTTCGAAGCACTGTTGGCCACGTCGTGGGCGGTGGCGCTCATTTCGTTGGAGGCGGTGGCCACCTGATCGATTTCGCGGAACTGCACCTGCATGCCTTCGCTGGTCTGGCGGGCGATTTCCGACGATTGATCGGCGGTGCCACGGGCTTCGGTGATGCTCTGTTTGATCTGGGCGATGGTCGGTTGCAGCTTGTCGAGGAAGCGGTTGAACCAGTTCACCAGTTCGCCCAGTTCATCTTTCTTGGTGTAGTTCAGACGCTGGGTCAGGTCGCCTTCGCCGCTGGCGATGTTCTTCAGCATTTCGGCGACGCTGTTGATCGGACGGGTCACACCGGAGGCGGTGAGCCAGATCAGCAGCAGGCCGATCAGACCTGCGATCACGGCCACCGACAGCGCGGTAATCATGCCGGTTTGCTGAGCGTCGTCGAGCACCGCTTGCAGCTTGACCGAGTCGGCCAGGAGCACTTGTTTCGGCAGGTCGATGACCACGCCCCAGGCCCGGGAATTGCCGATCGGATCGACCGGGTACACGGCGCGGATCAGGTCGCCCTGTTCGAGAATCTTCGGTGTGCCGACGCTCAGCAGTTGCAGGATGTCCTTGCCTTCGGCGCCAAGGGTTTCGGCGATGCCTTTGCCGACCTTGGTGGCGTCGGTGCTGTAGGCGCCGAGCACGCCGCTGCCGGAGACGATCAGCATGTGCCCGGCACCGTTGAACAGTTCGCGCTGGGAACCCACGGCCGCTGCTTGCAGGGCGTCGAGGGCGATGTCGATGCCGACCACGCCGATGGCCTTGCCGTCCACCAGCAACGGCACGGAAATGGTGGTCATGAGCATTTCCTTGCCGCCCACGGTGTCGGCATACGGGTCGAGCAGGCAGGTGCGCTTATTGTCGCGAGGGCAGGTGTACCAACTGTTGTAGGGCGTACCGCTGACGCTGAGGGTGGTCTTGGTCATGTCTTCTTCGACCATGATCGTGTTCAGCGCAGAACCGGCAGCGCGGCTCCAGTAGGTGGCGAAGCGCCCGGCTTCGTTGGACTGGCGCGCCGCGTCGTTGACGAACTCGCTGTCCTTGCCGTCCAGGCCGTTGGGTTCGAAGGCCAGCCAGATGCCGAGCACCTTGCTGTTGCGCTCGAACGCGGTTTTCAGGCTCAGGTTCAACTCTTCGCGCAACGCCCCGGCGTCCAGCGAACGCTTGGCAGCCATGACGCGCATGTCCTTGATCTGGTCGGCCAGTGCGGTGATCACCAGCAGGCTTTCGCCGAAGGTCTTCTGCACCTGTACCGCCTGTTCGGCAGCCTTGGCCTGCAACAGGTTCTGCACGCTGGCGGTGAGCATCTTGCTGCTCGACTCGCTGACCAGTTCGTCGTTCTGGTTGGTCTGGTAGAGGTTGATGCCGACGATCAGCGCAACCACGCCGAGCAGGCACAGGCCGGACAGCAGGACGATTTTCAGGCGAATGGACAGAGAGTCGAACATGGGATGTTCTCGCGAATGAATGAACGGTTGGCTACGGGGCACGGAGTTGCCCGGTTCGCCAAATCCATTCAGCGCCATTCAATGCTCATCGGCGCGGGGCGAGGGTGCATGAGGTGCAAGCCGACGAACGGTCACGGCTAAACGTTTGCGCGGGCAAATGCCCTGAAAAGAAGGGAAAAATCAGGAAATCTTCGGCAACGCTTCCGGTCGAGACCAGATCCACAGATTGCCCATGGTCATGCCGGCAATCGCCAGATACACCGGCCAGCCGTGATCGAGCATCACCAACATCAGGGTCGCGCACAACAGCATGCTGACGGTGGCGCTGACCTTGGCCTTGCGGGCGATGATCTTGCCGTTGCGCCAGTTGCTCAGGATCGGCCCGAACAGCCGATGGTTTTCCAGCCAGGCGCTCAGGCGCGGCGAACTGCGGGTAGCAGCCCAGGCGGCAAGCAGAATGAACTCGGTGGTCGGCAGGCCGGGCACGACGATGGCGATCAGGCCGATGCCGAGGCTGACATAGGCGAGCAGGCCGAACAGCAGGCGGGCGAGTCGGGAGGAGGCGGGTTGGGGCATGGGCTCGAGGTGTGTGAGGCGAAACGGGGATTCTACAGGCTGGTGCCATTCCCATGTGGAAGCTGGTTGGCCAGCTCCCCCAGGGTTTTGTGTCGGGCTTGGGATCAGGCCAGCTCGGCTTCTGTGGCGTAAGCCTGTTCCAGCAGCACGGTGAAGCGGTTGAACGCGTCGATCGCGCCTTGCTCGACTTCGGCTTCTTCTTCGGCACTGAACTGCAGCGAGTCGAGGGTGCGCACGAAGCTCTTCCAGCCTTCGGCGCGACCGCCTTCAGGCTCGCCCAGGTGACGGGCGCCGAAGGTTTCGCTCAGTTCCAGCGCAACGGCGCGTTTGATCAGGAACGCAGCGCCGAGCTTGGAACCTTCGGACACGAAGATCCAGCCCAGGGCGCGGGCCTTGCTCGGGTTCTTCACCGCGCCGGTGACCGGGGCAGGCACTTCGGTGTCGAGATCGGCGAGGTCGGCCTTGGCCGCTTCGGCGCGGCAGCGGGCCGGCAGGTCAGGGACGATGGCGGTCAGTTCGGCATCGTTGTACAGCGAGACCAGTTCCGACTGGAACAGGTACTGCGCAACCACGAAACGGGCGAAATTGGCACGGGTCTCGAACGGCGCGTGCGCCTTGACCAGCGCATCGAGCTTGCTGTGCGGTTCGTGGGTGATCTGGTTCAGGCGTTGCGAACGCAGGGCTTTTTCCGGGGTGCTCATGAGATGTCCTTGAAAAGAAGAGGCGCTTGATAACGAGACGTACGGGCAAGCGCCGGACAGTAAAAAAACCTCACGGCGCGGCAATGCACACGCGCCGTGAGATCGGCCGGATCAGATATCCCAGACCAGGTTGATCGCGAAGTTGCGACCCGGCTGGGTCAGGCGATCAAGGTTGGCCGGTTGTGTCACCGAAGCTTCGCCGACGCTGTCGTAACCGCGCACGTCATCCCACAACCAGTACTTCTTGTCGGTCAGGTTGTAGATGCCGCCGCTGACGGTGACGTCGTCGGTGACCTTGTAATAACCGGCCAGATCGAGAATGCCGAAGCCCGGCGACTTGAACTGGCTGCTGACACCGTCCGGCGACTTGAAGTTGCTGTCGTCGACGCGATCCTTTTTCTTCACCACGGTCCAGCTCAGCAGGCCGCCGTAGTTGTTCTGGTCATAACCCAGACCGAATACGCCGGTCAGCGGATTGACGCTGTTCAACGGCTCGCCGTTGTCGTTGTTGCGTCCGTAGGCGTAGGAGATCGAACCCTGGGTATACAGGCCTTGCGGCGCGCCGAAGGAATCCAGGTTCAGGCGACCTTTGACTTCGGCACCCTTGATGGTGGCGTGCTTGATGTTGCTGGACTGGAAGGTCAGCTCGCTGTAGCCCGGGGTGACGGCGTCTTCGTTGATGAAGTCGCGGTACTTGTTATAGAACACCGCCACGTCGAACGAGCCTTGCTCGAAGTTGCCGCGCAGACCGGTTTCATAGCTTTTGCTTTTTTCCGGTTCCAGGTTCGGGTTCGGTGCCACGTTGTAGCCGGTGGTGCTGTTCTCGAAGCGGCCGTACAGCGCTTTCGCGGTCGGGGTGCGGAAGCCTTCGGCGTACTGACCGTACCAGGTGTAGTTTTCGGTCAGGGCGTAGGTCAGGCCGAATTTTGGCGAGACTTTATGCCAAGTCTTGTTCTCGTCGCTGACCGTACCTTTACCGTCGGCAGCCACGGTGTTGAGGAATTCCTGGGTGATGTGCGGCTTGAGCTGGGTGTAGTCGTAGCGCAGGCCTGGCAGGAAGGTCCAGTTGTTCCAGCTGATCTGATCCTGGGCGAACAGGCTGTAGGTGTTGATGGTCGGGTCCGGGAAGTCGCTGGACTTTTTCAGCACGTCGGCCGTACTGGTGGCGCCGATGGCGGTGCAGCCGCGACCGACTGCCAGGCACTTGCCGTCGCCGCTGCGCGAACCGGTGACTTTCTGCTGTTTGATCGTGGTGCCGTAGGTCAGCACGTGATCGGTGTCACCGATGGCGAATGCCTTGTCCAGTTGCGCATCGAACACCCATTGTTTTTCCTCGTAGATCGTGTCGCGGGTACGCAGCACTTTACGGGTCATCGGGTAGTAGAACTCTTCGGTGCTCTGGTCGGTCTTGGCGACCTGGTGGTTGAGGCTCCACTTCACGTTATCGGCCAGCAGGCTGTCGAGGGCGAAGCTGTGCTCCAGGCCGAAACGCTCGCGGGTGACGGTGTCGTTGCCGGTACGCCACTGATACATGCCGCCGGGCAGCATGCTGTTGGGGATCGTCGGAGCACCATTGAAGAACGGGCCGCCGTAGGCACTTTTCTGATCGGTATCGCGATCGTCCTTGTACTTTTCATAAGTCAGGCCCAGGCGTGAACCTTCGTTGTAGTTCCAGCCGACCTTGGCCAGCACGTTGGTGGCTTTCACGTCCTCCGGGTTGGCGGCAGTGCGCTCAAGACCGGTGCCGTTGTTGCTGCCGTAGGAATCGGTTTCATGACCGTCGCGCTGGCTGTAGTGCAGCAAGCCGTCGAATTGGTCGGCGCGACCGGCGACGGTGGCGGATTTCAGCCAGCTGTCGTCGGCGGAGCTGTAGCCGGTTTTCAGGCGGGCGCCGACGTCTTTGCCGGGCTTGATGATGTCGTCCGGGTCGAGGGTGTAGTAGCTGACGGCGCCGCCGATGGCGTTGCTGCCGTAGAGCACCGAGGCCGGACCACGGAGGATTTCGACGCGTTTGACGATTTCCGGGTCGACGTAGTTGCGCTGGGTCTTGGCGTACGGGCCGTTGAAGAAACCGTCGGGTACTTCGACACCGTCGACCTGAGTCAGGATGCGGTCACCGTCGATGCCGCGAATGTTGTAGCCGCTGATCCCGCCGCGCTGGCCGGCGCCGCCGACGGAGACGCCCGGCTCGTAGCGCACCAGATCCTTGATGGTGTTGACGTTGTTGCGGTCCAGGTCCTGACGGGTCTGCACGGTGACGGTGGCTGGCACGCTGCTCACCGACTGTTCCTGACGGGTGGCGCTGATAGTCACCTGATCGAGGTTGAGTGCGCCGCTGTTGTTGCGCTTTTCCAGCACGACGTTGTTGTTGCTCAGTTTGCGGAAGCTCAGGTTGGTCCCCACCAACAGTCGCTCCAGGGCTTTTTCCGGTGGCAGCGAACCGCGCACGCCCGGCGACGACACGCCTTGACCCAGTTCCGCCGGCAAGCCGACCTGCCAGCCCGTGACGGCGGTGAAGGCATTGAGCGCCGACACCAGCGATTGCTGGCCGATGGCGAACGAGTAATCGCCCATGTTGCGTGCCGGTTGCTCGGTGGCAGCCATCAGCGGCGCGGTGCCGGCCATCAGGATGGCGGCGGTCAGCAGCGACAGCACGCGGGAAGGGGAAGAAGTCTGGCGGGTAAGGCGTGAGGACATCGATAGCGCTCCGTGTCGCACGAATCTTTATAGGTGCTGATTGGTATCGCGAGATGCGAATCAATTGCATTGGCTATAACGAGACGAACGAGCTTCAACTATCGAGTAAAAATAATTCTCATTTAGTTCAAAATCACCAGCGCCGGGAATTCCTGAAGCTTGGCCGAGGTGATGTGAGCGAGCGAACGAACTACGTCCAGCGGTTGGTCGAGACGGTAATTGCCGGTGACGGCGACGTCGGCCAACTGCTCGTTGGTGTTGATGATGAAGCCCGGGTAGTAGCGGCGCAGTTCGGCCAGCACCTGGTTCAGCGGGCAGTTCTCGAAGATCAGCCGACCCTGCACCCACGCCAGATCGGTGGCGGCATCGACCTTGGCCGGGCGGTCGAAACCATTCGGGCCGATGCGGATGCTTTCCCCGGCGGACAGCCGCACCCGGGCATCGTCACGGGTCGCGCGCAGATCGACATCGCCGCGCTGCACCCGAACCTGCGCCACACCGTCCAGGTAACGCACGGCGAACGCGGTGTCGCGCACGCTGGCCTTCACCGGCCCCGCGTCGATTTCCAGCGGCTGACCACGGTTGGCCGGGACCTCGAAAAACGCTTCGCCCTGATACAGGCGCGCCACCCGCTGCCGATCGTTGATCGTGCTGGAGAAGGCGGAATTGGTGTTGAGCAGGACTTTCGAACCGTCCTCAAGCTGCAGGCGTTGCCGCTCGCCGACCACGGTCAGGTGATCGGCCTGCAAACGCATCGGCAGGTTGCTGAAACTGAACAGACCGAGCACCAGCACGGCGGCGGTGGCCAGCGGTTTCCAGTGCGGACGCAGACGTGTGAGGACGGTGACTTTCTTCGGTTGGGCCGCGAGGTTCTGCGCGCACTGGGCGATCTGCGGGCCGTCCCAGATCGCCTGGGCCTTGGCGAACGCCTGGCCGTTCAACGGATCGGCCGCCAGCCAGGCATGAAACTGCCGGGTCTGCTCCTCGTCCGGACTGCCGAGCACGATGAGCCAGTCCAGAGCCTGGTCCATTGCGTTGGCGGCGTCCTGCGCCGTGTCGGGCGAAGGAGGGCGGTGGGTGTCCGTCACGGTGTTTCCTCGGCAGTGTCTGTGCACGGCTGTTTTTTTAGTGAAGCGTAAAAGTCGGGCAAGGGTAACAAAGCCCGATGATCAGTGCAGTCGATCCTGTCGAATACGGACAAGGCCTGGTCAGTCGCCGTTCAGGCGCTCGGCGACACCGATGCAAATGGTCATGATCAGTTTGAGTTCTTTCTGCACCGTGCTGAGGGACACGCTGAGTTCTTCGGCGATCTCCTGATAGCTGTGCCCGTGCAGGCGGCTGAGAATGAAGATTTGCTGCTGACGGGGGCTGAGTTCACCGAGGCTCACGTTCAGGCGCTCCAGCAATTGTTCGGCGTGGGCGGCGTCTTCGGCGCTGCTGGCGGGGGCGGCGACGCTGTGCACCACGTCCTGCGGTACGTCGTCGACCATGGTGCGTGAATGAATCTTACGCGCACGCAAATGGTCCAGCGCCAGGTTGCGCGCGGTCTGGAAGACAAAGGGTTCAAGGTGATCGATGGCCCGTTCGCTCAGCGCCCGGGTGACGCGCAGGTAGGTTTCCTGCAACAGGTCTTCGGCGGTGCTGTGGTTGTTGACCATTCGTTCCAGCGTTCGCAGCAGTGAAGTGCGCTGGGCGAGGAAAACGTGATTGAACTGCGACTGACTCACGGGAGGACCTGATCCATTTCGAGCGAATGATAATGCTTATCATCCGCCCGAGTGGTCAAGTGTTGATTTGTCAAAGGTTGGTAAAGCTATTACCCGCTCTCAAATCGGCGGCAGCGGTTTTATTCCGCGTTGCACAGCGCCAGGCAGTTATCGAGCATGCGGTTGGAGAAGCCCCACTCGTTGTCGTACCAGGCCAGCACTTTCAGCAGTTTGCCGCTGGATTTGGTGTGGTTGGCGTCGAAGATCGACGACAGCGGGTTGTGGTTGAAGTCGCTCGATACCAGCGGCAGGGTGTTGTAGCCGAGGATTTTCGAATGCTGGCTCGCGGCTTTCATCAGTGCGTTCACTTCATCGGCCGAGGCTTCGCGCTTCAACTGCACGGTCAGGTCAACCAGCGACACATTGATCACCGGCACGCGCACGGCCATGCCGGTCAGCTTGCCTGCCAGTTCCGGCAACACCAGGCCCACGGCTTCGGCAGCACCGGTCTTGCTCGGGATCATGTTCTGGGTGGCGGAACGGGCGCGGTACGGGTCGGTGTGATAGACGTCGGTGAGGTTCTGGTCGTTGGTGTAGGCGTGAATCGTGGTCATCAGACCGCTTTCGATGCCCAGTTCGCGGTGCAGCACCTGGGCCACCGGGGCCAGGCAGTTGGTGGTGCACGATGCGTTGGAAATGATCTGGTGCGACTGGCGCAGGATGTCGTGGTTCACACCATAAACAACGGTGGCATCGGCGCCTTTGGCCGGGGCCGAGATGATGACTTTGCGCGCACCGGCAGTAATATGCGCGGCGGCTTTGGCCCGGTCGGTGAACAGACCGGTGCATTCGAATACCACATCAATCTTTTCCGCAGCCCACGGCAGTTCGGCAGGGTTGCGGATGGCGCTGACCGAAATGCGGTCACCGTTGACGGTCAGACTCTCGTTGTCATGCGCAACTTCAGCATCGAACGTGCCGTGAACGGTATCGTATTTGAGCAAGTGCGCATTCATCGCGCTGTCGCCCAGATCGTTGATGGCGACGATCTGCAAATCCTGACGATAGCCTTGGGTATACAGTGCGCGCAGGACATTACGGCCGATGCGGCCAAAACCATTGATTGCGATTCGAAGAGTCATTGAACAGCGCCGCCGTCGTTTTGTTGTTGGAATTACAAGATTATTCGCATAAAAATAGAAAACAAGCCTTTTTAGTGGCAATATTTTGTTTTATCTACAACGAGTGACCTGAATCAACTGGTCCGAATGATCAAGAAAACCGCTCGTCATCCCACGCGAACGGGCTTTTGATCAGCATAGACAATCAGGTCGCCACATCCGTTAGCCTGGAGTTCTACACATGCATCCCCGCGTTCTTGAGGTCACCGAACGGCTTATCGCCCGCAGCCGCGCCACACGCCAGGCTTACCTTGCGCTGATTCGCGGCGCTGCAACTGACGGGCCGATGCGCGGCAAGCTGCAATGCGCCAACTTCGCCCACGGCGTGGCCGGATGCGGCAGCGAAGACAAGCACAGCCTGCGGATGATGAACTCGGCGAACATCGCCATTGTTTCGTCGTATAACGACATGCTCTCGGCGCACCAGCCGTACGAAGTGTTCCCGGAACAGATCAAGAACGCCTTGCGCGAAATCGGCTCGGTCGGCCAGTTCGCCGGCGGCACGCCTGCCATGTGCGACGGCGTGACCCAGGGCGAACCGGGCATGGAGCTGAGCCTGCCGAGTCGCGAAGTGATCGCGATGTCGACGGCGGTGGCGCTGTCTCACAACATGTTCGACGGCGCTCTGATGCTCGGCATCTGCGACAAGATCGTGCCGGGTCTGATGATGGGCTCCCTGCGTTTCGGTCACCTGCCGACGATCTTCGTACCGGGCGGGCCGATGGTTTCGGGGATTTCCAACAAGGAAAAAGCCGACGTGCGGCAGAAGTACGCCGAAGGCAAGGCGACCCGCGAAGAGCTGCTGGAATCGGAAATGAAGTCCTATCACAGCCCGGGCACCTGCACCTTCTACGGCACCGCCAACACCAACCAGCTGCTGATGGAAGTCATGGGCCTGCACTTGCCGGGCGCGTCCTTCGTCAACCCGAACACGCCGCTGCGTGATGCCCTGACCCGCGAAGCCGCGCATCAGGTCACGCGCCTGACCAAACAGAACGGCAATTTCATGCCGATCGGCGAAATCGTCGACGAGAAGGCGTTGGTCAACTCGATCGTCGCGCTGCACGCCACCGGCGGCTCGACCAACCACACCCTGCACATGCCGGCCATTGCCATGGCGGCAGGTATTCAACTGACCTGGCAGGACATGGCCGACCTCTCCGAAGTCGTGCCGACCCTGAGCCACGTCTATCCGAACGGCAAGGCCGACATCAACCACTTCCAGGCCGCGGGCGGCATGTCGTTCCTGATCCGCGAGCTGCTCGAAGCCGGCCTGCTGCACGAAGACGTCAACACCGTGCTCGGCCACGGCTTGAGCCAGTACACCAAGGAGCCGTTCCTCGATAACGGCAAACTGGTGTGGCGCGAAGGCCCGACCGACAGCCTCGACGAAAACATCCTGCGCCCGGTGGCCCGTGCGTTCTCGGCAGAGGGCGGCCTGCGCGTGATGGAAGGCAACCTCGGTCGTGGCGTGATGAAAGTGTCCGCCGTGGCGCTGGAAAACCAGATCGTCGAAGCGCCGGCCATGGTGTTCCAGGATCAACAGGATCTGGCCGACGCCTTCAAGGCCGGTTTGCTGGAGAAGGACTTTGTCGCGGTGATGCGCTTCCAGGGCCCGCGTTCCAACGGCATGCCGGAACTGCACAAGATGACGCCGTTCCTCGGCGTGCTGCAGGATCGCGGCTTCAAGGTTGCGCTGGTGACGGACGGACGCATGTCCGGCGCGTCGGGGAAAATCCCGGCGGCGATCCACGTCAGCCCCGAAGCTTATGTCGGCGGCGCTTTGGCTCGCGTGCAAGAGGGCGATATCATCCGCGTCGATGGCGTCAAAGGCACCCTGGAACTCAAGGTGGACGCCGCCGAATTTGCAGCGCGCGAACCCGCCAAAGGCCTGTTGGGCAACAACATCGGCAGCGGCCGCGAACTGTTTGGCTTCATGCGTTTGGCCTTCAGCTCGGCAGAGCAGGGCGCCAGCGCCTTCACTTCTGCCCTGGAGACGCTTAATTGAAACTGGCTTTGGTCGGTGACATCGGAGGCACCAACGCGCGGTTTGCGTTGTGGAAAGATCAGCAGCTCGAATCGGTGCAGGTGCTGGCCACGGCCGACCATGCCAGCCCGGAAGAGGCGATCAGCCTCTACCTGAGCGGGCTCGGTCTGGCGCCGGGCGCCATCGGTTCGGTGTGCCTGTCGGTGGCAGGTCCTGTGAGCGGCGATGAATTCAAGTTCACCAACAACCACTGGCGCCTGAGCCGCAAGGCGTTCTGCCAGGCGTTGCAGGTCGAGCAGTTGTTGCTGATCAATGATTTCTCGGCGATGGCGCTGGGCATGACCCGTTTGCAGCCCGGCGAATTCCGCGTGGTCTGCGAAGGCACGCCGGAACCGTTGCGTCCGGCGGTGGTGATTGGTCCGGGCACTGGTCTGGGTGTCGGCACGTTGCTCGATCTGGGCGAAGGCCGGTTTGCCGCATTGCCGGGGGAGGGCGGCCACGTCGATCTGCCGCTGAGCAGCCCGCGTGAAACGCAACTGTGGCAGCACATCCACAACGAAATCGGCCACGTCAGCGCGGAAACCGCGTTGAGCGGCGGCGGTTTGCCTCGGGTGTACCGGGCGATCTGTGCGGTGGATGGTCATGAACCCAAACTCGACACGCCGGAAGCAATCACAGCGGCGGGCCTCGCAGGTGATCCGATTGCCCTGGAAGTGCTGGAGCAGTTCTGCTGCTGGCTCGGTCGCGTGGCCGGCAACAACGTGCTGACCACCGGCGGCCGAGGCGGGGTGTACATCGTTGGCGGCGTGATTCCGCGCTTTGCCGATTTCTTCCTCGAAAGCGGTTTTGCCCGCAGCTTCGCCGACAAGGGCTGCATGAGCGATTACTTCAAGGGGATTCCGGTGTGGCTGGTGACGGCGCCGTACTCGGGTCTCGTCGGTGCAGGAGTCGCGCTCGAACAATCCGGTCAATGATCATTCCCACGCCGAGCGTGGGAACCATCAGCACATCAGGCATAATCCGCCCAATTCCAACAACAAGGATGCCTTCGAAGTGAGTTCAGTCAACAAGTCGATTTTGTTGGTCGATGACGACCAGGAGATACGCGAGTTGCTGGAAACCTACCTGACCCGCGCGGGTTTTCAGGTACGGGCCACGGCCGACGGCGCCAGCTTCCGCCAGGCGCTGAACGAGGCGCCGAGCGATCTGGTGATTCTTGATGTGATGCTGCCCGATGAAGACGGCTTCAGCCTGTGCCGCTGGGTGCGCCAGCATCCGCGTCAGGCTCAGGTGCCGATCATCATGCTCACCGCCAGTTCCGACGAGGCCGATCGGGTGATCGGTCTGGAACTGGGCGCCGACGACTACCTCGGCAAGCCTTTCAGCCCCCGCGAACTGCAAGCCCGGATCAAAGCCCTGTTGCGCCGCGCCCAGTTCGGTCAGGAACGCAGCGGCAGTGAAGTGCTGGCGTTCGATGAGTGGCGGCTGGACATGGTCAGCCATCGGCTGTTTCACACCGACGGCGAGGAAGTGATTCTGTCCGGTGCCGACTTCGCCCTGTTGAAACTGTTCCTCGATCACCCCCAGGAAATCCTCGATCGCGACACCATCGGCAACGCCACCCGTGGCCGCGACCTGATGCCGCTTGATCGCATCGTCGACATGGCCGTCAGCCGCTTGCGTCAGCGTCTGCGCGACACCGAAAAACCGCCACGGCTGATCCGCACCGTGCGTGGCAGCGGCTACCAACTGGCAGCCAACGTGGTTGCCGGCAATGGTCACTGAGTTCCTGCGCAACACCGCACGCAAAGTGCCGATGCCCCGTTCGCTGCTTGGGCGGATGCTGCTGCTGACGTTGTTGGCGGTGTTATTTGCCCAGACCTTGTCCAGTGTGATCTGGGTGTCCCAATTGCGCGCGACACAGCTCGAAGGCCTGGTCACCAGTGCCCGCAGCCTCGCCCATTCGATGACCGCCAGCGTCAGCTATTTCCGCTCGTTGCCGGTGGCCTATCGGCCGCTGGTGCTCGATCAGTTGCGCAGCATGGGCGGCACGCGTTTTGTGGTGACGCTGAATGACAAACCGCTGGGCATGGACGTGTTGCCGGTGACGCCGCGCAAGGCGGCGGTGCTTCAGGCGGTGGATGAGGTGCTGCGTCAGTCGCTGGGCCAGGACACTGACATTCTGGTGACCTTCGTCAGCCCCGATGACCTGCGGATCTTCAATGCCGGGTTGAAACTCGATGAGTTGCCGCGCTCCTGGGCGCATTACGCGCTGACCCTGGAACCGGTGAATCCGCCGGTGCTGGTGACCCAGATCCAGTTGGCGCCGGGTGAATGGCTGTACATCGCCTCGCTGCTGCCCGAGCCCTACACCAGTCTCGAAGAGCAAGGCCTGCCGACCCAGCAGGTGTGGTTTATCGTGTTCACCAGCGGCTTTCTGCTGTTGTTCATCGGCCTGCTGGTGCATTGGCAGAGCCGGCCGCTCAAGCGTCTGGCGCGGGCCGCGCGGGACTTGTCGCTGGGCGCCGACGTTGAGCCGGTGGCCGAGGGCGGCGGTAGCGAAGTGGTGGAAGTGGGTCGCGCGTTCAACACCATGCGCGAGCGCATCAGCCGTTACCTGACCGAGCGCAGCCAGTTGTTCAGCGCGATTTCCCATGACCTGCGCACGCCGATCACCCGCCTGCGTCTGCGGGTCGAACTGCTGGAAGACGAACAGCTGCAAACCAAGTTCGGCCGCGACCTGGATGAGCTGGAGCTGTTGGTCAAAGGCGCGCTGCAATGCGTGAAAGACACCGATATCCACGAGAACATCGAGCCGGTGGATCTCAACCATGTGCTCGACTGCCTGGTGGAGCCGTATCTGGCGCCCAACGGCAATGGCCGCGTCACCCAGCAGGGGCGGGCGCTGGCGGCGTATCCGGGCAAGCCGTTGGCGCTCAAGCGCTGCATCGGCAACTTGATCGACAATGCGCTGAAGTACGGGCAGAACGCGCATCTGCATATCGATGACGACGAGAGTGCGTTCGTGCTGCATGTCGACGACGAAGGCCCGGGCGTGCCGGAGCAGCGGCTGGAGCAGGTGTTCGAACCGCACTTCCGGCTGGCGGGGCAGCAGCAGGGGTATGGGCTTGGATTGGGGATCGCCCGCAACATTGCTCATAGCCATGGCGGTGAAGTGACGTTGCAGAATTTGCGTGAGGGTGGATTGCGCGTGACCCTGCAATTGCCGCGTTCGGCGGATTGATCTGAATGTCACCGGTCGGTGACAAAACCCGTCCCCTTCGTTACAAGCCCACCCCGGCCCGTTGTTTAGACTGCCCGCAGTCATAACAACAAAAAAGGCCTTCCATGGATCACTTCAATCCGGGCTTCAGCAGTTGGCTGAACGCCCCTGCCCACCAGCAATGGCTCGCCGACGAAGGCCTGCGCCTGCTGGCATTTGCCAAGGCTTCGCGACTGCCCGAAGGCTTCGGCAATCTCGATGAGCGCGGCCAGCTTCAGGCCGGTGCGCAAGCCGAAACCATGAACACCGCCCGCATGACCCACAGCTTCGCCATGGCCCATATTCAGGGCCTGCCGGGGTTTGCCGAGCTGGTCGATCACGGCATTCAGGCGTTGCGCGGCCCGTTGCGCGATGCGCTGCATGGCGGCTGGTTTGCGGTTGCCGAACACCGTGATGGCAACACCGGCAAGAACGCCTATCTGCATGCTTTTGTGGCCCTCGCGGCCAGTTCCGCTGTGGTCGCCCAGCGTCCTGGCGCACAGGCGTTGCTGGATGACGCCATCGACATCATCGACACCTGGTTCTGGAGCGAAGAAGAGGGCGCCATGCGCGAATTCTTCAACCGTGACTGGAGCGAGGAAGAAGCCTATCGCGGCGCCAACAGCAACATGCACGCCACCGAAGCGTTCCTTGCGCTGGCCGATGTCACCGCAGACCCGCGCTGGCTGGTGCGTGCGCAGCGTATCGTCGAGCGGGTGATTCATGGTCACGCCGCCGCCAACGATTATCTGGTGATCGAGCATTTCGACCGAAACTGGCAGCCGCTGCGCGAATACAACCACGACAATCCCGCCGACGGTTTCCGCCCGTACGGCACCACGCCGGGTCACGGTTTCGAGTGGGCGCGGCTGTTGCTGCACCTCGAAGCGGCGCGGGTCCAGGCCGGGATGCTCACGCCGGGCTGGCTGGCCACCGATGCGCAAAAGCTGTTCGAGAACAACTGCCTTCACGGCTGGGACGTCGATGGCGCCCCGGGCATCGTCTACACCCTCGACTGGGACAACAAAGCGGTGGTGCGCCATCGCCTGCACTGGACCCACGCCGAGGCCAGCGCTGCTGCCAGTGCCTTGCTCAAACGTACCGGCGATGCGCAGTACGAAACCTGGTACCGACTGTTCTGGGAATTTTGCGAAGCGAATTTCATCGACCGTTGCGATGGCAGCTGGCATCACGAACTCGATCCGCAAAACCACCCAAGTGCCGATATCTGGGCGGGCAAACCGGATCTGTATCACGCCTGGCAAGCCGTACTGATCCCGCGTCTGCCGCTGGCGCCGAGCATGGCGACTGCGCTGGCACAGTTGTCTCGGCCCGTTCCTGTGTAACCATGCGGTGACATTTGCGCGTCCCTTCGTTACCTGCGAAGGGAAACGCTCTGTTTAAACTCGTGTGCAGCGCAAGCACCAGACTTGCATGCATAACAACAAGAAAGGTACATCTCAGATGAATGCGATTTCTCGCCTCGCTACTGTCATTTCTGTCGCCTCCCTGTTCCCGCTCGCTGTGCTGCCCCTGAGTGTTTCCGCTGCCGAATCCAAAGGTTCGGTGGAAGTCGTGCATTGGTGGACGTCCGGTGGCGAAAAAGCTGCTGTCGATGTGCTCAAGGCACAAGTGGAAAAAGACGGTTTCACCTGGAAAGACGGCGCTGTCGCCGGTGGTGGCGGTGCGACTGCCATGACCGTGCTGAAAAGCCGTGCCGTCGCTGGCAACCCGCCGGGCGTGGCCCAGATCAAAGGCCCGGATATCCAGGAGTGGGCGTCCACCGGTCTGCTCGACACTGATGTCCTGAAGGACGTTTCCAAGTCCGAGAAGTGGGACAGCCTGCTCGACAAGAAAGTCTCCGACACCGTGAAGTTCGAAGGTGATTACGTGGCCGTGCCGGTGAACATTCACCGCGTGAACTGGCTGTGGATCAACCCGGAAGTCTTCAAGAAAGCCGGTATCGAAAAAGCCCCGACTACCCTCGCAGAATTCTACGCCGCCGGTGACAAGCTCAAGGCTGCGGGTTTCATCCCGCTGGCCCACGGTGGCCAGCCTTGGCAGGACAGCACCGTGTTCGAAGCGGTCGTGCTGTCGGTGATGGGTGTTGATGGCTACAAGAAAGCCCTGGTCGACCTCGACAACGCCACCCTGACCGGCCCGGAAATGGTCAAGGCCCTGACCGAGCTGAAGAAAGTCGCGACCTACATGGACCAGGACGGCAAAGGCCAGGACTGGAACCTCGAAGCGGCCAAGGTCATCAACGGCAAGGCCGGCATGCAGATCATGGGTGACTGGGCCAAGTCCGAATGGACCGCCGCCAAGAAAGTCGCCGGCAAGGACTACGAGTGCGTAGCCTTCCCGGGCACCGACAAGGCGTTCACCTACAACATCGATTCCCTGGCTGTGTTCAAGCAGAAGGACGCGGGCACCGCGGCCGGTCAGCAGGACATCGCCAAAGTCGTGCTGGGTGAAAACTTCCAGAAAGTCTTCAGCATCAACAAGGGCTCGATCCCGGTGCGCAACGACATGCTCGCCGACATGGGCAAGTACGGTTTCGACTCCTGCGCCCAGACCGCTGCCAAGGACTTCCTGGCAGACGCCAAGAACGGCGGCCTGCAGCCGAGCATGGCGCACAACATGGCGACCACGCTGGCCGTACAGGGTGCGTTCTTTGATGTCGTGACCAACTACATCAACGACCCGAAAGCCGACCCGGCCGACGCTGCGAAGAAACTCGGCACCGCCATCAAGGCTGCCAAGTAACACCAGCGTAGAGCAGCCGCCAGCTTCAAGTCGCGCATCGGCTTGAGGCTGGCAGCTTGCAGCGGTCCCTCATCTTCTTTACTGGATCTTCCCATGAGTTCTGTTGCTGTGTTCAGCAAGGCCTCGCCGTTCGACGCATTGCAGCGCTGGCTACCGAAACTGGTGCTGGCGCCGAGCATGTTCATCGTTCTGGTGGGCTTCTATGGCTATATCCTCTGGACGTTTGTCCTGTCGTTCACCACGTCGACCTTCCTGCCGAACTACAAGTGGGCAGGGCTGGCGCAATACGCGCGGCTGTTCGACAACGATCGCTGGTGGGTGGCGAGCAAGAACCTGGCCGTGTTCGGCGGCATGTTCATCGGCATCACCCTGGTGATCGGCGTGACACTGGCGATTTTCCTCGACCAGAAAATCCGTCGCGAAGGCTTCATCCGCACCATTTACCTGTACCCGATGGCGCTCTCGATGATCGTCACCGGTACCGCGTGGAAATGGCTGCTCAACCCGGGCATGGGCCTGGACAAATTGCTGCGGGACTGGGGCTGGGAAGGCTTCCGTCTCGACTGGCTGATCGACCCGGATCGCGTGGTGTATTGCCTGGTGATCGCGGCGGTCTGGCAAGCTTCGGGCTTCATCATGGCGATGTTCCTCGCCGGTCTGCGTGGCGTTGATCAGTCGATCATCCGTGCCGCCCAGATCGACGGCGCGAGCATGCCGCGCATCTACTGGAAAGTGGTGCTGCCAAGCCTGCGTCCGGTGTTCTTCAGTGCGGTGATGATCCTGGCGCACATTGCGATCAAGAGCTTCGACCTGGTGGCGGCCATGACGGCCGGCGGCCCGGGTTATTCCTCCGACCTGCCGGCGATGTTCATGTACTCGTTCACGTTCAGTCGTGGGCAGATGGGCATGGGCTCGGCCAGTGCAATCCTGATGCTCGGTGCGATCCTCGCGATCATCGTGCCTTACCTGTACTCCGAGCTGAGGACCAAGCGCCATGACTAGTCTCGCTGCCAAACCTTCCATCAGCCTGAGTCGCATCGCGATCTACGCGGTGCTGATCCTCGCTGTCCTGCTGTATCTGGTACCGCTGGTGGTCATGCTGTTGACCAGTTTCAAGACCCCGGAAGACATCTCCACCGGCAACCTGCTGAGCTGGCCGACCGTGGTCAGCGGCATCGGCTGGGTGAAAGCCTGGGCGACTGTTGACGGTTACTTCTGGAACTCGATCAAGATCACCGTTCCGGCCGTGATCATCTCCACCGCCATCGGTGCGTTGAACGGCTACGTGCTGTCGTTCTGGCGCTTCCGCGGTTCGCAGCTGTTCTTCGGCCTGTTGCTGTTCGGCTGCTTCCTGCCGTTCCAGACCGTGCTGCTGCCGGCGTCGTTCACCCTCGGCAAGATGGGCCTGGCGAGCACCACCACCGGCCTTGTGTTCATCCATGTGGTCTACGGTCTGGCGTTCACCACGCTGTTTTTCCGTAACTACTACGTGAGCATTCCGGATGCGCTGATCAAGGCGGCACGCCTGGACGGTGCAGGGTTCTTCACCATCTTCCGCATGATCATCCTGCCGATGTCGACGCCGATCATCATGGTCTGCCTGATCTGGCAGTTCACCCAGATCTGGAACGACTTCCTGTTCGGTGTGGTGTTCTCCAGCGGTGATTCGCAACCGATCACGGTGGCGCTGAACAACCTGGTCAACACCAGCACCGGGGCCAAGGAATACAACGTGGACATGGCGGCGGCGATGATCGCCGGGCTGCCGACCCTGCTGGTCTATGTGGTCGCAGGCAAGTATTTCGTGCGCGGGCTGACGGCCGGCGCAGTCAAGGGGTAATCATGGCTACGCTCGAACTTCGCAATGTAAACAAGACCTACGGTGCCGGCCTGCCGGACACCCTGAAGAACATCGAACTGTCGATCAAGGACGGTGAGTTCCTGATCCTTGTCGGGCCTTCGGGCTGCGGCAAGTCGACCCTGATGAACTGCATCGCCGGCCTGGAAACCATCACCGGCGGCGCGATCATGATCGGTGACCAGGACGTCAGTGGCATGAGCCCGAAAGACCGCGACATCGCGATGGTGTTCCAGTCCTACGCGCTGTACCCGACCATGAGCGTGCGCGAGAACATCGAGTTCGGTCTGAAGATCCGCAAGATGAGCCAGTCGGCTATCGACGAAGAAGTCGCCCGCGTGGCCAAGCTGCTGCAGATCGAGCACCTGCTCAATCGCAAGCCGGGCCAGCTCTCCGGCGGCCAGCAACAGCGCGTGGCGATGGGCCGTGCACTGGCGCGTCGACCGAAGATCTATCTGTTCGACGAACCACTGTCCAACCTCGACGCCAAGCTGCGCGTCGAGATGCGCACCGAAATGAAACTGATGCACCAGCGCCTGAAAACCACCACGGTCTACGTGACCCACGACCAGATCGAAGCGATGACCCTGGGCGACAAGGTGGCGGTGATGAAGGACGGGATCATCCAGCAGTTCGGTACGCCGAAAGAGATCTACAACGACCCGGCCAACCTGTTCGTGGCGAGCTTCATCGGTTCGCCGCCGATGAACTTCATCCCGCTGCGCCTGCAGCGCAAGGATGGTCGTCTGGTGGCGCTGCTCGACAGCGGCCAGGCCCGTTGCGAGCTGCCGATGGCGATGCAGGACGCCGGTCTCGAAGACCGCGAAGTGATCCTCGGCCTGCGTCCGGAGCAGATTGTTCTGGCGAACGGCGAGGGCAACGGCCTGCCGAGCATCAAGGCTGAAGTGCAAGTCACCGAGCCGACCGGTCCGGACACCCTGGTGTTCGTCAACCTCAACGACACCAAGGTCTGCTGCCGTCTGGCCCCGGACGTGGCGCCGCAGGTGGGTGAGACCCTGACCCTGCAATTCGATCCGTCGAAAGTGCTGCTGTTCGACGCCAAGAGCGGCGAGCGCCTGGGCGTTGCCGGTCTGCCGAAGACTGAAGCGCACAGCGCCAACGTCGCTCAGTTCAAAGGTCGGTAAGAAATCAATGTGGGAATGAGCCTGCAACAGGCTCATTTCTGCAGGGGATGTAAACCGCGTTGGAAAAAAACAGTTAATAACAATAAAGACGAGGATGTAGGGATGAAAAAGAAACACGTCAATGCCCGGTTGATCTGCCAAATGTCAGCTGCGGCCGCATTGGTTCTGGCCGGCAATGCCATGGCCGCCGATGCATTCAGCTCCGATTCCAAGTGGATGACGGGCGACTGGGGTGGTGAGCGGACCAAGCTGATCGAGCAAGGCATCGACATCAAGGCCGACTACGTTGGGGAAATGGGCGCCAACCTGCATGGCGGCTACAACGATGACAAGACCGGCCGCTACAGCGACCAGTTCGGTCTGGGCGTGGCACTGGACCTGCAAAAACTCTGGGGCTGGGACAACACTCAGGCCAAGATCCAACTGACCAACCGTAACGGTCAGAACATCTCCAACGACCGCGTTGGCGATCCGCGTGCCGGCACCCTGTCTTCCTCGCAGGAAGTCTACGGTCGTGGCCACATGGTGCGTCTGACCCAACTGTGGATTCAGCACCAGTTCTTCGACAACAAACTCGACGTCAAGGCCGGTTACTTCGGTGAAGGCGAAGACTTCAACACCTTCCCGTGCGAATTCCAGAACCTGGCGTTCTGCGGCTCGCAGGTGGGTAACTGGGCGACCAACATCTGGTACAACTGGCCCGTCAGCCAGGCCGCGATCCGCGTGAAGTACAACATCAACGACGAGCTCTACGCGCAGATCGGCGCGTACAACCAGAACCCGTCGCAGCTGGAACACGGCAACGGCTTCAAGCTCAGCGGCAGCGGCACCGCCGGTACCGTGTTGCCGGTCGAGCTGGTCTGGTCGCCGAAGGTCAACAGCCTGCCGGGCGAATACCGCGTCGGTTACTACAAGAGCACGGCTGATGCCAATGACGTCCGTGAAGACATCAACGGCAACGACGCAGCAACCACCGGTAACGCCTACCGCACCCACAGCAGCAAGCACGGCTACTGGTTCGTTGCGCAACAGCAACTCACCAGCCACAACGGCGACGCTTCCCGTGGTCTGAACATCGCGGCCAACGCCACGTTCCACGACAAGGACACCAACTTCATCGACAACTACCAGTCGGTGATGTTTGTCTACAAAGGCCCGTTCGACGCCCGTCCGAAGGATGACGTCGGTATCGGTGCCGCGCGTATCCATGTCAACGACGACGTGAAGAAAAACGCCGAGCTGCTGAACGCCTCCAACGGTGTTTCGGACTACGACAATCCGGTGTTCTCGCCGATTCGCGAGACCGAATACAACTACGAGATCAACTACGGCTTCCACGTCACCAACTGGCTGACCGTGCGTCCTAACCTGCAATACATCACTCACCCGGGTGGCGTGGATCAAGTGGACAACGCATTGGTCGCTGGCCTGAAAATTCAGTCTACGTTCTAACGCGTCTGCGATAAGCTCCTCTCTATGTGCGCATATTTGCGGACAGCCCAGGCTGTCCGCTTTTTTTTGCAAAGGGGCGTCGCAGCCCATGAAAGTTGAATCTGGAACCGTGGCCCATGCATGAGCATCCGCTGCAACGCTTCTTCAAATCCTTGCGCGAACGACCGGTGTTCGCCTGGGAGCGCTATCAGATGCGCGATGTGCTGGTGATCGACCATCCGCTGTGTCAGGCGGTGTTCAGTCGTCAGGGCGCGCAGTTGCTGCACTTTCAGCCGCGCGGGCAAAAACCGTGGCTGTGGTGCGCGGCAAAGTGGCCGCATGTCGGCGCGATCCGTGGCGGTGTGCCGGTTTGCTGGCCGTGGTATGGCCGTCATCCGAGCGAAAACGCGTGGCCGTCCCACGGCTGGGCGCGACTATTGGACTGGAAACTGCTCGACAGCAGCACCAGCGATGACGGCGTGCGCTTGCATTGGCAATTGCAGCTGTGCGACTGGCAGGTGGACCTGCACGCGCACCTGGGTGAGCGCATGGAATTGCGCCTGAGCACCGAGCATCAGGACGACATGCCGTGCCAGTTGAGCCAGGCTTTGCATGCTTACTGGCGTATTGGCGATGTGAGTGAGATAGCGCTGTCTGGGCTCGAAGGCGCGCAGGGTTACGATCAATTGAACCGTGAGATTTGTCAGCAGGAAGGCGAATTACGGGTCGAAGGCGGCTGTCAGCGCGTGTTCCAGCACGACGGTGAATTGCAGCTCAAGGATCACGCCTGGCAGCGCGAGTTGTGCATCGATACCGGTGACAGCGCGGACACGGTTGTCTGGCATCCGGGGGCGCGGCCATTGTTGGGCGTGACCTGGGATGAGATCTCGGAATTTGTCTGTGTTGAAGCGGCGGCGGGGGGCACCGACAGCCTGCATCTGGCGCCGGGGGAGAAGGCGCATTTGAGTTTGCAGGCTTGGGCTGCTGCTTAGTCATCGCTCCCACGCGCAAGCGTGGGAGCGATCAGCACGAACTAGTTGAACTCGTCACCCACCGGATACCGGCTAGCATTCAAACTCTCTTTGATCTTGCGCAGATGCGGCTGAAAATCCACCCCGCGACGCAACGTCATCCCCGTCGCCAGCACATCCAGCACCGTCAATTGAATGATCCGCGAGGTCATCGGCATGTAGATGTCAGTGTCTTCCGGCAGCGGAATGTTCAGGCTCAGGGTGCTGGCCTTGGCCAGTGGCGAGTTCTCGGCGGTCAGGCCCAGTACCGAAGCGCCGTTCTCCCGGGCGATGCGTGCCACTTCCACCAGTTCGCGGGTGCGCCCGGTGTAGGAAATGATCACGAACAGCTCGCCAGTGTGCGCCACCGACGCAATCATCCGTTGCATCAGTACATCGGCGTGGGCGGTCACCGCCAGGTTGAAACGGAAGAACTTGTGCTGCGCATCCAAAGCCACCGGGGCCGAGGCGCCCAGGCCGAAGAAGTGGATCTGCCGGGCCTGGATCAACAGGTCGACGGCGCGGCTGATCAGGTTCGGGTCCAGCGCCTGGCAGGCGCTGTCGAGCGAGGCGATGGCGCTGCCGAAAATTTTCTGTGTGTAGGCTTCAGGATTGTCGTCGGCCTCTACTGCACGGCTGACATACGCCGCGCCGCTGGCCAGGCTCTGGGCCAGTTGCAGCTTGAGTTCAGGGTAGCCGCTGACACCGAACGAACGGCAGAAACGGTTGACCGTCGGTTCACTGACCGACGCCGCCTGGGCGAGGGCGGCGATACTGAAGCGGGTGGCCTGCTGTGGGTTGAGCAGGATCACTTCGGCGACTTTGCGTTCGGCCTTGTTCAGCTCTTCAAGGCGACTCTGGATTTGTTCCAGTAAATTTCGCACGCGGTCCATAAGAATTCCTAGATTCACCGGCGCCGATAAGCGCGCGGCTATGCAAATTGGGCCTTTGATGTGGCCCGTGACGGTGGCCTATCCTACTGATGGCTCCGACCGACCACCACTCGGAATCTGTATTTTGCGAAAATGTTGTGGTTATTACTACATTTTCCCTTGAGTGATGCCTTGAAAAAAGGTATTTGTAGCTTAACTTGATAAAAGAACAAACATCATGCCTTCGATTACGGTTGAACCGTGCACCTTCGCCTTGTTCGGCGCCTTGGGCGATCTGGCCCTGCGCAAGCTGTTTCCTGCCCTTTATCACCTGGATGGCGCCGGCCTGCTGCACGAGGACACGCGTATTATCGCGCTGGCCCGTGAAGAAGGCACTGAACAGCAGCACATGGCATTCATTGCTGCCGAACTGCGCCGCTACGTGGGCAAGGAACTGGACGAGGCCGTGGCCGAGCGCTTTCTGGCGCGCCTGACCTACCTGCACGTCGACTTCCTGAAGGCTGAAGATTACGCGGCGCTGGCCGAACTGGCGGGCACCAAACAACGCATGATTGCCTACTTCGCCACCCCGGCGGCGGTGTACGGCGCGATCTGCGAGAACCTGGCGAAAGTCGGTCTGGCCGAAAACACCCGCGTGGTGCTGGAAAAGCCGATCGGCTCGGACCTGGAATCCTCGCGCAAGGTCAACGACGCCGTGGCGCAGTTCTTCCCGGAGAACCGCACCTACCGCATCGACCACTACCTGGGCAAAGAGACGGTACAAAACCTGATCGCCCTGCGGTTTGCCAACAGCCTGTTCGAAACCCAGTGGAACCAGCATTACATCTCCCACGTGGAAATCACCGTGGCCGAGAAGGTCGGCATCGAAGGCCGCTGGGGCTATTTCGACAAGGCCGGCCAGCTGCGCGACATGATCCAGAACCACCTGCTGCAACTGCTTTGCCTGATTGCCATGGACCCGCCGGCCGACCTGTCCGCCGACAGCATCCGTGACGAAAAAGTGAAAGTGCTCAAGGCCCTGGCGCCGATCAGCCCGGAAGGCCTGACCACTCAAGTGGTGCGCGGCCAGTATATTGCCGGCCACAGCGAAGGAAAATCCGTACCGGGTTACCTCGAAGAACCGAATTCCAACACTCAGAGCGACACCGAAACCTTCGTCGCCCTGCGTGCCGATATCCGCAACTGGCGCTGGGCCGGCGTGCCGTTCTACCTGCGCACCGGCAAGCGCATGCCGCAGAAACTGTCGCAGATCGTCATCCACTTCAAGGAACCGTCGCACTACATCTTCGCCCCGGAGCAGCGCCTGCAGATCAGCAACAAACTGATCATCCGTCTGCAACCGGACGAAGGCATTTCCCTGCGTGTGATGACCAAGGATCAAGGCCTGGACAAGGGCATGCAGCTGCGCAGCGGCCCGTTGCAACTGAATTTCTCCGACACCTGGCGCAGCGCGCGGATCCCCGACGCCTACGAGCGGTTGTTGCTGGAAGTGATGAACGGCAATCAGAACCTGTTTGTCCGTAAAGATGAAATCGAAGCCGCGTGGAAGTGGTGTGACCAGTTGATCGCCGGGTGGAAAAAGTCCGGTGACGCGCCCAAGCCGTATGCGGCCGGGTCGTGGGGGCCGATGAGCTCCATTGCATTGATCACGCGGGACGGGAGGTCGTGGTATGGCGATATCTGATGTGAAACTGCCCGCGGGCGTAAATGCCCACGAATTCAAGAGCCCGGTGTTGCTCGCCGAAGGCCTGGCGCTGAATGTCGCCAAGCAGTTGAGCGATGCATTGGCAGCGCGCGGCAACGCTGTGCTGGTGGTGTCCGGCGGTCGCAGCCCCGTGGCGTTTTTCCAGCACCTGGCCAAGCAGGCGCTGGACTGGTCGAAGGTCGTCGTGACCCTGGCCGACGAGCGCTGGGTGCCGGTCGAACACGCCGACAGCAATGCCGGCCTGCTCAAGCAGTATCTGCTCAAGGGCCCGGCGGCCAAGGCGCAGTTCCTCAGCCTTTACAGCGCGGCGGCCAACGTCGAGCAGGCTGCGGAGCAGGCCGATCGGTTGCTCGCCGAGTTGCCGCCCATCGACGTGCTGGTGTTGGGCATGGGCGATGACGGTCACACCGCGTCGTTGTTCCCGGACAGCCCGAACCTGACTGAAGCCCTGCAAGCCGATGGCACCCGTCGCTGCTGGCCGATGCTGGCGCCAAGCGTGCCGCGTCAACGCCTGACCATGAGCCGGGCGCTGCTGGCCTCGGCGCGGCACAAGATTCTGTCGATTTCCGGTCAGTCGAAACTGACCACCCTGAATGCCGCACTGGCATCCAACGACGTCGCCGCCATGCCGGTTCGCGCGTTTCTGCAACCTACGTTAGAGATTTACTGGTGCCCATGAGCCAAGGAACAGCCGCTATGACAACCCCATCCCCGACCGTTTCCATGGCGGACAAAGTTGCCCTGATCGACAGCCTCTGCGCCAAGGCGCGGATCCTGCCGGTGATCACCATCGCCCGTGAACAGGACGTGTTGCCGCTGGCCGACGCCCTGGCCGCCGGTGGTCTGACCGCGCTGGAAGTGACCCTGCGTTCGCAGTTCGGCCTCAAGGCGATCCAGATCCTGCGCGAACAGCGCCCGGAGCTGGTGACCGGTGCCGGCACCGTGCTCGACCGCAACATGCTGGCCGCGGCCGAAGCGGCCGGTTCGCAATTCATCGTCACCCCGGGCATCACCCGTGACCTGCTGGAAGCCAGCGTCGAAAGCCCGATCCCGCTGCTGCCGGGCATCAGCAACGCTTCCGGCATCATGGAAGGCTATGGCCTGGGTTATCGCCGCTTCAAGCTGTTCCCGGCTGAAGTCAGCGGCGGCGTCGCAGCCATCAAGGCCCTCGGCGGCCCGTTCGGCGAAGTGAAATTCTGCCCGACTGGCGGCGTCGGCCCGGCCAACATCAAGAGCTACATGGCGCTGAAAAACGTCATGTGCGTGGGTGGTAGCTGGATGCTGGATCCTGAGTGGATCAAGAACGGCGACTGGGCGCGCATTCAGGAATGCACCGCTGAGGCTCTGGCACTGCTGGACTGATGTTTCTGAAATAGTTTTTTCCTGACACTTCGTTGTGTGTTCTACGGCTTTAACGGTGCGCTTGGTCGGTGCACCGTTTTTTTTTGCCCGCAAAAAACCTTCGTTATCTCGAGATACGTTATCTGGAGATACATAGTTACCGCACCTGGCTTGGTGTGTGGCGCTAACCTGCGTTCATCTTATGGAAGAGAGAACGCGTCATGGATAACCAGCCTTCAGCGCCATCGGTTTATCAACTGGCCCCCGAGCAAGTCGCCGGGCCGTATTTTCGCAATCCCAAACTGCTGCGTCGCAACATCAGTGAAGGCGCCGAGGGCCTGCCCTTGCTGCTGCGCCTGACCATCGTCGATGCGATGACCGCCGAACCGGTCAGCGGGGCACTGGTGGATATCTGGCACTGCAACGCACGGGGCGCCTATTCCGGCTGGAGTCGGGTCAACCCGGACCAGGAAGTCGATGTCGAAGACATCGGTTCAATCCCGCGAACCGACGACGACACCTACCTGCGCGGCGGTCAGTTCAGCGATCACAAGGGCAGGGTGCGCTTCACCACGATCTATCCGGGGTTTTATGCCGGACGTGCCCTGCACATTCACGTGGCGGTGCGCATCGTCGCCGGCAACGAATACCTGGACGAGCGCAATGTGGCCTGGGTCGGACAGCTGTACTTCCCCGAGGTGGTTTCTCGCGGCGTGCTCAACGCCAAGGCGTATCGCGGGCGCGGCTCGGAGCCTGTGTGCAATGCCAACGATGTCTATTACGCCAACATGGGTGGGGAAGACTCGACCCTGACCGTGTGGCCGATCGGCCGCGACTCCCACGAGGACGGTTACTTCGGCCACCTCACGATCGGCATCGACACCTTTGCGGTGTCGTCGCAGATCAAGCCCGAGGACTTCGACAAGTACACGGTTTAACGCAGTTCATTCAGCGCCAGAACCAGCGACTGGATCTCCGCCGCCGTCGTGGTCAACGACGGCGTGATACGGATGCATGGCCCGCAGGCTGCGCCGTTGCGCACGACGGTGAACAGGTTGTAGTCGTTGAGCAGGCGTTCGACCATCGCCTGCTGGTCGGCATGCCGGGTAAAACGCATCGAGGTGATGCCGCAATACAGACGCGGATCGTCCGGGGTCGTGACTTCGATGCCCGGCAGATTGCGCACGGCGCTGACCCACAGGTTGCGCAGGTAATTGACCCGTGCACCCTTGGCCGCCGCGCCACCGAGTGAGCGGTGTTCCTCGAACACCAGCGGCAGGGTCATCAGCGCCGGAATGTTCGGCGTGCTGTGGGGTGTGCGCGAGCGGATGTCGTTGAGCGGGAAATGCATCTCGCCCATGTCCGGGTCGATGTCGGCCAAGCGTTGCGGGGCGATATACAGAAAGCCCAGGGTCAGCGGCGAGCCGATCCATTTGTGCAGGTTGTACCCGGCGAAGGCGATGCCCAGCGCTTCCAGATCGAACTCGATCTGGCCGAGGGCATGGGCGCCATCGAGGATGATATCGACGCCATGCTCCTTGGCCAGCGAGGCGATGGCCTGCACCGGCATCACCAGTCCGGTGCGGTGGGTGACGTGGGTCAGCGCCATCAGCTTGAGCTTCGGATAGCGAGTGAAGGCTTCGCGGTAGGTCGCCAGCAGGCTGTCGAAGCTGGCCGGGTGCGCGTGCTCGATCTCGATCACCTCGACCCCGCGATGGTGGGCCAGCCAACGCATGGCGCCCTTGACCGTGTCGTATTCCAGATCGCAGATCAGCACCTGATCGCCAGGTTCGAGACGGTTGTAGTTGCGGATCAGCGACTGCAGGCCGGCGGTGGCGTTCTGGGTGAAGGCGATGCTTTGCGCACGCACACCGATCAGTTCGGCCAGTTGCGCGCGGATGTCGAGGCTGTCGTGCTGTTCAAAGCGTTGGCGTACGTAGATCGAGTTGCTGTTGTTGATCAGCTCGATGTGGCGCTGATAGTCCTCGACCACGGTGCGCGACATGCGCCCGAAGTAGCCGTTTTCCAGGTTCACGGGGCCGGGGTGGCGGTCGTAACGGTCGGCGAAGGTTTGCCAGAAGGCTTCGTCTCGGGCGCGGCGGGTGTTATCGGGCATGGTCGACTCGGATCAGGATGCGCCTCAGTGGCGCGGGGCGGGTTTGCCATGTTTGGCGCGCAACGGTTCAAGCAGGTCCGACAGGCCGTTGTGGTCGATTTCCTGCATCAGCGCCAGCAGGCCGCCGAGTTCGCCGTGGGGGAAGCCTTCACGGGCGAACCAGTTCAGGTACGGGCCGGGAAGGTCGGCGATGATCCGTCCCTTGTATTTGCCGAAGGGCATTTCGCGGGTAATCAGCAGTTCGAGTTTTTCGGGATTCATTGCACGGATCGTCTGAGTTCAAAACAGTCTGGAAAATACAGGCATTCTGCATGCAGGCCAAATGACAGATCATGCAAATAACAGGCATACAGATTTCGTCTTTATGAGTAACTTATTGAAAATAAAAGAATAAATTCAATAGAAAAAACTGGCACGGCCACTGCAACACTCCTTGCACCTTCCACCGAACGCAAGGAATTGAAAAATGACTGACCTCAATAAAGAAGCCATCTCCGTCCTCAACGACCTGATTGAAACCAGCAAGGACGGTCAGGAAGGGTTCAAGACCTGTGCAGAAGACATCAAACACCCTGAACTGAAAACCCTGTTCGTGAAACGCTCCGCCGACTGCGCTACGGCTGCTGCCGAATTGCAGGCGACCGTGCGTTCAATGGGTGGCGATCCGGAAACTTCCACCAGCGTCAGCGGCGATCTGCATCGTCGCTGGGTCGACGTCAAAGCCGTGTTTACCGGCAAGGACGAAGAAGCGGTGCTCAACGAAGCCGAGCGCGGTGAAGACCATGCCCTGAAGGCCTATCGTGAAGCGATCGAGAAGATCAACAAGCACAACCTGGTGGGCATCCGTGATCTGGTCGAACGCCAGTACCACGGCGTGCAACGCAATCACGATCAAGTGAAAGCCCTGCGTAACCAGGCTCGCGCACGCTCTTAAGCGTTCGGGGCCAAGAAAAAACGCCAGCTAGTCTGGCGTTTTTTTGTGTCCGGATTTAACCGAGATTGATCAGCCGATGCTGATGGCCGGCAAGGTCGGCAGGGTAACGGTCTGTTGTTTACGTGGAGCCAGAATCTCGGCTTCACCGTCCACGACCAATTCATCGCGCTGGTTGAATACGCGAGTGGCAATGCGCACGCGGAATTTTGGCAGTTTCTCGAGGATTTCCAGGCGTACGGTCAGGGTGTCGCCGATCTTTACCGGTTTCTGGAAGCTCATCTGCTGACCGATATAAATGGTGCCCGGCCCAGGCAGCTCGCACGCCACGGCCGCACTGATCAGCGCGCCGCTGAACATGCCGTGGGCGATGCGTTCCTTGAACATGCTGGCGGCGGCAAACTCGGCGTCCAGGTGCACCGGGTTGTGGTCGCCGGACATCGCGGCGAACAGCTGGAGGTCGCGCTCTTCGACAGTCTTGCTGTAGCTGGCGGTCTGGCCGACTTCGAGGGCTTCGTAAGGGATGTTGGTAACCTGGGTCATCGGTCTTGATTCCTGTGACGGATTAAATGAATCCACAATAAATTATTCGCTGCGGTGAGGGCGGCGATGGCTGAGCGCCTGGTCGATCCAGGCCAGCACATCGGCGGTCACTTCGTCGCGGTTGGTCTCGTTGAACAATTCGTGCCGCGCCTGCGGGTAGATCTTCAGTTGCAGGTTCTGGCTGCCGGCCGAGCGCAAGGCATTGGCCAGATCAGTCAGACGCTTGCCTTCGCTCACCGGATCACATTCGCCGCCAATCACCAGCAGCGGCAGGCCCGGGTCGATCTGGGCGAGATTGGACGCTTTGCTGATTTGCTGCAACCCGCCGAGCAGGTCGATCCACAACTGATTGGTGCAGCGAAAGCCGCACAGCGGATCGGTGGCGTACTTGTCGACTTCGGCCGGGTCGCGACTCAGCCAGTCAAACGCGGTGCGCGCTGGTTTGAATTTATTGTTGAACGAGCCGAACGACAGCCATTCAATCAGCGCGCTGCGACCCTTGGCGCCCTGGCGCAGCTTTTCGAACCGGGCGATCTGCCGGGCTGCGCGGTACAGCGCCACCGGCTGGAAATTCGAGCCGCTGAGAATCGCGCCGTGCAGGCTGGCGCTGTGATGCAGTAAATAAGCCTGCGCGATGTAGCTGCCCATGCTGTGCCCGAGCAGCACGATCGGTACGTCGCTATGACGCTGGCCGATGTGCTGGTTGAGGCTGGCCAGGTCGCCGACCACCTTGCACCAGCCATCGTCGTCGGCGAAATGCCCGAGCGTCCCTTGATCGGCCGTTTTGCCATGGCCGCGCAGATCGGGCGCATACACACCGTAACCTTCGGCGCAGAACGACTCTGCCAGTCGCGCATAACGACCGCTGTGCTCGGCCATGCCGTGGGCCAGCAGAATCACCGCCTTCAGCGGTGCGTTCGGCAGCCACTGGTTGATGAAGAGGCGGCTGCGGTCACTCGCGTCCAGCCAGAAAGTGTCGTGGATCATGGCTATTCCTTTTGCTGCATGCTTTTGCTGCAGGGGCCAGCAGAGGTTGCATTGTATAGCGCGTCCGATCAGCTCACGCCACGGCTGGAAGATTCACACGATCAATGAGGACGTCGCCCATATTTGCCTGAATGACCATAGCTGCTAGTGTCCGTGAAGCCCCGCTTTTTGCTTTCGGCTTTTTCAAGGACAAGAGAAAAATGACAGCGAAGCGGCCCCGGATCGGCTCAGGTAAAGAGGACAAGAACAATGCAACCTGATTTCTGGAATGACAAACGCCCGGCGGGCGTACCCCTGAACATCGACGTGGGTGAATTCAAGTCGGTGATCGAGGTGTTCGAGCGTTCCTGCAAGAAATTCGCTGATCGCCCGGCGTTCAGCAACATGGGCGTGACCCTGACCTACGCCGAACTCGAGCGCTACAGCGCCGCGTTCGCCGGTTACCTGCAAGCCCACACCGATCTGGTGCCGGGGGATCGCATCGCGGTGCAGATGCCCAACGTCCTGCATTATCCGATTGCCGTGTTCGGCGCGCTGCGTGCCGGGCTGATCGTGGTCAACACCAACCCGCTGTACACCGCGCGGGAGATGCGTCACCAGTTCAAGGACTCCGGTGCCCGGGCGCTGGTGTACCTGAACATGTTCGGCCAGAAGGTCCAGGAAGTGCTGCCGGACACCGACATCCAGTACCTGATCGAAGCGAAGATGGGCGACCTGATGCCCACCGCCAAGGGCTGGCTGGTCAACACCGTGGTCAGCAAAGTGAAGAAAATGGTCCCGGCGTACTCGCTGCCCCAGGCGATTTCCTTCAAGAGCGCGTTGCGCATGGGGCGGGGCCTGGGCATCAAGCCGCTGAAGGTCGGCCTGGACGACATCGCCGTCCTGCAATACACCGGCGGCACCACCGGCCTGGCCAAGGGCGCGATGCTCACCCACGGCAATCTGGTGGCCAACATGCAGCAGGTTCGCGCCTGTCTCGCCCAGTTCGGCAGCGATGGCCAGCCACTGCTGCGCGAAGGTCAGGAAGTGATGATCGCGCCGCTGCCGCTGTACCACATCTATGCCTTCACCGCGAATTGCATGTGCATGATGGTGTCGGGCAACCACAACGTGCTGATCACCAACCCGCGTGACATCGGCGGTTTCATCAAGGAGCTGAAGAACTGGAAGTTCTCGGCACTGCTGGGACTCAACACGCTGTTTGTCGCGCTGATGGATCATCCGGACTTCAAAACCCTGGATTTCTCCACCCTCAAGCTCACCAACTCCGGCGGCACTGCGCTGGTCAAGGCCACCGCCGAGCGTTGGGAGCAGATCACCGGTTGCCGCATCACCGAAGGCTACGGCCTGACCGAAACTTCGCCGGTGGCCTGCACCAACCCTTACGGCGATCTTTCACGAATCGGCACGGTCGGGCTGCCGGTGCCGGGCACCCGGTTGAAAGTCATCAATGACGACGGCGTCGAACAGCCTTTGGGCGAGCGCGGCGAACTGTGCATCAAGGGCCCGCAGATCATGAAGGGCTACTGGCAGAAACCCGAGGCCACCGCCGAGGTGCTGGATGCCGAGGGTTGGTTCAAGTCTGGTGACATCGCGGTGATCGACCCGGACGGTTTCGTGCGCATCGTCGACCGCAAGAAAGACATGATCATCGTCTCCGGTTTCAACGTGTACCCGAACGAGATCGAAGACGTGGTGATGGCCCACCCGAAAGTCGCCAACTGCGCGGTGATCGGTGTGCCGGACGAGCGCTCCGGGGAAGCGGTGAAGCTGTTTGTTGTGGCGCGGGAAACCGGCGTGAGCCTGGAAGAACTGAAGGCCTACTGCAAAGAGAATTTCACCGCGTACAAGGTGCCCAAACACATTGTGCTGCGTGAGTCGTTGCCGATGACGCCTGTCGGGAAGATTCTGCGGCGTGAGTTGCGCGATATCGCCTGATCGCCGAATGACTGCGCCTGACGCATTCGCGTTGAGGCCTGAAGATCGCAGCCTCTGGTGGCTTCCTTAAGCCGCTGAAGGCTGCGATCTTTTGCTTTTTGTCCCGGAATTCCGGGGCTTTTAGAGAGTTATAGGATTTTTGCTCTAAAATGACTGCCAGTAGTTCTTGAGTCATGAAAATGACTGTAGGGGCCGCTTTTGGCTCTAGTCGACCCTTGGCAAAGCTGCTACTCTCGGCGCGCTTTGTGACTTCTCGGCCTTGTAAAAAGCCAGACTCACCAATAAACAAACACCAATAATAATCGCATCAAATGCGGTGCTGAATTCGCGTTGCTGAGGAGTGGGCTTCCATGATCGAAGACTTTTGGAAGGATAAGTACCCCGCTGGAATTGCTGCCGACATCAATCCAGACGAGTACCCGAATATTCAGGCAGTGTTGAAGCAATCCTGCCAACGCTTCGCCGACAAACCGGCGTTCAGCAACCTGGGCAAGACCATCACCTACGGTGAACTGTACGAATTGTCCGGTGCGTTTGCCGCTTATCTGCAACAGCATACCGATTTGCAGCCCGGTGATCGAATCGCCGTGCAACTGCCCAACGTGTTGCAGTACCCGGTCGCCGTCTTCGGTGCCATCCGTGCCGGACTGATCGTGGTCAACACCAACCCGCTGTACACCGCGCGGGAAATGGAACACCAGTTCAATGACTCCGGTGCCAAGGCGCTGGTGTGCCTGGCCAACATGGCGCACCTGGCCGAAGCCGTGGTGCCGAAAACCGGCGTCAAACACGTCATCGTCACCGAAGTCGCCGACCTGCTGCCGCCGATCAAGCGTCTGCTGATCAACAGCGTCATCAAGTACGTGAAGAAAATGGTGCCGGCCTATCACCTGCCAAAAGCCGTCAAGTTCAACGACGTGCTGAGCAAGGGCCAGGGTCAGCCGGTCGCCGAAGCCAACCCGGACAGCGGCGATGTCGCGGTGCTGCAATACACCGGCGGCACCACCGGCGTGGCCAAGGGCGCGATGCTCACCCATCGCAACCTCGTCGCCAACATGTTGCAGTGCAAGGCGCTGATGGGCTCCAACCTCAATGAAGGTTGCGAGATCCTGATCACCCCGCTGCCGCTGTACCACATCTATGCGTTCACCTTTCATTGCATGGCGATGATGCTGATCGGCAACCACAACATCCTGATCAGCAACCCGCGCGACCTGCCGGCGATGGTCAAGGAACTGTCGAAGTGGAAGTTCAGCGGTTTCGTCGGCCTCAATACGCTGTTCGTGGCCCTGTGCAACAACGAAGGTTTCCGCAAGCTGGATTTCTCGGCGCTGAAAGTCACCCTGTCCGGTGGCATGGCCCTGCAACTGGCCGCCGCCGAGCGCTGGAAAGCGGTCACCGGTTGCCCGATCTGCGAAGGTTACGGCATGACCGAAACCAGCCCGGTGGCCACGGTCAACCCGATCCAGAACATCCAGATCGGCACCATCGGCATTCCAGTGCCGTCGACCCTGTGCAAAGTCATCGACGATGCCGGCGTCGAGCAGCCGCTGGGTGAAATCGGCGAGCTGTGCGTCAAGGGCCCGCAAGTGATGAAGGGCTACTGGCAGCGTCAGGAAGCCACCGACGAGATGCTCGACAGCGAAGGCTGGCTGAAGACCGGTGACATCGCGCTGATCCAGCCGGATGGCTACATGCGCATTGTCGATCGCAAGAAAGACATGATCCTGGTCTCCGGTTTCAACGTGTACCCGAACGAACTGGAAGACGTGTTGGCGACCCTGCCGGGCGTGTTGCAGTGCGCGGCCATCGGTATTCCGGACGAGAAGTCGGGCGAGGCGATCAAGATCTTTATCGTCGCCAAGCCAGGCGTCACGCTGACCAAGGAAACGGTGATGGAGCACATGCGCGCCAACGTCACCGGCTACAAGGTGCCGCGTTCGGTGGAATTTCGCGATGCGCTGCCGACCACCAATGTCGGCAAGATCCTGCGTCGCGAGTTGCGCGACGAAGAGCTGAAGAAGATCAAGGCGAAGAACGCCGCATAAAATAAAAAGCCCCGCAGATGCGGGGCTTTTTGTTGGCGCAGGGTGTGCTTACTGGCGGAACGGCGCAAAGTTCACGTTGGTGCCTGCCGGGCGCATGTCCTGCAGGTACGAGTCCTTGTCGGCACTCAGTTCCAGGCTCAGGGCAGCCTTGCGCTTGCCTTCGTTGCGGATCACCAGGCCTTCGAGCTTCTCGCGCAGAAACACGGTCGGCACTTTCAGGTGCAGCAGCTCGTCGGTGGCCGGGGTGTGCATCAACAGGTGAATCCACTCGTATTGGCCGATGGCCAGACGCGACACCGGCAGATCGAACCACCAGATGTTGCGGTTGCGGTTAAGTTCGGCGAAGTGGCAGTTGTTGGTGCCGAGCACGGCACCGCCCAGTTCCTGGTTGCGACGGGCGATGGCCTGCTTTTTATCGAGTTTCATAACATTCCTGCGGGATCGGTTCTGTGGCGCCTGGCGCCCTTATGGTGGGCATTCTCGGGGCTACGCTCGCAAACATAAAGCGCAACCTGCACGCCGCGACGAAATGAAGCCCTGAAAATAAATGAAACTTGGCGCAAACCGGGCCAGTCAATCGTTACGTACTGACTTTTCCCCTTCAATGCACCAAGGAGAAACACCATGAGTAGCACAGGCGATAAAGTAAAAGGCATGGCCAACGAAGCGGTCGGCAACGTCAAGCAGGGCATCGGTAAAGCCACCGACAACACCAAACTGCAAGTCGAAGGCAAACTGCAAGAGAAGAAAGGCGAGGCCCAGCAAGCCGTGGGCAAAGCCAAGGACGCGATCAAGAAAGGCGTCGACAAGGCTTGATCCAGCCTTGAACGAAACACCGAAGCGGCCATCCAAGGATGGCCGTTTTCGTGTCCCGTTCACATACAGTCACGGATCACAGTGTTTCAAAGTCGCCAAGTAAGCTACTTTGATGAGAGAAAAACGGCCCCTGAGTCGCCACGACTTCAACCTGTTTTGCGGCGAAAGGAGACGCGAATGATTTTCCCCGACATGAAAGGCCTGCCCCTGCACCGGGTCATCGTGCGCACCGTCACCGAGTTCATGGATGACGAGATGTCGACCTATGCCTCGGCACTGGCCTACCAGATGCTGTTCTCGCTGTTCCCGTTCATTCTGTTCCTGATTGCCCTGATCGGTTTCCTGCACCTGCCGGACTTCTTCTCCTGGCTGCGCCTGCAATCGGAGCTGGTGTTGCCGCCCCAGGCGCTGGAGCAGGTCAACCCGGTGATCGACCAGTTGCAGCAATCCAAGGGCGGTCTGCTGTCCGTGGGTATCGTCGTCGCCCTGTACACCGCGTCCGCCGGTGTGCGCCTGATGATGAGCGCGATGAACGCGGCCTACGACGTGGTCGAGGGCCGGCCGATCTGGAAGCGCTTCCCGCTGTCGATCATCTACACCGTCGGCATTGCCGGCATGCTGCTGGCCGCTGCCGCGCTGATGGTGCTCGGGCCGCAGGTGATGGGCTGGATCGCCGGGCAGGTCGGTCTGGAAGACTTCATCGTCACCGTATGGACCATCGCTCGCTGGCCGGTGATCGTGATCCTGATGATGGTGGCTGTCGCGTTGATCTACTACGTGATGCCCGACGTCAAACAGGAATTCCGTTTCATCACCCCGGGCTCGGTGCTGGCGGTGGTGGTGTGGATCATCGCGTCCCTGGGGTTCGCGTTTTACGTCAAGACGTTCGCCAACTACAACGCCATGTATGGCAGCATCGGTGCGATCATCGTGCTGTTGCTGTATTTCTACATTTCCGCCGCCGTGCTGTTGCTGGGCGCGGAGATGAATGCCGTGATCGAACACATGTCCAGCGAGGGCAAGGACCCGGGCGAGAAAGTCCCCGGCGAACTCGATGAGCATCCCAAACAACACGTTTCCGGACTTGGGCGCGATCATTCGCTCAATCCGAACACAGACGAAGCCTGATCATGATCCGTGAAATCCTGAAGATGGGCGATGAACGCCTGCTGCGCATTGCCCCGCCGGTGCCCGCCGAGATGCTCGACAGCCCTGAGCTTTGGCAACTGATCGACGACATGTTCCAGACCATGGAAAGCGTCGGCGGTGTCGGCCTGGCCGCGCCGCAGATCGGCGTCGACCTGCAACTGGTGATCTTCGGCTTCGAGCACAGCGAACGTTACCCGGACGCCGAAGCCGTGCCGCAGACGATCCTGATCAACCCGCTGATCACGCCGTTGAGTCCCTTGATGGAAGAGGGCTTCGAAGGCTGCCTGTCGGTGCCCGGCCTGCGGGGCGCGGTAGATCGTTATCAGCAGATCCGCTACGAAGGTGTCGATCCCAAGGGGCAGCCGATCGTGCGCGTGGCCTCGGGCTTCCATGCGCGGGTGGTGCAGCACGAATGCGATCACCTGATCGGGCGGTTGTACCCGTCGCGCATTACCGATTTCAGCAAGTTCGGTTACACCGAAGTGATGTTCCCGGATCTCGACCCCAACGCCGACGACTGACTAGTCCGCGCGCGGCGCAAGCTCCATGGCAATCATCGGCTTGCTCCGCGCATAACGGCTCAAGCGCTCGGCCATTGCCTGGGGCAGGGCGGGGTCGAAAGTGAAGCCGCGCCGTTCGTAGAAACTGCGCAGATCCGGGTGGCAGAACAACCAGACAGGCGCCTCGACGTCCTTCACCGCTTCGGCAATCAATTGCGCGGCAATACCCTGTTCGCGGCAGGTCGGGTCGACGAACAATCCGGTCAGCCAATGCCCGCCTGATACCGGCCGCAGACACAATGCAGCAACAATCTCCTCCCGCCGCGCCACCCACAATTGCGCCTCGCGCACCGCTTTCATCGACGATTGATGTTGGCGGTAGAACTTGTTCATCAAGGGCCAGGACAGGTCGTCGAGCTGGCTGTAACGGATGTCGGTCATGAATCGGACTACCGGTGCAAAAGCCGCGGATTATAAAACAACGTGCTCGCCGGGATAGGTGTATACCTGATCTCACATCCCCTCTGAGTGGAGTACGCATCATGTCCAAAGGTATGGATTCGAAGAAAGCCGCGAAGAAGAAACCGGCCAAGACCGCCATCGAGAAACGCCACGAGAAAAGGGCGAAAAAAGTCGACATCTTCGGTCATTGATCACCTCCTTCAGGAGCCTGGTTCCCGGGCTCCTGTCTCGCCCCTAAAAACCTCGCCAAAATAATCTGCAAGATTTTCCGCTGGTGTTGCACAGAACGATCAGACCCTCGTTCCGAGCCACGCCATGTCCCATTATTTCGACGATGCCCATCGCCAACAGATCGAAGCCCTGCGCCAACGCTTCACCGCCCGCACCGACTGGCCGACCTGGCTGTTGCTGATCGGCGTGTATGCCGGTTGGTTCGCGATTGTGCTGGGCAGCGGATGGCTGGGCCTCTGGTGGACCACGTTGCTGCTGATTCCGTTGTTGGTGCTGTGGCTGTCGGTGCAGCACGAATTGCTCCACGGTCATCCGACGCGCTGGACTTCGGTGAACAAAGTCCTCGGCTACGCGCCGTTTGCGGTGTGGTATCCGTACACGCTCTATCGCGACAGCCATTTACAGCACCATCGCGATGAGGACCTGACGATCCCCGGCGTCGACCCCGAAAGCCGTTACCTGAGCGCCGAACACTGGCAGGGCAGTTCGCTGTTCGAACGCAGCCTGCATTGGCTGAACAAGACCGTGCTCGGCCGATTCATTCTTGGCGCACCGCTGGCGTTGCTGGCGCTGGCCAATGAACAACTGCAACGCCTGAAAAACGGCGAGCGCCAGGCCTGGCTGATGTGGCTGACCCACGGAACCCTGACCTTGCTGATGCTGTTTTTCATCGCCCGCTACAGCGTGTTGCCGGTCTGGCATTACCTGTTTTTGATCAGCGTGCCGGCGCTGTCGATTGCGATGGTTCGCTCTTACTATGAACACCGGCCGCACGCACAACCGGAACAACGCACGGTGCTCAACGAAGCCGGATGGCCGTGGCGCTGGTTGTTCCTGAACTTGAATTTCCATCTGGTGCACCACGATTTGCCGAAGCTGGCGTGGTACGACTTGCCCAAGGCCTATCGCATGCGCCGGGAGCAATGGGTGGCGCGCAGCGGTGGATTTCTGGTGCAGGGTTATGGGCAACTGTGGCGTCGGCACGGCATCAAACCGATCGACAGTCCGCAGCATCCGTTTATTTGAGGCCACCATGACGTCAGGTTACGCAGAGCTGTTGATGTACATCGCCCCCGAGCCGATCCGCGCGGCGAACGAACAGTGGCTGGCGCGGATTCTCGATCACCTGGGCCGCTCGCGACTCAAGGCCGAAGGCTTGTCGCTGCCCGACCTCTGGCTGTCGCCGCAGTTGCTGCTGACCCAGACCTGCGGCTATCCGCTGATGACCGCACTGCGTGGCCAGGTCAGGATTGTCGGCCGTCCGCGCTATGAATTGCCGGATGCCACTGCCGGCAATCATTGCAGTCTGATCCTTGCCCGCGTCAATGATCCGCGCCGCAGTCTGGCGGAGTTCTTCGACAGTCGCGGGGTGATCAACAGCGAGGACTCCAACAGCGGCATGAACCTGTTGCGCCAGCGTCTGGCGCCGTTGCAGCGGGACGGTGAGTTTTTCGCTTCGGTCGGCCTCAGTGGCGGCCATCGCGAAAGCCTGCGCTGGTTGCGCGAAGATCGCGCCGATCTGGCGGCCATCGACAGCGTGACCTTTGCCTACCTGGCGCAGCACGCCGCCGAAGAGGTCAATGGCTTGCGGGTGGTGGCGCGCAGTGCGTTCAGCCCGACCTTGCCTTTCATCACCGTTGCCAGTGCTTCGGACACGCAGATCGAACAGCTGCGCCGGGCGATGAACCGCAGCCTGCAAGACTTGCCCGACGTTGCCCGCATCCTCGGCCTGCCCGAAGTCCTGCCTGCCAGCGAAAGCGATTACCTCGTCCTGCTGGACTATCAACGCGAGGCCGAAGAACTGGGATACGGCCGCTTGCGTTAGCGGTTTCGACTAATTCATTAATGGAATATAAAAATTCTTTTTAAGTATTTTTAACGCATAAGGCACCTTGCTAGGATCGCGCCACCGGACGACCGGACATTCAGCGACCCTTGACCAAGGAGCCCCCATGTCCGGCGCCGACTCATCCCATCGCAATCATGTGAATACGTTGTTTCGCGACCATTACCAGTGGTTGTGCACACGTCTGCGTCGGCAATCGAATGATGCAGCCAGCGCCGAAGACATCGCCGCCGAAACCTTCGCGCAATTGCTCGAAGCACCGGGCCTGACCGCCATCCGCGAACCCCGCGCGTTGCTCACCACCATCGCCCAGCGGCTGCTGTATGAGCGCTGGCGGCGGGGCGATCTGGAGCGTCGGCATCTGCATCAACTGCAACAGAGTGACTTCGATCACGCGCCGTCTCCCGAAGATCTGGCAGATCTGTCGCAGAGTCTCAAGCATCTGGACCGGACGCTCCAGCGCCTGCCGGGCAAGGTGCGCTCGACCTTTCTGCTGGCGCGCATCGACGGCCTGACCTACCCGCAAATCGCTGCCGAACTGGGCATCTCCCAGCGTTCGGTGAGCATGTACATGACCCGTTCCCAGGCCCTGTGCAATCGCCACAGCGCCAACCAAACCCTGATTTCCTCCCAGAACAAGAGGTCCGCATGAGATCGATCAAAACCCTGCTCGGCAGTTCGCTGCTGGCCCTGACCCTGACTGCCGGCCACGCCGTGGCAGCGGAAAAAACCGCGCCGATCCACTTCGGCGACATCACCTGGGAAAGCGGCAGTTTCATCACCGAAGTGCTGCGCCTGATCGTCGAAAAAGGTTATGGCTACCCGACCGATACGCTGCCGGGCAGCACCGTCAGCCTCGAAGCGGCGCTGGCAAAAAACGACATTCAAGTGATCGGTGAAGAGTGGGCCGGGCGCAGTCCGGCGTGGGTCAAGGCTGCCGCCGAAGGCAAGGTGTTCGGCCTCGGCGACACGGTGAAGGGCGCCACCGAAGGCTGGTGGGTGCCGGAATACGTGATCAAGGGCGACCCCGAGCGCGGGATCAAACCGCTGGCGCCGGAGCTGAAATCCGTGGCCGACCTGCCGCGCTACAAGGATGTGTTCAAGGACCCGGAAGACCCGAGTCGCGGGCGTTTCCTCAACAGCCCGACCGGCTGGACCTCGGAAATCGTCAACAGCCAGAAGCTCAAGGCCTATGCGCTGAACGACAGCTTCGTCAACTTCCGCACCGGTTCCGGCGCGGCGCTGGATGCCGAGGTGGCGTCGTCGATCAAGCGTGGCAAACCGGTGCTGTTCTACTACTGGTCGCCGACACCGTTGCTCGGTCGCTTCAAACTGGTGAAGCTGGAAGAGCCGCCGTTCGACGCCGAAGCCTGGAAAACCCTGGCCGACGCCAACAACCCCCATCCGAAAGGCACCCGCTCGATGCCGGCGAGCCTGGCGATTGGCGTGTCGGCACCGTTCAAGGCGCAGTATCCGGAACTGGTGACGTTCTTTGAAAAGGTCGATTTGCCGATCGATCTGCTGAACCAGACCCTGGCCGGGATGAGCGAGAAACGTCAGCAGCCACGTCAGGTCGCCGAAGCCTTCCTGCGCGATCAACCGCAAGTCTGGAAGTCGTGGGTGCCGGGTGAAGTGGCAAATAAAGTCAGTGGGAGTCTGTAGTACTTTTCCGATAATTGCGTAGTTTCAAAAGTTGCCATTGCGAGTCTGTCGCAATGGCAACCAACACCCCCGCCGCTGAACCGATTCTTGTCCGTTTTTTGTCCAAACTCCCCGTGGTACTGGCCGACTAGTGGCCTTGCGCAAGGCTTTGCGCTGTCTATGCTCACACGTAACTAACTATGTCGACCGCCATCCAATGCGCCTCGACGGCAATCGGTTAGTCATGAACAAAGCTGCCAGAGTGCGCAATCCAAGGCACCGACACTGAACCGACAAGGAGCATGTTTTTAAATGGAAGTTCTTCTGCACGTTAGGAATGGCCCGCCCGCGGGCTATCAAGAGAAGGATGTCTTGATTAGAGCGTCGCTGCATGGACTCTTTGATTAATCATCGTTGATCACCTGACAACTTCCTCCTGTGGAGGAATGCGTGTGCCTGTTCTGTGGAACGTAGTGGTGGATTCTGAAAGACCTGAACTTTCATCAAATCAAAAGACCGCGCGGAAGGTGATAGAGACATGTTCAACCTACATCACAAGGCTGACCTGCAGGAAATCGAACGCTTCAGTTGTGCCCTGACCGAAGCCAACGCCAAGTTGGAGGCGATCAGCCGTTCGATGGCGATGATCGAATTCACCCCCGAGGGCATCGTTCTGGATGCCAATGAGAACTTCTGCAAGACCATGGGCTACAGCGCCGAGGAAGTGCGTGGCAAACATCACCGGGTCTTTTGCGAAGAGGCGTTTTACCGCAGCGAGGAATACGCCAAGTTGTGGCGTGATCTGGCCCGTGGTGAACCGCTCAGCGGGACTTTCCTGCGTTTGAACAAGCGCGGTCAGGAGATCTGGCTCGAGGCCAGTTACATGCCGGTGTATGGCCCGGACAAACAAGTCAGAAGCGTGATCAAAGTGGCGTCGGACATCACGGCGCGCGTGAACAAGGAAAAAGAAGAGGAGAGCATGCTCGCCGCCATCAGCCGTTCGATGGCCGTGATCGAATTCACCCCGGAAGGCAATGTGATCTCGGCCAACGACAACTTCCTCAAGACCATGCAGTATTCGCTCAACGAAATTGTCGGCCATCATCACAGCCTGTTCTGTCATCGCGCCGAAGCCGAATCCGCGCAATACAAAGCGTTCTGGGCCTCGCTCAATCGCGGCGAATATCACTCGCACCGCTTCGAACGCAAGAACAAGTCCGGGCAGACCGTTTACCTCGAAGCCTCGTATAACCCGTTGTTCGATGCCAAGGGCCGGTTGTACAAAGTGGTGAAGTTCGCCAGCGACATCACCCACCAGATGACCACCTTGCAGACCGCTGCGGAATCGGCCCACAGCACCTCGGTACAAAACGACGCCTGCGCGCAAAAAGGCTCACAGGTCGTGCAGCAGACGGTGCAGATCATTCAGGACATTTCCCGCGACCTCAACGAAGCGGCACTGAGCATCGATGCGGTGAGCAAGCAGTCGGACATCATCGGCACCATCGTCCAGACCATTCGCGGGATTGCCGACCAGACCAACCTGCTGGCACTCAACGCGGCCATCGAAGCGGCGCGGGCGGGTGAGCACGGACGCGGTTTTGCGGTGGTGGCGGATGAAGTGCGCAGCCTCGCGGCGCGGACCAGTCAGGCGACCCTGGAGATCGTCGATGTGGTGCGCAAGAACCATGAGTTGTCACTGAGTGCGGTGTCGAGCATGCAGTCGAGCCTGAGCCGCACCGGGCTCGGGGTGGAACTGGCGAACGAGGCGGGGGACGCGATCCGCGAGATTCAGCAGGGCTCGCGGCATGTGGTGGATGCGATCAGCCAGTTCAACGAGACGTTGCAGTTGAACTGACGGTTTACGGCTGAAAAAAAAGGATCCCTTGGGATCCTTTTTTCATTGCGCTGCGAGTCAGAGCGAAGCGAGGAACTTGTCTGCCGACTGGTCGCTGATCTTGACCGAGTTGGCGTCTTGTTTGTTCTGCTTCTCGGCTTCGGCCAGTTTCATCTTGTCCTGCAGGCGATCGGCGATCTCTTTGCCGATGGCCAGTTGTTTCTCTGGCGGCATGGCTTTGATGTCGTCTTCGGTCAAACCCATTTCCTTGAGGATGCTGTCGCGCAGACGCTGTTCCGGCGACTTGCTCATGTAGTCCTTGAACTCGTCGGTGGCGGAAGTGCCGGCAGTCTTGGTCTGCGAAGCGTCAGAGGTCTGCAGGCCGACGCGGGTCTTGGCGAACGCTTCATCGACGTTGTCGCTGATGCGCGTGGCTTCGTTGACTTGCTGGGTGGCGAGTTGCGTGGCCGAGCTTTGAATCTGACTGGTGGCGTCAGTGGTTTGCGCCTGCGCCTGGTTTTGCAGCGATTGCAGCATCGCGCCGTGGAGTCCGCCTTGCAGACCGGCAGCCGACGAAGCGGTGGCGTCTTCGGTGATGCGCTTGGGCAGATGAATCAAATTCGCCTGTTTCGAACTGACCAACATGATGAAGGACCTTGTGGTAATTGCTGTCGGCGGTAAAGCAGCAATTACCGTGCCGTCAGAATAAGTCTCATGAATTCAGCAGGTTAAGGAATTTCCAGTTTTCGGAAGCGGTCATCCTTTGCCGTCCGGCGGCAGAAGATGACCGTTGCCCGTCAGCGATGGGCGATGTTTTCCAGCGCCAGGTTGCGGGTGCGGGGGCCGAAATAGCCGATGGTCAGCATCACGATCAACATGCTGACGACAATGAACGCCAGCACGCCCGGCGTGCCGAAGTGGTCGAGGAACAGACCGATCAACAGGCTGCTGAACACCGTCGACAAACGACTGAACGAGTAACAGAACCCCACCGCCCGGGCGCGGATGTTGGTGGGGAACAGTTCGCTCTGATAGGAGTGATAACTGAAGCTCAGCCAGGCGTTGCAGAAGGTGATCATCACCCCGCAGAAGATCAGGCCTAAGGCGCTGGTCTGCAACGCGAACAAGGTGCCGAAGGTCATGGCGCCCAAGGCTGAGCCGACGATCTGCCACTTGTTCTCGAAGCGGTTGGCGAATTTGACGAACAGCAACGGCCCGAGCGGGTAGGCGAGGGTGATGATGAACGCGTACATCAGGCTGTGAGTGACGCTGACGCCCTGACCGGAAAGCAGCGCCGGCAACCAGTTGCCGAAACCGAAGAAACCGATGGCCTGGAAGATGTGAAAGACGATCAGCATCAGTGCGCGGCGCCGGTACGGTGGTTGCCAAATGTCGGCGAAACGGCCCTTGCCTTCGACATCTACCGCTACCGCTTCCGGTGCGTCCAGTGGTTGGCGGTGATCCTTCTCGCAGCGCGCTTCGATGTCATCGAGAATCCGGTTCGCTTCATCGAAGCGACCATGCTGGGCCAGCCAGCGCGGCGACTCCGGCAGCCGTTTGCGCAGCCACCAGATGAACAGCGCAAACACCGCACTGGCCAGCACCACCCAACGCCAGCCGGACACCCCGAACGGCGCCTGCGGCACCAGCCACCAGGACATCAGCGCCACCGCCGGCACCGACAGGAACTGCACGAAAAACGCGAAGGCGAACGCCGAACTGCGCATGCGTTTGGGCACCAGTTCCGAGAGGTAGGCGTCGATGGTTACCAGCTCAATGCCGAGGCCGATGCCCACCAGAAAACGCATGCAGATGATCCCCAGCGCCGAACTCTGCACCCCCATAAGCACCGTGGCCACGGTGTACCAGACCAGCGCGAAGGTGAAGATCGCCCGCCGTCCGAAACGATCCGCCAACGGACTGAGCAGACTGGCGCCGAGAAACAGACCGAGGAACGTCGCCGAGGCGAACGCGGCCTGATCGGAGAAACCGAACACGCCCTGATTGCCGGTGGCGAAGATGCCGTCGCGGATCAGGCCGGGGCTGATGTAGGCGGTCTGGAACAGGTCGTAGAGTTCGAAGAAACCACCGATGGACAGCAGCGCCACCAGCCGCCAGATCGTGGCGACTGCCGGAAGACGGTCGATGCGGGCGGAAACCTGTGCGGCGCGTATCGGGTCGATGCCATCGCTTTGCGCGGCGGCGGGGGCGTGTGCAGTCATGGGCCGATCCATTTTTTTATGATGGAAAAGCTTAGCCTGCTATCGGAAATCAAGGATTGTTTATATCGGCGCTTGGTACGGGAAAACCGCCGATTTCTTGCAATATCCGCTTACCAATTAGCGATTCATGCTGCGGGCACGGGATCCGGCAGCGCCGAGGCCGGCAAACCGAACACCTTATCGAACAGCCAGTTGAAGGCGAAGGTGTAGCAAGGGATGAACACGATCAGCGCCAGATCCAGCAGGAAGGCCTGCACCAGGCTGATGTTCATCCACCAGGCGATCAGCGGAATCAGGAACACGATCAGCGTCAATTGAAAGCCGACCGCGTGGGCGATACGGCGTTTGACTGTGCGGGTACGCGACACCTGACGGCTTTCCCAGTGCTCGAACAGCGAGGTGTAGATGAAGTTCCAGGTCACGGCGATGGTGGTGATGATCACCGCCAGCGGGCCGGTGCTGCCGGGCGAGGTGCCGGACAACAGGGCCAGGCCGAGGGCCGAGAAGGTCATGCCGATCACTTCATAGAGCGACACATAGACCAGTTTGCGTTTGACGCCTTGCATGGGGAATTGCCTCTTTCTTGCGACTGGTGGCCAGCGGGGCTGGCGAAGGCGACGAAAGATAGCTTCAATGGCGATGACAGAAAAAGTCAGTAGCTTTCAGTTTTATTGATAGGTAGATGATGTGAATTTCAACAGCGAAAGCATCGAGCTGTTTCTCGCAGTGATTGAGCGCGGCTCGTTTTCCGCCGCAGCCAGGGCATTGGGCAAAGTCCCGTCGGCGGTGAGCATGGCCATCGGCAATCTGGAGGCCGAACTCGGCTACCCGCTGTTTGATCGCAGTCACCGCGAACCGCAACCCACGGCGATGGCGCTGTCGCTGGTGCCTCATGCGCGACTGATCGCCGATCAGCTCAAGCAATTGCAGGTGCATGCGGTGCAGTTGTCGCTGGGGCTGGAGAGCAAGTTGTCGATTGGCGTGGCGGCGGATATCGACCGGCGACGTTTGCTGGCGGCGATCAAGGACATCAGTGAGCGCCACCCGCTGCTCGACATCGAAGTGCTGAGCGCGCCGCAGGATGACGTGCTGGCGATGCTTCACAGTGGCCGGGTCAGCGTGTGCCTGGCGTTCGCCGGGTTGAGCGTGAACGTGCTGGAGCGCTTTCAGTTTGTCGGCAGTGAACGGATGATCGCCACGCTGGCGGCGGACAGTCCGCTGTTGCAGGGGCAGGATCTGTTTCTCGAAGATCTGGTGCATGTGCGGCAGATCGTCGTTGGCAGTCGCGACTTGCCGATCAGCGAAACCCGGCCACTGGTGGCCGAATCCCACTGGCGCACCGACAGCCTGGAGACGGCGCTGGAGATGGTCGAGGCGGGGTTGGGCTGGGGTAATTTCCCGTTGTCGGTGGTGCAGCCGTGGCTCGATTCGGGGCGATTGAAACGGCTGAACTTCCGCAACATCGAGAACGGTCTGGTGCTGCCGGTGCACGCGGTGTGGCTCAAGAGCCAGCCGTTGCAGAAGGGCGCGGCGGCATTGGTTGAAATACTCGGCCGGTGATCGTTCCCACGCTCTGCGTGGGAACGCAGCCCGGGATGCTCCGCGTCCCTTCCAGAGCCGAACGCGGAGGTCAGGTGCTTTCGCGGATCTTCAGTTCGAAGCCCATGTCCTCGACCGGTCGCGCCACGCTGTTGCCGGCCATCAGGGTCAGCATCTGTTCCGCCGCACGCCGGCCGATGGCCTCACGCGGGGTGTTGATGCTGCTCAGGCGCGGCACCATATGCTCGGACATCGGCAGGTCGTTGAAGCCGAGGATCGCCACTTGCTCGGGGATCTTGATCCCGTTGCGCAGGGCCTCGAGCAGGGCGCCCTGAGCCAGGTCGTCGTTGCCGAAGAAGATCGCATCGACGTCCGGATGCGCCGCCAGCAGTTGCAGGAACAACTCGCCACCCAGGCCCACGGACGAAGAACGCGGGGTCAGCACTTCCAGATCCGGGTCGTAGCGACCGGCCTTCTGCAACGCTTTGCGAAAACCTTCACCGCGCAGCAGGGTGCGTTGATCGAGCTGCGCGCCGATGTACGCCAGACGCTTGCGGCCACGGGACAGCAAATGTTCGGCGGCGGTTTCCCCGGCGCTGAGCTGGGAGAAGCCGACGCAGTTCACTCCGGCGGCGCTGTCCAGTTCCATCATGTACACGCAGGGAATGTTGCTGGCCTCGATCATCCGCCGCGATGTTTCGGTGCGGTCGAAACCGGTCAGCAGCAAACCCCGTGGCTGATAAGCCATGTAGTTGCGCAGCAGGTTTTCTTCTTCATCGCGGGAATAGTGGAAGTTGCCGATCAGCACTTCGAAGCCTTTGGGCGTGAGCACCCGATGAATGGCTTCCAGGGTGTCGATGAACAACAGGTTGGCCAAAGAAGGCACCAGGACCACCACCGAATGGCTCTGGGCCGAGGCCAGGGCGCGGGCGGCGGGGTTGACCACGTAGTTGAGTTCCAGCGCGGCTTTCTGGACTTTTTCCACCAGTTCGGTGGCGACGGTGCTGACCCCGCGCAAGGCGCGAGAAGCTGTAATCGGACTGACGCCGGCCAGCCGGGCGACTTCATTGAGGGTGGGACGGCCGGTGGTGCGGGTGTTTTTATCGTTTTTAGGGGTGGTCATCGGGCGGCTTGCCAAACAAAAATCAAGGCACTAAGGTAGCGCTGTCCTTATGCAGCTGCAAATGCGTAAGCGAGGTCCTGCCTGATCCTCGCTTTTTGGCGTTGGGACCCAACCTGCTGCAACCCAAAAAAACGACAAGAAGGCGTCGGCAATTTCTGCCTGTGCACTAGAGTCATAGTTAGCAAAGGTAGCGCTGTCTGCGCGCTGAGGTGTTTCATGAATCATCCCATCACCGCCCTGGTCATCATGGGCGTTGCCGGTTGCGGCAAGACGTGCGTCAGCGAGGCCCTGTGCCAATTGAGCGGCGCCACTGCCATTGAAGGCGATACTTTCCATCCGGCCGCGAACATCGAAAAGATGAGCGCGGGGATCCCCCTGAACGACGAAGACCGTGCCGGCTGGCTCGACAGCCTGTGCGATGAGCTGCGTCGCGTCGATGCCCTGGGCGAACGCCCGGTGCTGACCTGCTCGGCCCTCAAGCACATTTACCGCGAACGTCTGCGCAGCGCCTTGCCGGGCCTGGGCTTCGTGTTCCTCGAATTGACGCCTGAAGTTGCCGCCGAACGTGTGTCCCATCGTCCGGGCCACTTCATGCCGGCCACCTTGATCGAAAGCCAGTTCGCCACCCTCGAATCACCCAAGGGCGAGCCGTTGACCCTGGCCCTGAATGCTTCGATCCACAGCGTTGAAGAACTGGCGTCGCAAGCCCACGTCTGGTGGCAAGCTCATGGCCTGAAACAGGCGGTATGAGCGTGTTTGCGAAGATAGCGCTGTCCTTTCGACTTCTGATTAACCCGCTTTAATAACAACAACAAACCAGGAGACACCCCCAATGTTTGGCATGTCCCATGACGCCTACCTGCTGCTTGATGCAGTGGTCACGGTGATCGGGCTTATCGTCCTGATCACCAAGTTCAAGCTCCATCCCTTCATTGCCCTGACCATCGCCGCCGCGTTCCTCGGCCTGACGTCCGGCATGCCGATCGGCACCATCATCAAGGCGTTCCAGGACGGCTTCGGTGGCGTGCTCGGTTTCGTCGGCATCATCCTCGCGCTGGGCACCATGCTCGGCAAAATGATGGCCGAATCCGGCGGTGCCGATCAGATCGCCCAGACCCTGATTCGCGCGTTCGGCAAAGAGCGCGTGCAGTGGGCAATGATGTTCGCCGCGTTCCTGGTGGGCATTCCGCTGTTCTTCGAAATCGGCTTCGTGCTGCTGATTCCGCTGGTGTTCATCGTCGCTCGCCGCACCGGCGTGTCGATCATCAAGATCGGTATCCCGCTGCTCGCCGGCCTGTCCGCCGTGCACGGTCTGGTGCCGCCGCACCCGGGCCCGCTGCTGGCCATCGGCGTGTTCGGTGCTGACATCGGCAAGACCATTCTCTACGGTCTGATCGTCGCGCTGCCGACCGCCATCATTGCCGGTCCGATCTTCGGTACGTTCATCGCCAAGCACATCCCGGGTCATCCGAACCAGGAACTGGTCGATCAACTGGCCCGTGAAACCGATTCGGCCAAGCTGCCAAGCTTCGGCATCACCCTGGTCACCGTGCTGCTGCCGGTGTTCCTGATGCTGCTGAAAACCTTCGCTGATGTGGCGTTGCCGGACGGTCATTTCTTCCGCACCTGGATGGACATGATCGGTCACCCGATCTCGGCGCTGTTGCTGGCCTTGCTGCTGTCGCTGTACACCTTCGGCGCCAAGCAGGGCATCGGTTCTCAGCAGATGCTCAAATGGCTGGATGCGAGCCTGGCGCCAACCGCCGCGATCATCCTGATCATCGGTGCCGGTGGTGGCTTCAAGCAGATGCTGGTGACCAGCGGTGTGGGCGACGTGATCGGCCACATGGCGGTCAGCGCGCAGATCTCGCCGATCCTGCTGGCGTGGCTGGTGGCGGCGGTGATCCGCATCGCGACCGGTTCGGCCACTGTGGCGACCATTACTGGCGCGGGCATTGTGGTGCCGGTAGTGGGGATGATCCCGGGCGTGAACCGTGAGTTGCTGGTGCTGGCCACCGGTGCCGGTTCCTTGATCCTGTCCCACGTCAACGACGCCGGTTTCTGGCTGGTGAAGCAGTACTTCAACATGACCGTGGCGGAAACCTTCAAGACCTGGACCGCGATGGAAACCATCCTGTCGGTGGTTGCGCTGGGCTTTATCCTGCTGCTGTCGCTGTTCGTTTAACCTCGAACGCCAGACACAAAAAAACCGCAGCGATGCGGTTTTTTTGTGTCTGGCGGATCGTTCCCACGCTCTGCGTGGGAACGATCATGTGTCCTGTATCAGGATTTGGTCACCAGGCCATCCGCCCGGAACATCCCGCGAATCCCGCGTACGGCCTGACGAATCCGGTCCTGGTTCTCGATCAGCGCGAAACGCACGTGATCGTCGCCGTATTCACCAAAGCCGACGCCTGGCGAGACGCAGACCTTGGCCTCGGCCAGCAGCTTCTTGGCGAATTCCAGCGAGCCGAGGTGCGCGTAGGCGTCGGGAATCTTCGCCCAGACGTACATCGAGGCTTTCGGGTTTTCGACCATCCAGCCCAGTTCATGCAGGCCCTTGACCAGCACGTTGCGGCGCTGGCGATACTGCTCGGCGATGTCGCGCACGCATTGCTGATCGCCTTCCAGCGCAGCAATCGCGGCCACCTGCAGCGGGGTGAAAGTGCCGTAGTCGTGGTAGCTCTTGATCCGCGCCAGGGCGTTGACCAGCTCCGGGTTGCCGACCATGAAACCGATGCGCCAGCCCGCCATGTTGTAGCTCTTGGACAGGGTGAAAAACTCCACCGCGATGTCCTTGGCGCCCGGCACCTGCATGATCGACGGGGCTTTCCAGCCGTCGTAGACGATGTCGGCGTAGGCCAGGTCGTGCACCACCAGCACGTCGTACTGTTTGGCGAGGGCGATCACCCGTTCGAAGAAATCCAGCTCCACGCACTGCGCGGTAGGGTTGGACGGGAAGCCGAGGATCATCATCTTCGGTTTCGGGATCGAGCCACGAATCGCCCGTTCCAGCTCGTCGAAGAAGTCCACGCCCGGCACCAGCGGCACCGACCGCACCTGGGCGCCGGCAATCACGGCACCGTAGATGTGAATCGGGTAGCTCGGGTTCGGCACCAGCACGGTGTCGCCCTGATCCAGGGTCGCCAGCATCAGGTGAGCCAGGCCTTCCTTGGAACCGATGGTGACGATGGCTTCGCTTTCCGGGTCGATATCGACCTCGTAGCGTTCCTTGTACCAGTTGGAAATCGCCCGACGCAGGCGCGGAATGCCTTTGGACGTGGAGTAACCGTGGGTGTCTTCGCGTTGTGCAACCTGCACCAGTTTTTCAACGATGTGCGGCGGCGTGGCGCCGTCGGGGTTGCCCATGCTCAAGTCGATGATGTCTTCGCCACGACGTCGGGCGGCCATCTTCAGCTCGGCAGTGATGTTGAAAACGTAAGGGGGGAGTCGATCTATGCGCGCAAAGCGGCGCGGCGAACCTTGTTCAGCCATTGTTGCCTCGGATAACGTAAGCGCCCGGAACCGTCCGAGCGACGCTGGTCACTGCGGTGACCTGTGGCGGAAGATAAGGGCAGCGATGGCAGACTGTCCAGCGTGCACGACAACAATTTTTTCCCAAGGAAAACGGTTAATGGAATTCACCAGCGGCTTCTTGCTGAGCCTTTCGCTGTGCCTGGACATCGGCGTGGCCAACATCGCGATGATCACCCTGGCCATGCAGCGCGGCTATTTTCAGGGCTTCGCGCTGGGCCTCGGCACCTGCGTCGGCGACCTGATTTACGCCGTTCTTGCCCTGGCCGGGATGACCGTTCTGCTGCAATACGAAACCGTGCGCTGGGTGTTGTGGATCGGCGGTTCGGCGCTGTTGATCTACTTCGCGGCGAAGATGATCTATTCGGCGATCCACCACGAAGCGCTCTTGGCGGAGACGGCGGAAGTCGGCCAGAACTCCCATCGCAAGGAATTCTTCCGTGGGATTTTTCTCGCCATGTCGTCGCCGAGCGCCATCCTCTGGTTCGCGGCGGTGGGTGGCACGTTGATCGCCCGTTCCGGTGGCGGCGGTCCGCTCAGTTCGGCGCTGTTCCTCGGCGGCTTCCTGTGTGCCGGGCTGTTGTGGTCGGCGGGACTGTGCTTCGCCGCGAGCCACGGCGGCAAACTGCTGGGTGACAAACTGCTGCGCTATTCCTACATGGCATCGGCGGCGATCTTCTGCTATTTCGCGGTCTACGTGATCGTATCCGGTTATAACGAGTTCGTTGGGTCCGGTGCCGTCGAGGCCCTGCACACGCTGTAAATGTGCGAATCGGGTTTGGCTTCTATACTCCCAGCCGAACCCACTTTTTTCGTTCCAAGGAGTCGAGTCATGGATGAGCAAAAACGCGTCGAAGTGGCTGAACCTCGCTTCGAACATGGACACTTCCTGCTGATTGCAGGTTTTCGCGATCGTTTCACCAAAGAGACCGTCCAGGACATCCCCGCGCTGTGGGAAAAACTGATCCCGCACATCGGAAATATTCCGGGTCAGAAGGGCGAAGTGACCTACGGCGTTTGCAGCAATTTCGACGGCAACGGCGGTTTCGATTACATGGCCGGGGTCGAAATCCGCAAGCTGGATGACTTCCCGCAGGAAAAGTATCCGTGGATCGAAATCCTGCCTCGCCAGTACGCGGTGTTCGAGCACAAGGGTTCGCTGGATCTTCTGCCACAGACCATTGAGTACATCTACAAGACCTGGCTGCCGGCCTCCGAATACAAGGGCCTCAACGCCCCGGAGCTGGAACGCTACAGCGCCGATTTCAATCCGAAAACCAATACCGGCAAGCTGGAAATCTGCGTCCCGGTGGAAAAGAAAACCTGATGAACGACCGGCAGCGCGAATCCGCTTCGCGCTGCCGATCAAGCCTTACTTGCCCTTGATCCGTCGTGCCCGCAACAGGTCGATACCCAGGGTGATGAAGCCGAAAAAGCTGATACCCAACACCATCAACAAACCGATTTCCATGCTGCTCATAAACTGTTCCCCTTCGGGTGATCAGAGACAGTGGTCAGGAATAGACCGTCCCGAATCCGAAGAAAAGCGCTTATACGCAGGCTTTACGCCGCCCATGCGGATCGATATGAACACCTTATTCCTTTATCCTTGGCGGCCCTGTTTCCACTGATTTCGAGCCGCCATGAACACCGTCATCCGCCACGTCGCCGCCGCCGACCTGGATCGCTGCTACGCCATCGAAACCCTCGCCTACGAGGGCGACGAAGCCGCGACCCGCGAGAAGATCGCCACGCGTATCGCCACCTGGCCGGACGGTTTCATCGTCGCCGAGGTGGACGGGCAAGTGGCCGGCTTCATCAACTCCGGCGCGGCGTTCGAGGTGCAGATGTCCGACGAGGCGTTCAAGGAACTGATCGGCCACGATCCGGCGGGGCCGAACGTGGTGATCATGTCGGTGGTGGTGCACCCGGACTATCAAGGCCTGGGCCTGGCCAAGCGTCTGCTGGGCGAATTCATCGAGCGCATGCGCGCTCAGGGCAAGGCGACGATTCACCTGATGTGCAAGGATCGGCACATCCCGCTGTACGCCGGATTCGGTTTTGCCTACATCAAACCGTCCGAGTCCGACCACGGCGGGATGGCGTGGCACGAGATGATCCTGACCCTCTAAAGACTTCAGTAGAGCGTTTCACGCACCCGCGCCGGGGCCTCTCGGTCATAGGCCTCGGCATCGAACTGACCTTCGTTCAGACGCTTGTGAAACGTGCCTGCCGTTGGCAGCGCCGAGCGCGGCAAGTGGGTTTGCGGATTCCACGCGTCCGAACGCACGAACGCTTTCGAGCAATGAAAGAACGCCGCCTCCACCGTCACCAGCAACACCGTGCGCGCCGGTTTGCCGTTGACCGCGAAGCTTTCCAGTAACTCCGGATCAGCGCTGATGGTCGCCGTGCCATTGACCCGCAACGTCTCGCCAATCCCCGGAATGATGAACAGCAACGACACTCGTGGATCGTGCAGCACGTTGCGCAAGGTATCGATGCGGTTGTTGCCCGGGCGATCCGGCAGGGCCAGGGTGCGCTCGTCGATAATCCGCACAAACCCCGGCGCATCGCCGCGCGGAGAACTGTCGATGCCGTCGGCACCGACCGAACTGACAATCACCAGCGGCGAAACCCGGACCATCGCCTGATAGTCCTCGTTGAGAAAACCGATCTGCTTGCGCACCGCCCGCTCGTGGGGCAATCCGTAAATAGCTTCCAGTGCTTCGATTGAATCGATCATCGTTGCTCCCTCGACGATTAAAAGAACAGGCCCATGCGCCGCTCGTAACCGATGCGCCCCTTGTACGCTTCGCCGCTGTCGACGAAACCGTACTTGGCATACAGCGCAATCGCAGCATCGTTGTCAGCGTCCACCGACAGTTCCAGCCCTTTGATTTCCGGCCAGGCCTGGCGCGCAACCTCCGGCAACGCCAGCAGGCAGGCCTTGCCATAACCCTTGCCCTGGGCCCGGTGATCGACCTGCAACGCATGCAAGGTTGCGCTGTGCTCATCGGCCCATTCCGGCAACACCGGCGGGCGCTTGAGCAGCAGGAATGCCACAGGTACGTCTTCGGCCAGCAGCGCAAAACCTTTCACGCCGGGGCCGGGTTTCGACAGCAGCGTGTGCAGGGCGCCGTGGATGTCGCCGGAGAACTTGATCTGCTCGGCGTGGATTTCAATTGCCTCGACCTGTTGGCGTTGGGTGGCGTTCAGGTTTTCGTAAGGCACGAGTCGGGCTGACACGGGAATTTCCTTTTTCCTACAAAGATGAGCCTCGGATTCTAGCGATTTTGCGTTCTCTGGAATTTTTTTGTTTCAGCTGTCGATCCGGCCAATCGCCAAGCGACTAAGTGTGTCTTCACAACAAAAACCAGGGAGAAACCCCATGAGTACGCAAGCGCAGATTCAAGCCGTGATCGACACCTACCGTCAGGCCGTCATGACCAAGGACGTGGAAAAGGTCATGACCCTGTACGCCGACGACATACTTTCTTTCGATGCGATCAAGGCCCTGCAATTCAAGGGCAAGGAGGCCTACCGCGCCCACTGGGTGGCCTGCATGGAAATGTGCCCCGGCCCGCACATTTTCGAATTCCATGAAATCGCCATCGAGATCGGGGACAACATCGCCTTCGCCCACTGGGTCGCCAATTGCGGCGGCACCAATGAAAAAGGCGAAACCCAGAGTTGCTGGATGCGCGCGACCGCCTGCTATCGGCTGGTCGACGGGGCGTGGAAAATCGCCCACGAACACTGGTCGGCGCCGTTCGATCCGATGACTGGCTCGACACTGTTTGATGTGAAACCCTGATCTTCAGCCATAGTTGATCCGTCCGATTCAGGAGAACGCCATGAAGTATTTATGCCTGGTCTACAGCGATGAGCGCCTGCTGCATTCGTCGCCCGACAGCCCGGAAGACGCCGAATGCTGGGCCTACGCCGAGTCGATCCAGAGCAGCGGCCGGATGGTCGCCGCCGAAGCGCTGGAGTCGGTGCAGACCGCCACCACGGTGCGCATGCGCAACGGCAAGTTGTCGATCACCGACGGCCCGTTCGCCGAGACCAAGGAGCAACTGGCCGGTTTCTACCTGATCGACGCGCGGGACCTCAACGAAGCGATCCAGGTCGCCGGCAACATTCCGGCGGCCCGGGTCGGCAGTGTCGAAGTGCGTCCCGTGCGGCAGTTGAATGTCTGAGGTCGCGGCTCGGGTCGCGCAGGTCTATCGCGAAGACTCGCGGCGGATCCTCGCGACCCTGATCCGTCTGCTCGGCGATTTCGACCTCGCCGAAGAAGCCTTGCACGAGGCGTTCTTCGTCGCGGTCGAGCGTTGGCAGCGCGACGGCGTGCCGGACAATCCGCGGGCGTGGCTGGTGTCCACCGGGCGCTTCAAGGCGATTGATGTGTTGCGTCGGCGCGCACGGTTCAAGGCGTCGCAGCCGTTGTTGCTGGCGCAACTGGAAGAGCTGGAACAGTCCGAATGGGACGTTGAAGACGTGGAAGACGATCGCCTGCGCCTGATCTTCACCTGCTGCCACCCGGCACTGGCGGCGGACGCGCAAGTGCCGCTGACCCTGCGCGAAGTCTGCGATCTCACCACCGAGGAAATCGCCCGCGCATTTCTCTCGGCCCCGGCGGCGATTGCCCAGCGCATCGTGCGCGCCAAGGCGAAGATTCGCGATGCGAAAATCCCTTATCAAGTCCCGAGCCTGAGCGAGTTGCCCGAGCGCCTCGACAGTGTGCTGCGGGTGATTTACCTGGTGTTCAACGAGGGTTATTCGGCGTCCGGCGGCGCCCAGGTGACCCGCGAGGATTTGACCCGTGAGGCGATTCGTCTGGGGCGTCTGCTGCTGGAGTTATTGCCGGATGCGGAAGTCATGGGCTTGCTGGCACTGATGCTGTTGCATGAGTCGCGGCGTTCGGCGCGGTCGACGCCAAGCGGTGAGCTGATTCTGCTGGACGATCAGGATCGCGGATTGTGGAACACCGAACTGATTGCCGAAGGCTGCGATCTGGTGGAGCGGGCGCTGACCACCGGGCGCTTCGGGCCGTATTGCCTGCAAGCGGCGATTGCGGCGGTGCATGCCGAAGCGCCGACGGCGGGGGAGACGGATTGGGAACAGATTGTCGGGCTGTATGACGTTTTGTTGCGGGCGGTGCCGTCGCCGGTGATCGAGTTGAACCGGGCGGTGGCGGTGGCCAAGCGTGACGGGGCGCTGGCCGGGTTGACCTTGATCGAGGGGATTCTTGACCGTGGGGAGCTACAGGATTACCACCTGGCGCATTCGGCACGGGCGGAGTTTTGTCGGCAGTTGGGGCGGGTTGAAGAGGCGCGGGCGGCTTATTCGCGGGCGCTGGCGTTGACGCGGCAGGAGCCGGAGCGGCGGTTTATCGAGGGACGATTGCGCGAGCTGACGCTGCGCAATCCCCTTTAGTAAACGTCGAGTCAGGCTTGCTGGCGGGTAGCAGCCATCACAATCTCGCGAATACAAACCCCCTGCGGCTGCCCATACGCATAAGCAATCGCCGTCGCCACATCCTCGGCACTCAGCACCGTCCCACCCATGTCCTGCTTCCAAGCCTGATACCCGGTCTTGATCGCCTCATCCGTGGTGTGGCTCAACAACTCGGTCTCCACCGCACCCGGCGCAATAGTGGTCACGCGCACGTTATGCGGCGACAGCTCTTCACGCAGGTTTTCCGACAACCCGTGCACCGCAAACTTGGTGCCGACGTACGCCACATGGTTCGGGAACGTCTTGCGCCCGGCCACCGAGCTGACGTTGATGATGGTGCCGTGCTTGCGCTCGATCATCCCGGCGACCACCGCGTGCACGCCGTTAAGCAAGCCTTTCACGTTGACGTCGAGCATCTGGTCCCACTGCGCCGGGTCCTGTTTGCTCATCTCGCCCAGCAGCATCACCCCGGCGTTGTTGATCAGCGCATCGGTCGGGCCGAATTGGGCTTCGGCCTCGGCAACGGCGGCCAGCAACGCGGCGCGGTCGGTGATGTCGACGCGGCGGCTGAGGGTGTTCGGCAGTGCCAGCGCTTCGAGGCGTTCGATACGCCGCGCCAGCAACAGCAGGGGGTGACCGGCAGCGCTCAAGCTCCGTGCGGTGGCTTCGCCGATGCCCGAGCTGGCGCCGGTGATGATGATCAATGGCTTGCCCATGGTTGAACTCCTGAGATAAGAAAAACAAATAACCAGATTCGAAGCGCAGTATATTTAGCCCGCTGGAGGCTGAAAAATGCCTTATTCCTCTGTCTGCTATCGGAATTTCCTATGGATGTCCGCCATCTCAAAGCCTTCCTCGCGGTGTTCGAGGAACGCAACATCACTGCCGCCGCACAACGGCTGTTCATCAGCCAGCCCACGCTGTCGGTGACCATCAAACAGCTGGAAGAAGAACTCGGCGCGACGCTGTTCGTGCGTCAGCCCCGTGGTGTGGAAGTCAGTGCCGAAGCGCGGCTGCTGTATCCGCAGGCGCGACGGATGGTGGCCGAATCCGAGGCCTTGAGCCGGATGTTTCGCGGCAGCGAAAACCGCGCGCCGCTGACCCTCGGCATCGAGGGTGACATCGCCGCCAGTCACATCGAAGCCTTTGTGCGCATGGCCCATCAGGCGTTGCCCAATCTGCTGCTGACCCTGGAAGAAGGCTGTCACGGCGATGGTCGGCTGGCGGTCGAGGAAATGTGCTGCGAGGACGAACTGTTTCTGCCGCTGTGGGAAGAGTCTTACGTGATGGCGCTGCCACTCGACCATCCGATGGCCAACGCGCAGGCAGGCTGGGCGCCGATCGAGGATTGGATCACCTGCCCGCAACATCCGTCCCATCAGCGGTTGATGGCGCTTTACGGACGCTCGCCGGAAGCGGTGGCGGGGCACGCCGGTTCACTGCAACAGGCGTTGCACATGGTGGCGGCGGGTGTCGGCGTGGCGATGTTGCCGCAGTCGCTGGTGAGCGGGCATGAACGCATCGTCGTACGTGCGCTGCACCTGCCGGCGCCGACCCGGCGGGTGGGGTTGTGCTACGCGGCGCAGGCGCTGGAATTGCCGGCAATGCGCGGGTTGCATGAGTACTTCCAACACAATCGGCCGCCGGCGATTGCCGCTTGAATCGTCACTCGAGCATCTTGCTCAGCAACCAGCTCCCTGCCGGCCCCGGCGGGTACAGCCGCGACCACAGCGCATCGACGAACACCGGTTTCGGCCAGCCGCGCACCTTCAGCTCAACCAGCAGATCGTTACCGAAACGCTCCACCAGCCAGCGCGGCAGCGGTGCCCAGCCGAAGCCCTTTTCGGCCATCTCCAGCAGCATCAGATAACTCGGCGCCGACCACACCCGGCCTTTGCCGCGACTGTCATAGGGATTGACGATGGTGGCCAGGCGCAGCTCGCGATGCTGTTCAAGGACTGTTTGATCGATGGATTCCTGCGTCGCCAACGGATGATTACGGCCGACGAACAGGGCGATTTCAGTGCGTTCGGTGACGGTCGAGGTCGCCAGGTCCGGCGGGTAGTTGTCCTGCATCTCGGCGAATGCCAGGTGCGCCCGACCGCGTTGCACCAGTTCGATCAGGTCATCGCACTCGGCGATCAGGCATTCCAGCTCCAGATCCGGATAGCGCTGCTCGAAGCCCACCAGTGCCGCCTCGAAACGGTCGGATTGATAGGTATCGGAAATCGCCACCGTGAGTTTCGGCTCGACGCCCTGGGCCAATTGCCGGGCGGTCATTTCCAGGCGGCTGGTGGCCGACAGAATCGCCTCGGCCCGTTGCAGCATCACGTGGCCGGCCGGGGTCAGGGCCGGTTTGCGGCTGCTGCGGTCGAACAAGATCAAGTCCAGATCGATCTCAAGACTGGCCACCGCCGCACTCACCGTCGACTGACTGCGCCCGAGTTTGCGCGCCGCTGCCGAAAAAGAGCCTTGAGTGGCGGCCTGGACAAACGCGAGCAACACTTCCTGAGAGGCCATGAACTATCGCCTTGATCGATGGTTATTGGTTATGAAGTATCGGTTGGGTGCTGGATCATGGCAACCATCTTCACAGAGGAACTCGGCCATGACTGCCAACAAATCCATCACTGAACGTATCTTCCAGGCCATCGGTTTCGAACTGCTGGCAATCCTGATCTGTACTCCATTGCTGGCGTGGATCATGGGCAAACCGCTGGTCGAAATGGGCGCCGTCACCATGGCCATCGCGTTGCTGGCCCTGGGCTGGAACGTGGTGTTCAACGGCTTCTTCGACCGCCTGCTCAAACGCTGGAACATCGCCCACAACGCCTGGGTACGGGTGGCGCACGCGCTGCTGTTCGAGGGCGGGTTGATCGTGATGGGCGTGCCGCTGATTGCCTGGTGGCTGTCGGTCAGCCTGTGGCAGGCGTTCCTGCTCGACATTGGCGTGCTGCTGTTCTTCCTGCCGTACACCTACGTCTATCATTGGGGTTATGACGTGGTGCGCGAGCGGCTGGTGATGCGCAGCGTCTGCCAGAACTGAAAACAAAAATCGCAGCCTGCGAGGGCTGCGATTTTTTTTGTCCGGGATTTTTGCCGGGTTTAGAGAAACATCCCGCCCGACGCTTCAATCCGCTGACCGTTGATCCACTGCGCGCCCGGCGACAGCAGCAGCGCCAGTGCACCGCCAATGTCATCCGGCTGCCCGGCACGGCCCAGCGCGGTGTTGCTGGCGACCATCGCGTTCAGCGCCGAATTGTCGCGCACCGCACCACCGCCGAAGTCGGTTTCGATGGCACCCGGTGCGAGGATATTCACGGCAATCTGCCGCGCACCCAGCTCCTTGGCCTGATAACGGGTCAGCACTTCCATCGCACCTTTCATCGCCGCGTAGGCGGCATAACCCGGCAGGGTGAAACGGGCCAGACCGCTGGAGATGTTGATGATCCGCCCGCCATCGTTGATCAGCGGCAGCAGTTGCTGAGTCAGGAAGAACGGCCCTTTCAACTGCACGTTCATCAGCAGGTCGAACTGCTCCGGCGTGGTTTCGGCGAAGGACGCATGCACACCAATCCCGGCGTTGTTGATCAGGAAATCGAAGCGCGACTGACCAAGCTGTTGCAGTGCTTGCCCGACCCGCACGGCGAAATCGGCAAAGCCTTCGCTGCGGCCGACATCCAGTTGCAGCATCACGGCGTTGGCGCCGAGTGTTTTCAGTTCCTCGACCAGCGATTGCGCTTCATCGGCGCGGCTGTTGTAGGTGCCGATGATGTCCACGCCTTGCGCGGCGAGGTGCAGGGCGGCGTTCTTGCCGAGGCCACGGCTGGCACCGGTGATCAATGCGATTTTGCGATTCATGGGTCTTCCTCGAGGGCAGTGACGGTTGATGGGGCCCAGTTTATTTATCCGCCGTGAGGTGATAAACAGACTGAAACCGGAATCACTGGTCGGTATGTACGAACAATCAAAAGGTGGCCCATGAACAAACTGGAACTGCTGCGCACCTTCGTCCGGGTCAGCGAATTGTCGAGTTTTACGATGGCGGGGGAGAGTCTGGGGCTGCCGCGCTCGACGGTGTCCGAGCAGGTGCAGGCGCTGGAAACCCTGCTCGGCACGCGTCTGCTGCAACGCACCACGCGCAAGGTCCAGGCGACTCAGGACGGCCTTGCGTTGTATGAGCGCAGCAAGGATCTGCTGTCGCACATGGACGAAATCGAGAACCTGTTCCGTCAGGACGAAGCGTCGCTGACCGGGCGGATCCGGGTCGATATGCCGAACATTCTGTCGCGGCGGCTGATCATGCCGAAGTTGCCCGAATTCATTGCGCGCCATCCGAACCTGGAACTGGAAATTAGCAGCACCGATCGCCGGGTCGACCTGCTCGCCGAAGGCTTCGATTGCGTGGTGCGCATCGGCGCGCAGCCCGATCAGTCGGTGGTGGCGCGGCATCTGGGGGACTTCAGCATGATCAACTGCGCCAGCCCCGCGTATCTCGAGCGCTACGGCGTGCCGCAGACGCTGGAGGATCTGGCGCAGCATCGGCTGGTGCACTACGTCGGTGTGCTGGGTTCGCGTTCGGAAGGGTTTGTCTATGAGCAGGACGGGCAGATCTACCGCTTGCCGATGGCGGGCAGTGTGACGGTCAACAGCACCGATGCCTACGAGTCGGCGTGCCTTGGGGGATTCGGTCTGATCCAGGTGCCGCGTACCGGCATGAACACCTATCTGGACACCGGTGAGGTGGTGACCGTGTTGCCGCAATACACCGCGCCGGCGATGGGCATTTCACTGCTGTACGCCCGGCAGCGGCACTTGCCGTTGCGGGTGCGGGTGTTCATGGACTGGCTGGGGGAATTGATTCGTTCGACGCTCTGATTCCTGCCGCAAATCCCTGTGGGAGCAAAGGCTCTCACAGGGATTCCGGTTGATCAGAAGATTTGGGTAAACAACCAATACAGGCTGCCCGACAGCAGAATCGCCGCCGGCAAGGTCAGCACCCACGCCATCAGCAGATTGCGGATGGTCTTCATCTGCAGGCCGCCACCATTGGCGACCATGGTCCCGGCCACGCCCGAGGACAACACATGGGTGGTCGACACCGGCAAGCCGAACATGTCGGCGGCGCCGATGGTCAGCATCGCCACGGTTTCAGCCGAGGCGCCCTGGGCGTAGGTCAGGTGGGTCTTGCCGATCTTCTCGCCGACCGTGACCACGATCCGCTTCCAACCGACCATGGTGCCCAGCCCCAATGCAATCGCCACGGCGATTTTCACCCACAGCGGGATGAACCGGGTGGCGTTGTCGATCTGCTGCTTGAACAGTTGCAGTTTGTTGGTGGTGTCGGCGTCGAAGGTGCCGACCTTGTTCTTGTCCATCAGGCGAATGGTTTCGCTGGCCAGGTACATGTCGTTACGCACGTTGCCCATGGCCTCGGCCGGGACTTTCGACAGCGAACCGTAGCCTTTGACTTCTTCACCGATATGACCGGTCAGCGCGGCGAGGGCCGGGACCAGTTGCGGCGTGGCCTGCTTGCTGCGCACGTAATCCGAGAGCACCGGACGCGGATCGGCCGGAGCCGGCAGCGGTGCGCTTTTTACCAGCGCCTGTTGGGTGACTTCAGCCACGGCGGCGAACTGCAACGCCTGATCCGCCGGCATGGTGCGGTTCAGCGCATAAGCCATCGGCAGGGTGCCAACGAGGATCAGCATGATCAGGCCCATGCCTTTCTGGCCGTCGTTGGAACCGTGAGCGAACGACACGCCGGTGCAAGTCAGGATCAGCAGACCGCGAATCCACCACGGCGGCGGGGTGTTGCCTTCCGGGGCCTTGTACAGCGAGCGGTTCTTCACGAACGCGCGCAATGCCAGCAGCAACAGCGCCGCGCAACCGAAACCCACCAGCGGCGACAGCAGCAGTGCGTAACCGATCTTGGTGGCCTGGGCCCAGTCCACACCGCTGGTACCGTCGCGACCGTGCATCAGGGCATTCGCCACGCCAACGCCGATGATCGAACCGATCAGCGTGTGCGACGACGAGGCCGGCAGGCCCAGCCACCAGGTGCCTAGGTTCCACAGGATCGCGGCGATCAGCAGGGCGAAGATCATCGCGAAACCGGCGGACGAGCCGACTTGCAGAATCAGCTCGACCGGCAGCAGGGCGATGATGCCGAACGCCACCGCGCCACTCGAAAGCAACACGCCGAGGAAGTTGAAGAAACCCGACCACACCACGGCCACATTCGGTGGCAGCGAGTGGGTGTAGATCACCGTGGCCACGGCGTTGGCGGTGTCGTGGAAACCGTTGACGAACTCGAAACCCAGCGCAATCAACAGCGCCACGCCGAGCAGCAGGAACGGGGTCCAGGTGGTGACCACCGTGCCGAGTTCGTGCATGTCGTGCATCAGGCTGTAGGCCGTGAACAGCATCCCCATGGCCAGTACGGCGAAGAACACCACGTAAGTGAAGGGGCCGGTTTTCTTATCGAGCGCCGGCCTGCCGCTGGGGGCGGAGGCCGGGCTGGCGGTCAGGGAGGGAGTAGCCATGGGAGGACAATCCTGAGCGGGGGAAGGAGTGTTGCCCATGATCGTTGCTAAATATTACAGAGAGACTGCGGCAGATCAGTGTTTGGCGGATTAGCCGCGCCGCTGGTCTTGCTTAATAGTCACCACGCTTGCGAAACGCCCAGCGCCCGGCAATCACGGTAAACGTCACCACCAGCGCCACCAGAATCCAGAACCCTTCCGGATCAGTGGCCAGCGGCACACCGCCGACGTTCATGCCGAAGAAACCGGCAATGATGTTGATCGGCAGCGCCAGCACCGTCACCACGGTCAGGGTGAACAGCGTGCGGTTGCTCTGCTCGTTGAGGTTGGCGGCGATCTCTTCCTGCAACAGCTTGATCCGCTCACCGAGGGCCGTGAGGTCGTTGATGATCAGCGCGAACTCCTCGGTGGACTTGCGCAGCTCCTTCACGTCTTCCTTCTGCAACCAGGGTGGCGGCCGATTGAGCAGGCGCAGCAGCGAACCCGGCTCCAGCGCCAGCAGTCGTTGCAGGCGCACCAGCACCCGACGGTTGGCGCCGAGTTCGGCGCGGTTGGTCGACAGTCGCGAGGACAGCAACTCGTCCTCGACCTGATCGACGCTCATGCTGGTCTTGCGCACGATCTGGGTCAGCACTTCGCCCTGGTCGCGCAGCAAGTGCACGAGCAATTCCGACGGTGAGCGAAAGCACTCGCCGGCCTTCACCGACGAACGCAGCTTGTCCACCGAGTGCAGCGGTTGCAGGCGCGCACTGACGATCAGTTTGCTGCGCACGCAGACCCACAGCGTCGACACGTCCGACGACACCATGCTGCTGAGGTTGAACACCACGTCGTTGACCACCGCCAGCAACGCCGAATCGACATGCTCGATACGGGTCGAGCGCGAGCCTTCATGCAGCGCTTCGAAAAACTCTTCGGGTAATTGCAGATGACTTTTCATCCAGCGCTCGCACGCGGCGTGCGCCAGGTTCAGGTGCAGCCAGAGAAACTCATCGCTATCGCTGTCGTCTTGCAGGCAGCGCAGGGCAGTCGCCGAGTCGACTTCGCGACCACGCTCGCCGGGGCGGAAACGGAAACCGTAGAGCAAGCCGAACAGGTCTGGATCGCGATGGCTGATATCGAGGCTGTGGTTCATGAAGTCTCGCTGGGAGGAGGGCGTCTGTCGCGGGATTTGCAGATTCACCTGAGCCGCATCATTGCAATGCAGTGTGACGTTTTGGTGACAGCTAAATGACGCCAGAATCAATGCCTTACCGGCGGTCGGATTTTTCTCAAGAAGCCCTCTGGCACGCCGATCACGCATGAGTTAGGTTGCGCGCCTTCGGCCAAGAGCCAAGGTTCGCCGACACGGATGTCCGGCCACAATTCACGTCTTACCGGACGTGCCTCATCCCTGTCATGAGTACCTGCGATGTTGCAAAAATCCCTGAGAGCGCAAATTCTCGCCCTGCTGAGTGGCAGTCTGTTGGCGATGCTGTTGATCGCGCTGGCCTGCTTTCATTTCCTGTCCAACGGCGTGCAGAACTACAGCCAGTTGATTGCCGGCCCCTTGCACACGTCGCAACTGATCGACGAAGCCAACCTGCAATTCAAGGTGCAGGTGCAGGAGTGGAAAAACGTCCTGCTGCGCGGCAAACAACCGGCAGACCTGGCCAAGTACTGGGGCCAGTTCGAAGATCGCCAGCGCGATGTGCAGAACATCCTCGGTGAGCTGGCCAATCAGAAAGGCCTCGAGCCTTCGTTGAAAACCCGCATCGAACGTCTGCGTGAAGAACACCGTCTGCTCGGCGCCGCCTACCAGAAAGGTCGCGATGCCTATGTAGCCGCCGGTGCCGATCCGACCGCGGGCGACACCGCCGTCAAAGGCGTCGACCGCGCCGCCAGCGACCAGATGAGCGAACTGGTGGGCGAACTGCGCAAGCAGGGCACCGAACAGTCGACGCTGATCAGTGCCAGTGCTGATCGCACCGTGTTGCTGGGGATTCTGGTGATGCTCGCATCCGGCCTGTTGATCGGTTTGCTGAGCCTGTGGCTGGTCAACCGCAACCTGGTCGAGCCGATCCGCAAACTCATCGACTACGTCACCCAGTTGAGCAAGGGCCGTCTGGTCGAGCGTGTGTCCAGCAGCCGTCAGGACGAGTTGGGCAACCTGGCCGCCGCCGCCAACACCCTGCGCGACTTCCTCGCTGAAACCTTCAACCACCTGCAGCGCAGCGCCAAGGATCTGGACAGCGCCAGCGGCGAGTTGAACGCCATCGCCACCGTGATGGCCGGCGGCACCAACGAGCAGTTCAACCGCACCGATCAGGTGGCCACGGCGATGAACGAAATGTCCGCCACCGCCCAGGAAGTCGCCCGTCATGCGGCCGACGCGGCGCGTGCTGCCGACGATGCCGACCAGTCCGCCCAGCAGGGTGAAAAGGTCATGCAGAGCACCATCCACAGCATCACCCAGATGCGCGGCGAAATCGCCAACACCGCCACGGTCATCCGTCGTCTGGAAGCCGACAGCGGTCGCATCGGCAAGGTGCTGGAAGTGATTCGCGGGATCGCCGAGCAGACCAACCTGCTGGCGCTCAACGCCGCCATCGAAGCGGCCCGTGCCGGTGAAGCCGGGCGTGGTTTTGCGGTGGTCGCCGATGAGGTGCGTAACCTCGCGCAGCGTACGGCGGAGTCGATCATCGAGATCAACCAGATCATCCAGAGCGTGCAGACCGGCGCGGTGGATGCAGCCCACGCCATCGACAGCGGCCAGACCCGCAGCGATGAAAGCGTCGAGCAAGTGACCCAGGCCGGCGCCATGCTCGAGCGCATCACCCACGCGGTGGAAGCGATTCGCGACATGAACCGCCAGATCGCCACGGCGGCCGAAGAGCAAACGTCGGTGGCCGAAGACATCTCGCGCAACCTGACCGAGATCACGTCGATTGCCAGCACCAACCTCGACAACGTGCAGCGCACCGAAAGCGCCAGTCAGAACCTGCACGGCCTGTCCGGCCAACTGAACGACGTCACCGCTCGCCTGAGCGTCTGACCCGCCAGTGACTGTGTACCGGCCCGGTTACCGAGTCGGTACACAGTCGATCTCAATTCGTGCAGGCCGCCGCCGATGGCCGGTTATTCATAACCGTCATTGGAGATTTCCCATGGTCAGCATCACGTCTGTTTCGATCAATCAGACCGTCACCACACCCACCAGCAAAACCTCGATTGCCGACACGGGCGACGACACCTCGACCACAGCAGCGGCCAGTACCGGTGTGAAGGCCGACACCAGCAAAGTGGCGGCGGGCGGTGGTGCTGCACCGTCGGGTGACAGCAGCTCCAGCAGCGATGAATCGGATACGGTGAAAGAACTGCGCAAGCAGATTGCCGAGCTGCAAAAGCAATTGCAGGAACAACAGCAAGCACTGCAAGCGGCTCAGGCCAAACAGGAAAGTCAGGATGCCAAGGCGGCGGATGTTGCGGCTGCGCAATCGCAGATCGCGACGACTTCGGCTTCGTTGCAGACGGCGACGGCGGCGTTGTTGGCGGCGTTGCAGCAATCTGATTCGAGTACGTCGGGTTCGCTGGTCAGTACCTCGGCATAACTTTCGGACACAAAAAAGCCGCACGATCCGAAAATCGTGCGGCTTTGTCTTGCGGTGCAATCAGTGATCTTGCTTGTTGCTCAGGACCTTGCCGGTTGCCGCATCCAGATCCACGTCCCATTCTTTGCCATCGGCAGTACGCAGCTCGACTTCGTACTCATAGCCGTTGAAATGGTTGTCCAGGTCGGTGTCGACGATGGTCGCGCCCGGGTGCAGGGCCAGGGCAATCTTGTTCAATTCTTCCAGTGGCTTGATCTTGCCGGACTTGACCAGCTCAGGGATCTGATCGACGCGAACGTCAGCCTGGGCCAGGCCAGCGGTGAGGGTCAGGGCGGCAGCGGTAAACAGGGCAGTCAAGGTTTTCATCGGTTATTCCTTTGGGTGATTCGTTCAAGTGAGTTCAGGTTAGCCACCGCAACTTAATTCACCCTTAAAAAAACGCCGTGGGTGTTTGCGTCGTTTGTTCAATCGCCGTTCGCGGGTAACTTTCATGCTCTGCCTTCGATTAATGGAGGTGGACATGAAACGCATTTTTTCGTGGTTGTATGCGCCGTTGTTCTGGCTTGGATTCATCGGCGGCGGGATTGGGTTGGCGGGGCATTCGCTACTGTGGTTGTTGCCGTTGTTTGCTGTGGCGTTGGCGGTGTCGTTCGCGGCCGAATGGCTGCTGCCTTATGAAATGAACTGGAACCGCCCGACCGGCGATCGCCGTCGCGACATGCTCCACGCGTTGATCAACGAAGCGTTGAACTCCCTCGGCCTGCTGGCATTGCCGGGGCTGGTGACGCTGATTGCGATTGACGGTGCTTGGCCGTCGAGCTGGCCACTGTGGCTACAAGTCGGCCTGGCGATTTTCATTGCCGATGCGGGCGTGAGCCTGATGCACTACGCCAGCCATCGCGTGCCGTGGATGTGGCGGCTGCACGCGATTCATCACAGCGTCGAACGGCTCTACGGGTTCAACGGTTTGATGAAACATCCGCTGCATCAATTGCTGGAGGCGACGGCGGGGCTGCTGCCGTTGCTGGTGCTGGGTATTCCGTCCGAGGTCGCGGTGTTGTTGGCATTCGCCATTGCAATCCAGCTGGTGCTGCAGCATTCGAACGTCGACATGCGCGTTGGCCCGCTGCGCTGGATCTTCGCCTGGGCGCCGCTGCACCGTTTTCATCACATGAAGTACGGGCGCGCCGGTGACGTCAATTTCGGGCTGTTCTTTACCCTCTGGGACTGGCTGCTGGGCACCGGTTTTTACACGGAGAATTACCGGATCGGCGCGGGCGATCTGGGCATCGGCAGTCGTCCGGATTTTCCACGGGACTATATGGCGCAGTTGTTCGATCCGTTCGAACCGGCAACGCTGGGCAAGGAACCGAAAGTGCCGGAGGGCTTGAGACGTTGAGTCAGTCCAGCAGACGCAATTCGATGTGTTGCAACGCCTGGCGGGCGGTGACACCGAAAAGTTTTTTCAGGCTGCGGGAGAAGTGCGCGGAGTCGGCAAACCCGGCGGTGTGGGCTGCGTTGGTCACCGGGCTGCCGGCGATTATTAAAGCCATCGCCAGTCGCAATCGTCGCCACAACACCTGTCGCCGCACGGGCAGGCCGACCTGGCTGACGAACAACCGTTGCAACTGGCTCATGGATACGTGGGCGGAATCCGCCACGGCGCTGGCGGCAACTTTGCTCGACAGCGAAGCATCGACAGTGGCGAGGGCTCGTTCGATTCGCGGATCGCTCAGCTCGCGGCGCGGGCATTGGCCAATGGCGTGATCCAGTGCCGCCAGCGACAACTCACTGTCGAACAGCGTATCGCCCAGCGCTTGAGCCTCAAACCGCAACGGTTCGGCATACACGGTGAACACGGGATCCGGCGCTTCGACAATCGCATGACGAGTCTGCGAGGCAATCAGCAGGCGGGAAGTGGTGACGGGTGTGCCCTCGACCAGAACAGTCAACGGCCGGTCAGGCGCAAGAATCAGTTGGTGAGCGTAGTGGGAGTGGGGCGCAGTGCGCCCCGACATCCCGTGGATCAGGCCATAGTCGTGCCCCAGCCAGAGGCGGCCTGTCCACGGGGTGTCCGGTTGCATCAGAAACCGTTGTTCTTCAACACCTGATCCACACTGGCGGCGGCCGGGCGTTTGTAGAACTTCAGCAGTTCGCTGGCACGGTTGGTGAAGATGCCGTCGACGCCGGCAGCCATGACTTTCTCGTAGTCCACCGGCTCATCGACGGTGTAGACGTGCACCAGCATGCCCTTGTCGTGGGTGTATTTATTCATCCATGGCTGAACCAGATCCGAATAGCTCTGATCGCCGCCGTGGGTCAGCTTGGCCGAAGGACCGGTGCCGATGGCACCCTGAGCCTTGGCGTAGTCGACCCATTGCTTGAATTCAGCTTCGGATTTCGGCTCTTGTTTGCCGTAGAACGTGTTCTTGTCCTTCTCGCCGGAGTCGGCAAAAGTCACTTTGGATTTCGGCTCGATGCTGCCTTCGCCAACCCACAGCAACAGAATCTTCGGCACCTGCGGCATTTCCTTTTGCAGCAGTTCGAGGCTGTTCTTCTCGAAGGTTTGCAGGATCACTTTACCGTTGCCCGCGCCGACGCTGGTGGCGTCTTTTGGCTGTTTGGCGCCGGCCGGGATCAGCAGGCCGCGAGCCTGGAGTTTTTCCTTCAGGTCGTGCTCGATGCCGGGGAACAGTTGTGGCTCCTTGGTCTCGATGTACAGGCCCGGCTTGTGCTGCGGGTTGGCCTGGGCGATGTCGATGATTTCGTCCAGGGTCAGAATCTTCAGGCCGGCGTAGGACGGACGCGCACGATCCGGGTAGGCCTTGTTGTACCAGCTGCCGGCATCCAGGGTTTTCAGTTCGGCCATGGTGAAGGCGTTGGCCGGGCTGTCCTTGCGGTCCGGGAACTTGCTGGCGACGTCGGTGGTGCGTTGCAGGTTGTTGTCGTGCAGGGCGAACAGCACGCCGTCCTTGCTGCGCTGCAGGTCCATTTCCAGGTAATCGGCACCGAGGTCACGGGCCAGTTTGTAGGAGGCTGCGGTGGATTCCGGTGCATCGAAGGAGGCGCCACGGTGGGCGATCACCGCCGGGTGCGGAATGCCCTCGGAGGCAGCGAGCGCAACCGGGTTTGGCTGGCTGGCAGCATGGGCCTGACCGAGGCCGAGCATCAGGCTCAGCAGCAGAGCACTTTTGGTAAACGTGGCGGGCATGTCGAGGTCCTTTCGCAGGTATTTTCGAAGATGTCCCTTTTAGCAACTCAAACGAAAACGTGCTATCGCAAGACCGACATAAACGTACTGAAAGCGAAAATTTCCGCACTTTTGTGCGTTTGTTTGCAGTACGCTTGGCCACGGCGACCACCCCGGCAGAGGGTGTGCCTCAATGCCCTGCGTGTAAACCTTCGATCACTCTTGTGAGGTTTACCATGCGCATCACATCCCAACTCATCTGCCAGGCGGCCGACGACCTCAAGGGTTTTGTCGGCCTCAATCGCAAGACCGGCCAGTACATCGTGCGTTTCAGTGAAGACTCGTTCGGCATGGACGTGGCCGATGACGGCATCATTCCCGCCAGCGAATTCGTCTGGGCACCGGCCACCGAACAGACCATGACCCTCAAGCGCGAGTTGATCCAGTTGCTGCTCGATCAGCACATCGATGACCGGATCAACATCACCGAGCCGTTGCGCGTTTACATGAGCAAGCGCGAAGTGCCGGAGATTGTGGCGGTGCGCAGTCTGGTGAAGGGCTGACTATCCGAATCGATAATCGCGCTCCACTTTGCACACCCGCGTATGACATGCCGAGTACCAGGTCGAACGTCCGCGCTCGCGAATCGCCTGGTGCTCGGGATGGTGTTTCCACGCCAGAATCGCCGCTTCACTGTTCCAATACGATGTCGTGATCCCGAGCCCATCCGCCCCTCGGGCCGACTCCACGCCGAGAAATCCCGGTTGCTCGCGCGCCAGTTCAACCATGCGCTCGGCAGCTTCGGCATATCCCTGATCAACTTCGGTACGGGTTGAGGTGAAGATCACCGCGTAGTACGGCGCTTCTGGCGTTTCGGCGATCATGCCCGTTGCTCCGTGCAGGCTTCGACAAATGCCCGCACCAGCGGTGGCAATAGACCTTTGAGCGCCGCACGTTCCGGCTGGAACAACGTCGCGACAAAGAACACATGGTTTTTCAGTTCGATGGCGCGCAGATCGCCTGTCGAATCGTGGCCCACGGCGTGCAGGTCATGGGTCAGCAATTCGCGTTCGAACTGCGGATTCACACCAAAACGGCAGCGATAACCTTCGCAAATCTCGGACGTTTCGTACGCCTTGGCGATCAACGAACCGGGCACCAGATGGATGCTGTCCACCGCTTCCACCAGCGAACAGGTCAGCGGCGTGAGCACCGCACGGCTGGATTCGGGCGAGGTTTCGCCATGCTCCGCATCGGCCCAGCCCAGCACATTGCGGGAAAACTCCAGCACCGCATGTTGAAAACCGCCGCAGGTGCCGAGGAACGGGCGCTGCTGTTCGCGGGCAAAGCGGATGGCTCGCAGCGCGCCAGCTTCACTCTTGTAAGGGCTGGCCGGGACGCACCAGAAACCGTCGAAACCTTCGAGCGGCGTATCGAGGTGGATTTGCTCAGTGGACAGCCATTCGAAATCGACTGGTCGGCGGATGTGTTCCGCCACAAGCCCGAGGGCGACGGGGATGGCTTGATGGGCGGTGACTTGCGGGTCGTAGTCACCGATCAGGGCGATGCGCAGGGCTCTGGATTCCATGAGTGTTCGCTGTGCTTGTTGAGGGATGACGCTCACTATAGATTGGCGTTCACGCACTCAATATGGGCGTTTCCCCAAGTGATTAATGCAGCGACGCACTATCGACTCGACTTCCCGGATCTGGCGCTGATTCTCGCCCTGGTGCGCGGCGGCTCTCTGGCCCGGGCCTCGCAGCTGCTGAAGGTTGACGTGTCGACGGTGTTTCGCGCGGTGCGCCGACTGGAAGCCGCGCTCGGTCAGCAACTGTTCGAAAAAAGCCGCGCCGGTTACCTGCCCACCAGCCTTGCGCAGACTTTGGCCGAGCAGGCCGAGCGCGCCGAGCAGGCACTGGAAGCAGCGCGAATCGGCGTGGAGCAGGGCGGCGAAGTGATCAGCGGCACGGTACGCCTGACCTGTACCGACTCGGTATTGCAGGGTCTGCTGCTGCCGGCATTGGCGCAGTTCATGCCGAACTACCCGGCGCTGACCATCGAACTGAGCACCTCCAACGACTTTGCCAACCTCAGCCGTCGCGACGCCGACATCGCCTTGCGCCTGACGCGCACGCCACCGGAGCACCTGGTCGGACGGGAGCTGGCGAAGATTTCCTACCGGGTCTGTGCCAGCGAGCGTTATCTGCAAAATGTTGAAGCGGTCGATCTGAACGCCCTGACCTGGATCGCCCCGGACGATTTCCTGCCCGATCACCCGACTGTCGTCTGGCGTCGCCAGCACTTGCCGGGCGTGACACCGGGCTATCGCTGCAACAGCATGTTGTCGGTGACGGAGCTGGTGCGTGCCGGGCTCGGCGTCGCGGCGTTACCGGACTTTCTGATCACCGAAGGCCTGCGAGCCTTGAGCGAACCGCTGCACGGTTACGACACCGCGCTCTGGCTGCTGACCCGCCCGGACTGCCGTGCGTTGCGCTCGGTGGTTACGCTGTTCGATGAACTCGGGCGGGCACTGCGTTTGCCGTGATCAGGCCTGCGGGTTCTGGCGCATGTGATCGTGCAGTTCGCGGGTCAGGCCTTCGATGCGCTCGGTGAGGTTCTTGGTCATTTCGGTGAGCCGGGTGTTCTGCTCCAGCAGTTCCAGCAACTGCGCGGTGTTCTTTGCGGCCTGCGCCTGACGCTCGGAATTGGCCACGGCCAGGGCTTCGCGATGCTGCGCGTCGGCGTCGGATTGCGCCTTGTCCCGTGCGGCCTGACGGGTCTGGGCCAGCAGAATCAGCGGTGCGGCATAGGCCGATTGCAGGCTGAACGCCAAGTTCAACAGGATGAACGGATAGACGTCGAAGTTCGTGACGCCAAACATGTTGAGACACACCCACAGCACCACGATCAGGGTCTGCGCGCCGAGGAAGGTCGGCGTACCGAAGAATCGCGCAAACGCCTCGGCCCGCAAGGCGAACTTGTCGTTGCCGAAGGTTGTGTTGAGGTGGGCGTGGGGGCGGTGGAAGCGCAGGTGATCGACAGGGGCGGCGGATTCGTTTTTTTCGGTGGTCATGACGGGCTCGGCAAGGCTTGGGACGTTGAGTCACTATAGCCCTGCGTCGCCCGTGTTGGCCTTATCCCGGCGCACGCTCGTTGGCAAACATGCTCACCGCTTCCACGGCTTCGCTGGCGCCATCGCGAATCTGCAGAATCACCGTCCCCGCCTGATCCGCCAGTTCGACGCCTTGCGCCGCGCGTCCACGAGTGCCGTCCATGCTCTTGATCGCCTGACGGGTTTCGCTCTGGATCAGGCCGATCATGTTGGAAATCTCCGCCGTCGAGCCGCTGGTGCGTGCCGCCAGTTGCCGCACTTCATCGGCCACTACGGCAAAACCGCGACCTTGCTCGCCGGCCCGTGCCGCTTCGATCGCGGCGTTCAGGGCCAGCAGATTGGTCTGATCGGCAATCGCACGGATGGTGTTGACGATGGTGGTGATCTGTTCGGAGCGTTCGCCGAGTTGTGCGATCAGGTTCGAAGACTCGGCGATGTCATCGGCGATCTCGCGCATTTCGCTGGCCGTTTGCTGGATCACTTGCGTGCCTTGCTCGGCGACTTTTCGGGTGGCGACAGAGATGTGATAAGCGGCGCTGGCACTGCGTGCATCCTGCTCGTGCTGCTCGACCCGGGCGGTGACGTCCGAGGCAAACTTCACCACTTTGCACAAGCGGCCGGCGGCGTCGTAGACCGGGTTGTAGTTGGCTTCCAACCAAACGGTTTGCCCGCGCTTGTCGACGCGTTCGAACTGTCCGTGGAAAAACTCACCCTGATTGAGCCGGCGCCAGAAGTCATCATAAGCACTGCTGTTGACCAGCTCTGCAGTGCAGAACAAGCGGTGATGTTTACCTTTGAGTTCGGCGAGCGTGTAACCCATGCGTGTCAGAAAATTCTGATTGGCTGTAAGAACGTTGCCATTGAGGTCGAACTCAATCACCGCCATGGCGCGGTCGATGGCTTGCAGTTTGGCGTTGGCTTCACTTTCCTGCTGCACCTTGGCGGTGACGTCCATGGCGTACTTGACCACTTTCACCACACGACCCGAAGCATCCTTGATCGGGTTGTAACTGGCTTCGAGCCAGATCGGCCGGCCCTGGCTGTCGACGCGCTCGAAGGTGCCGGACTGGAACTGACCGTTTTTCAGCTTCGACCAAAGCTCGGTGTATTGGCTGCTGCGGGCAAATTCCGGTGGGCAGAACTGGCGGTGGGACTGGCCGATCACCTGTTCGGCGGTATAGCCCGTGGTCTTGAGAAAGTTGTCATTGGCGCGCAACACCACCGCGTCGAGATTGAATTCGATCACCGCCATGGAGCGGTCGATGGCTTCGAGCAGGCCGGTTTGCTGGGCGAGGGTGTGTTGCAGGTCGTCGACAACAGACTGCTGGCGATTGAAAAACATGCTGGGTGCGCTCCGGAAATAGGGCTAGAGGTGTTGTCCCTGTTCCCGCGGCGGCAGGCCGAAGATGCTGGCGACGTTCGGCGTTGACTTCATAGTGCCAGCATCCAGGCTGACAGTTCGATCTTATACAAAGTTTATAAAGTTGTACAAGAAAGTGGTTGATCTGGATCTTGTACAACGCTTGTCAGGCGCTGGAACGGCTCAACGCTACGCTGATCGTGTTACGGCCCGTGTGCTTGGCGGTGTACAACGCTTTGTCGGCGTCATCCAGCCAGTCGAGGGCGTCCGGGCAGGTCAGTTGGAAACGCGCCAGTCCGATGCTCAGGCTGACCCGCAACTCGGGCACCTCGGGATGGCGGTACTGATGCAGAGCCTGGCGCAGTTGCTCCATCAGGGCTTCGGCTTTGCTCAGCGGCAGGTTGGGCAGGATCACACAGAATTCGTCGCCGCCGTAACGCCCGGCCAGCTCACTTTCATCCAGCACGGATTTCAGTTCGCGACTCAGTTGTTGCAGCACCGCGTCGCCGACGATGTGCCCGTAACTGTCATTGATCACCTTGAAATGATCGATGTCGATCAGTGCCAGGGTGGCTTGGCTGTTGTGGTCGCGGCACTGCTGGAACTTGAGGTGCAGCAGGTCTTTCCAGGCGCCGTGGTTGAGCAGGCCGGTGAGGCTGTCGGTGCGGCTCAGGGCGCTCAAGGTGCGTTTGTGTTCGGCGAGTTTGATCGCCAGTTGGTAACAGACCATCCCCAGTGCAAGCGGATAAAGAGTGAGCATCGGCAGGCACGCCCAGACCTGGGTTTGCGTGGTGGTCAGGTTGAACTTGACCCCGAACACTGACCAGCCCAACAGCACGCCGATCACCTGGGCGAGGGCGCCGAGTAGGAACAGCCGCCGGCCACCGGCGGCCACATTGTTCATGGTCATCATCGACAGAATGGTCACGGCGGTCAGCGGGTTGAACTGGAAACACGCGGTCCAGAAACCACCGAACACCGAGTCGTAAAGCAGGTTGCGACGCTCGGCGCGATAGGGGAAGGCCGAACGGGTCGACCATTGATAGGCGACGTGGGGCCAGAGAAAACCGTTGAACAGCAACAGCGCCCAGAGCCAGGCCGGCATGTTCAACGGATACAGCGCGGCGCCGACACTGAAGAAACCGACGCCCAAACCGATGGCGCGTGGCAGGTAAATGCGTCTGGCGAATGACAAGCCTTTGCCGCGTTGGTTATCCATGAGGTTCTTCGCCAGATTCATTCTGAAACACTTTCCAGTGTAATTCTTCAGAGCGACCGTTCATCGGTCAATGACAGATATTGTCATTTATTCCAGCGGGAAAATTCAGTGTCCTTGTGAGCCATTTAATCGTGGCGCAGGCTCGATCTAGAGCTGATAACAGGCCAGGAACATGTCCAGCGCCGATTCGACCACGGCATTTTGCGTTGCGTTGTCGAGCGCCGGCTGGCCCATGGAAATCTGTGGCCAGAAGGCGAAAGACTTGAGCAGGCCCTGTACCTGATGCGCGGCGAATTCCGGGTCGACCGGTTTCAGCCGACCGTCTGCCTGAGCGGCGCGAATCCACACGGTCACGCTTTCCTCACGCTCGCCCATGCGCGCCACCATGTTCTGTGCGCGTTCGGGCGAGTGGATCGCGGCGGCGATGGCGACACGGGCCAGATTCATGAAATTGTCGTCCGCCATCATCTGCAGTTTGGCCAGCAGCATCGTTCGCAATTGATCGCGCAAGGGGTGATCAGGCTGATACGACACGGCTTGCTCGGTGCTGATTCGTGCCCACAACTGGTTGAGAATTTCGGCGAACAGCTCTTCCTTGCTCGGAAAATGGTTGTACACCGTGCGCTTCGACACCCCGGCGGTGGCCGCGATCTTGTCCATGCTGGTGACTTCGAAACCGTTGGCACGGAATTCGGTGATGGCCGCCAGGATGATGGCTTCGCGTTTGCGGTCGGTGAGGCGCGTTGGAGCTGTCATAAATTCGATTCGGCAGGAAATAGATGAAATTACACTCGGCAGTTTACTTGTCATCCGGTTTGATGCAACCTAGAAAGTACACCGATCAGTGTAATGTTGCGTTAATCGGTGCAACCTAAAACCAGATGTCCGGCTGATGCGTGCGTGCCTTGGCCATTTATCGTCCCACCGTGGAAAACCGTGAATTGCGCGGTTTTTCTGGAGTCATTCAGTCATGGCCAAATCAATTTCTTCCGCGGTCAGTCCTGTACCTGAAGCTTCGCGCCAGGCAGAAGGGACGTTCCGTAACCACGCCCCGGTGCAGCGCGAAGGCGTGCGAAAGATGCTGCGCATCATGTGGAACATGATCTTCCACAAACCGCGCAATACCCGTCCGGCGTCGGCCATTCCGGTGCAGTCACTGACCCGTGCCGACCTGATCGCCGCCCCCAATCACAGCGTCTTTCGCCTCGGTCACTCGACCTTGCTGCTGAAGCTGCAAGACAAATTCTGGATCACCGACCCGGTGTTCGCCGAGCGCGCCTCGCCCGTGCAATGGGCCGGCCCGAAACGTTTCCACCAACCACCGATCAGCATCGACGAGTTGCCACCGATCGAAGCGGTGATTCTGTCGCACAACCATTACGACCATCTCGACTACGAAGCGGTGTTGAAACTGGCGGACAAGGTCAACGTGTTCCTGACCCCGCTGGGCGTCGGTGACACGCTGGTCAAATGGGGCATCGATGCCAGCAAGATCCGCCAGTTCGACTGGTGGCAGGGCACCGAAGTCGCCGGCATCCGCTTCATCGCCACCCCGTCGCAGCACTTCTCCGGCCGTGGCCTGTTCGATGGCAATCAGACCCTGTGGGCTTCGTGGGTGATCATCGATGGCGATACACGAATCTTCTTCAGCGGCGACAGCGGCTACTTCGATGGCTTCAAACGCATCGGCGAACAATACGGCCCGTTCGACCTGACCCTGATGGAAACCGGCGCCTACAACGTCGAATGGCCCCACGTGCACATGCAACCGGAAGAAACCCTGCAAGCCCACATCGATCTCAAGGGTCGCTGGTTATTTCCGATTCACAACGGCACGTTCGATCTGGCGATGCATGCGTGGCACGAACCCTTTGATCGCATTCTTGCACTGGCCTGGGAGCGCAGCGTTTCCATTACCACCCCGCAAATGGGCGAGGCGTTTAACCTGGCACAGCCGCAACGCGGGCATGCGTGGTGGTTGGCGGTTGAAGGGGCGAGTGAGGCGGTGGTGCAAGGGGCCTGACTCACTGACGCAGGTTCGCCTCCATGAGGCGGACCGAATCACTCCGCCATCGCATAGTCCCCACGCACCGATTCAACCGTCGAACCATTGCTTGTCGAACGCCCTGGCGCAAACCCCGGAAAGAACACCAGCCCCTGCGCCTCAAACCGATAGGTCAACGCCAGCCGCGCCGAATCCGCCACTTCCTGTTGCGCCTCGAATCGCTGAATATCGTCTACCGAAACCCCTGCCTCCCGCGACAGCTGTTCCACGCTCCAGCCCAACATCCCTCGGGCCTGGGCGCAATGCGTCGGGGTGAACTGGAAAAGGGCGATACGTTCGAGGATGAGGTTCATCGCTGAAGAGGCCATGGTGTGCTCCGGGCTCGAGAGTGTTGATGGAAAATATACTGTGTTTTTGTACAGTTGTTTTCGGCCGGGATCAAACGCATTTTTTGATTTGCCCTAGTTCGCCGCCTCCAACCAGACGGACGGTGCCTGACCGAGGATCCGACGGAACATCGTCGAGAACGCCGCCGGGCTGTCATAGCCGAAATCCAGGGCAATCCGCGTCACCGCTTCACCCGCCGCCAGCCGTGCCAGCGCCAGTACCACGCAGGCGCGCTGGCGCCATTGACTGAAACTCAGGCCGGTTTGCTGACGGAACAGTCTGTTGAAGGTGCGCAAGCTTACGTGCAGCTGATCGGCCCATTGCAGGGGCGACTGGTGGGCGTTCGGCTGATGCAGAAATTTCTGACACAGTTCGAGCAGTCTTCCGTCAGACGGCAGCGGTATATGCAACGGCAGCGGTGCACTGCGCACCAATTCATGCAGCAACAAATCGATCAGCACGCCGTCACGCCCGGCCAGGTCATAGGTCAGCGGCAGCTCCACCGCCTCCATCAGCAAATGCCGCATCAACGGCGACACACTGATCACCTGACAACGCTCACCCAGATCCACCGCCCCCGGCTCGATATACAAACTGCGAGTGCTGACTCCCAGCATCAACACCTCATGCGCCACCCCCGGCGGAATCCATACCGCTCGCTGCGGCGGCACCACCCAGTTGCCGTCATGCGTGCTGACCTGCATCACCCCGGTCGCGCCGTACAACAATTGCGCCCGCCGATGCGTATGACGTGGCAACAGATAGCCGTGGGAATAATCCGTACCGATCGCCACCACCGGGCGTGGTGTGTCGTCCAGCAGGTTGATCGAAACATTGCGCATCGAGCGGCATCCAGCGATTGGCGTAAACGCAAACATTATTGGCTGACTTGCTGAGGCAGGCCAAGCGCCGCCGCTCTATCGTCGACCGCTCCCCACCAACGGACGACGCGCCATGTTCTACCTCCTGCTGACACTCTTCGGCTGCCTGACCGGTGTCACCGCCGTGCTCTTCGGATTCGGCGGCGGCTTCGTCGTCGTGCCGCTGCTGTACCGCATGCTCACCGCCAGCCACGGCGTCGACGACCCCGTCGGTCAATCGGCCATGCACATCGCCGTCGCCACCTCGACCTGCGTGATGATCGTCAACGCCCTGATTGCTGCCGACAAACACCGCCGCGCCGGCAACCTGATCCGGGATTACCTGTGGCCCTTGGGCGGGTTCATCGGGTTGGGCGCGGTTGTCGGCGCAGTCGCAGCGGTCTGGGTGAGCGGTGAGGTCATTCGCTATGCCTTCATCGCCTACCTCGGCGTGACGATTGTCGATTGCCTGCTGCGACGCGGGTTTCTCACACAGTCCGAAGGCGTCATCCCACGGCGATTAGGAACGGTGGAAACGTCCGGCGGTGGTGTAGGCATTGGCGCCATCGCGACGTTTCTCGGTGTAGGAGGAAGCGTCATGACCGTGCCGTTGTTGCGGCGTTGCGGGTTGAGCATGTCCCAAGCGACGTCGATGGCCAACCCGTTGAGCGTGCCGGTGGCGCTGGCAGGAACCCTGACGTACATGCTGATGGCGGGGTTCAGCGAGACACCCCTTGGGCCATGGTTTATCGGGTATGTGGATCTGCTGGCGTTCGCGGTGCTGACGCTGGGCTCGATGCTGGGGATTCGACTGGCGACGCCGTGGATCGGGCGGATACCGGATCGGGTGCATGCCTGGGTCTATATCGGGTTGCTGGTGATTGTGATGATCAGCATGTGCGTGAATTGAATCTGAAGTCGCTCGATTCCCCACTGCAACCACTACATAATCCGCGGCTACTTTTTGCGAGCAACGGCTCGTTTACTCAAGGATGAAGTGATGCTCCGAGGACTGTTGCGCCTTTTCGGTGTTTTTTTGCTGACGGGTTTGTTTGTGCCGACGCCGACCTGGGCCGACAGCGGCGCGCAGGTGTACACCGGCACTTTGGGTAAATCGCCCATCGTCCTCGAAATAAATGCTCGCACCGGAGAGGGGCGGTACTTCTATAAAAAGTACCGCAAGGATCTGGCACTCGACGGTGCCATGGAGGGGGAAACACTTGTGCTGGAAGAAGGTTCGCGGATAGAGAACTCCCGCCCGACCCTTCGCCTGCAGCCAGCACTTGATGGTTGGATTGGCGAGTGGACAAGTACCGCCGGTAAAACTCTGAGGATAGAGTTGAAGCCAGCCATCATTCCTGAAGTACCCGTTGATTCCTTACCCTATCTGGCCAAGCTGCATGATCATGCACCTTACGAGTACTTGCGGCTGCAGGGCGTCACACTCAAGAAAGGCAAAACCGAAACCTTCATGGGCTACACGCTGCAATGGTGGAGCGAGCCGCAGACCAAAACTTCACTCTTCGAAGTGGTCTCGGGTTACTCCCCTGAGGAGCGTCAGCGTATCAATCAGCAGTTGATGGCGCGTTTGTGGGGTCAAGTGTTGTCGTCATATGGCTGCGGCGGTTATTACGCTCAATCCAGTCAACCACTGTGGATGTCATCGGCAGTGATGAGCGTGCGCATTTCAACCGAATACTTCTGTGGCGGGGCCTATCCGGATCAAAACCAGGAAGCGCTCAATATCGATACAAAGAGCGGCAAGTTACTGACCCTCGAAGATGTCCTGTGGGTCGGGCAGGGCCAGCCAGTACGTCATGAAGAGCGCGACGACTACATCGACACATCCTCCGGTTCGTCTGATGTCTGGTCAAAGTACCGCACCACGGAGTTAGCGCCTTGGCTGGTTGCCCAATTGACCAGGCTCTACCCGAAAGACATGACCATCACGCCGGAAGGCACAGACGACTGCGGCTACAACGATGAAGGTCCTTGGGACTTCCCGGGTTGGTATTTCACACAGCAAGGCATCAAGCTCGATCCATCGTTTCCGCATGTAGCAGCGGTGTGCGGATTCGTGGACTGGAGTGTTCTGCCGTACAACATCGTCAAACAACATCCGGGTGGTGTTGCGCTGCAACTGCCATGACGCGATGTTGCATCTCGAATTACATTTCTCGATTACCGGGCACAACCCCGCCATAATCCGCCGCGAATTTTCCAGCGCCGGCACCCACGTCCCGGCGCAACTTCCGACTCATTCAGGGACCGATCCATGCTCAAGGGACTGTTACGCCTGGCGCCATATGCCGTGGCGTTGTTCACACTGATTTCCACTGCCCATGCCGAAGATGGTCGGCGCGTGTTCACCGGCAAGCTGGGCAAAACGCCGATTGTGGTTGAGCTCAATACCCAGCAACCGGATGAAGTGACCGGTCGTTACTTCTACGAAAAATACCATCGGGACCTGCCCCTCAGCGGGTCATTGCAGGACAGCACCCTGACGCTGGTTGAAGGCAATAATCGCTACGGTGACGACAAGCCACTGCCAACTTTGAAACTGGAAGAAACGGCCACTGGCTGGCAGGGCGAGTGGCAAAGTCCGAAGGGCAAGAAGCTTACAGTGCAGCTTTCCGAGGCCAGGCTTCCAGCGCCGACAACTTCTACGCTGCCCTTCATCGCCGCGCTGCCAAACGGCGAGCCGTATGAGTATTTGCGACTACAGGGACTCAAGCTCAAACCGCTGAAGAAACAAGACTTCATGGGTTACACCCTGCAATGGTGGACAGAGCCGGAGTCGAAGATTTCGCTGTTCAGCGTAGAGTCCGGTCTGCCAAAAGATGATCTGCAACGGGTCAACCAGCAGTTGCTTGGACGATTGTGGAATGAAGTCATCCGCTATCACGGTTGCCAACTACAGGGCGGGGAAAACGTCGACTTCATGCAGGACGCAGAGCCCAAAATGATTTCGCCGGCCGTGGTCAGCCTGAACATCTCGACCAGCTATTTCTGCGGTGGCGCGCATCCGGACTTCGGTGATTCACCCCTCAACATTGATGTGAGCACTGGTCATCCGTTGTCGCTCGAAGATGTGTTGTGGGTAGGTGAGGGCAAGCCACTGCTGCATGCCGAACGAGACAGTCTGGGTGACAAGCCTTTGAGCTCGGCTGAAAGTGACGCGCGTTATCAGTATGAAAACAAAGAGCTGGTGCCTTGGCTGATCAAGCAACTCACTGCCCTATACCCCGCAGAAATGAAGAAGCCGACGCAAGATGATGATTGCGACTTCACGGAAGAAAGCGTTTGGGGTTCTTCGCCGTGGTACTTCACTGCGAAAGGTTTGTACCTGGGCGCCTACTTTGCCCGCGTTCAACGGTCTTGCGACAGACCAGACTGGTCAGTCCTGCCGTACTCAGTCGTCAAACAACACCCCGGCGCCGTCAAACTGCAACTGCCCCAGGGCTAACCGTCACGCCAGACCCGGCGCTTCACGAATGATGAAGTGATCCAGGTTCTCGATATTGGCATTGAAGACCTCGAAAGGCTTTTCGGGGTTCTTCTTGCCCGGCACCTGCTTCAACTCCGGCGTTACACCATAGAAGAAGCAGAACAACTCCTTATCACTGTCGATGGCGTGCTTGATCTCCTCCAGAAACGCCTTGCGCTTGCGGTAGTTGTCGATCAGCTTTTTGTTGAGATAGACACTGACCGGATAAGGCTTCTTCTTGCTGTCATCCGGCTTCTTGAACCAGACCTTGTCCTCGAAATCGATCCGGAAACTGGCACTGTGGAAGTCCTCGATTTTCTTGATCCGGCCCCAGTAAATCAGCCCCTTGTTGTCCATCAAGTACTCGATCTTCTTGAAGAACGAACTGTACGGCGCCGTATGCTCGCCAATCTTCAACGGCATGCGCTTGAGCAAATCCTTGTCCGCGAAGTTCGACACAAAACACTCCACGGGGTGAGCGAAGACACTGGTCTTGTCCGGCGCCGTCTCACGACTCGGCGACTCTTTTGAGGGGGCAGTCGCCACCCGCACCGGATCATCCCGCAACACATCCGCCGCTCCCGCAGGCGCGGCAGGCTTGCGCACATACTCACGGCGCGTCAGCAACAGCTCCGACGGGAAATGCTCCTCACGCCCGTCATCCGTTTCCCCCTCCGCCGCCTCAACCCCCGACGCCGACGTCTTCAAACTCACATACGGACAACCCGCCACATGCTGCGTACCGGGCAGATTCTTGAAGTGCGGCGTGCGCACGTAATTCACGTTCTTGGCGTTGAACGTACCCAACTCGTTGGAAGCATCGAACGCCGCACGACAGGCGTCGTTGGGGCACTGGAAATGCTCCTTGGCGGAATCGAACGCCACCGTCTCATCGAAATTGAGATCGCGAACGTCATAGATCGACAACTTGTCGTCGAGGCTGAGGCAGTAGGCGAGGTCGAATTTCATGGTGGGGCTCGGGTCCTTGAGTGGGGGAGGGAGTATCAACAACGGGAGGTTAGGTGGGTTGCATTCACGGTTTCAACATACCATTGTCCTCCATGAGTATGAGGAGGTCGTTCGAGGGAGTTCAACGCAGATTTGCCATTCCTCGATTTTCCTCTATTCTCTCGGTCGTCAATAAAGAGTCGGATGTGATGCCTGAAGAAATTATCACCCTGAAGGAAGTTGCTGAGTATCTGAAACTTGCGGAGAAGACGGCCTATCGGCTTGCCGCCGAAGGGAAAATTCCCGGTTTCAAGGTAGGGGGTAGCTGGCGGTTCAGAAGAGATGCTATAGAAAACTGGATCGATCAGCAGACTGAAAGTCGGCGCACGTGATCTAAGCTTTCATCAGATGGTTCTGGTAAAGCAGACGTAAAGGTCAAACGGCACAAGACAGTGATCGGATCAATTTAAAGATTTATATGGAACAAGTGTGACTAAGACTTCTTACCCAATAGTAGATCTCTTTGCGGGCCCCGGCGGGTTAGGAGAAGGCTTCTCCGCCCTGCACAACGGAAAAGGCGCATCGTCCTTTCACAGTATTGTATCCATAGAGCACAACGTATTTGCTCATAAGACGCTTACGCTCCGACATTTTTTTCGCTTATTTAGGCCTGGTAAAGCTCCGAGGGAATATTATCAATATATTAGTGGCGAGATTCCCAAAGAAGAACTGATTAAAAAATATCCTGAGCAATGGGCGAGAGCGGAAAACTCTGCGCTTTGTATCTCTCTGGGAGAGGAGACTCATGACATTGTTAAAAGTGTTATTAGCTCTCGGCTGGGCAGCACGAAAAAGTGGGCATTGATTGGGGGGCCTCCTTGTCAGGCCTACTCTCTGGTTGGGCGTTCAAGAATGAGCGGTTCACCTGACTTCGAAGATGATAAAAGGCACTTTCTGTATCGGGAGTATCTGAAAATCATCGTTGATCATAAGCCGCCTGTATTTGTTATGGAAAATGTTAAAGGCCTGCTTTCGGCAAAAGTGAAAGGTGAGCCTGTAATTCAAAAAATTCTGCGTGATTTAACGCATCCAAAATCTGCTGTTGGAGAAGGCGATAACGGGTTGGCATATCGTCTTTACTCCTTGAGTGAAATGGGTGAGTTTAGTATGGACGCTGATCCCGCTTCATTTCTCGTCAAAGCGGAAGAGTATGGCATCCCTCAGGCTAGGCACCGGATCTTTATCATTGGTATTAGAAACGATATAAAAGTTACGCCCGGTATACTGGAACCGCGAAAATCTCCAAGCGTTCGGGACATTATTGGTAACCTTCCCCGTCTGAGAAGTGGCGTAACTAAGGACGCCGACAGCTCGGAACGCTGGCAGCAGATAATCCGCTCTGCAAGTGCTATGCCGTGGTACAGAATGTCTACCGGCTCAGACTATGCATTGTCCGAGATTATGGCGAAGTACATATCTCTTAATTATCGTCTTCCATCTGATAAGTGTTCGACACGATATTCACTGCCGGAAACGATGACCAGTTGGTATGGCGACGAGCACTTGATTGGTTTGACGCATCATGACTCGCGTGCGCACATGAAAGATGATCTTTACCGGTATCTTTTTGCTGCCTCCTATGCCAATAAATTTAAAGTCTCACCGGTCCTTGCCGATTTTCCAACTTTGCTTCTACCGAAACATAAAAACGTAAATGCTGGCGTCAGCGGGAAAATGTTTAATGATCGTTTCAGGGTTCAATTGGCTGAAAGGCCGTCGACAACCGTAACCTCTCACATATCAAAAGATGGGCATTATTTCATACATTATGACCCTAGCCAGTGCCGCAGCCTGACTGTGCGGGAGGCGGCGAGATTGCAGACATTTCCGGACAACTATTTTTTTGAAGGTCCTAGAACTGAGCAGTATCATCAGGTTGGAAATGCTGTGCCAGCCTATTTGGCGTTAAAAATTGCAAATATTGTAAGGGATGTTCTAGAAAGAGTTAAGGGCTGATAATGGCGGACCGACTTAGTAGTCAGAGGCGGAGTTGGAACATGTCTCGTATTAAGTCCCAGGATACCGCTCCGGAACTGGCGGTGCGGAAAGTACTGTATGGAATGGGGTATCGGTACAGGCTGCACTGCGCAGCCGTACCTGGAAAACCTGATATTGTGCTGAAGCGATTCAAGGCTGTCATTTTTGTTCATGGCTGTTTCTGGCATAGGCATCTAGGCTGTAAATTGTCCTATATGCCAAAATCCAGAGAGGAATTCTGGTTAAAAAAATTTGAAGCCAATGTTCAGCGTGACGAAATGGTTAAGAAGCAGCTTTCAGATTTGGGATGGAAGTCTCTAATTATCTGGGAGTGCGAAACAAAAAAAAGCGAAACAATTGAGCACCTGCTGAGAGGATTTCTGGGTGAAGATGGAACGAGCTCCAATCACTGAGCTGTCACCGGATGATTACGATGTTGCAGAACCTGAGCCATCAGCTCTCGTCGAGTCGCTGAGGGCCTTCGGATACAGTTTGCGTACTGCGGTTGCTGACCTTGTTGATAACTGTATTTCTGCATCAGCCAAAAATATCTGGGTCAGGTTTGAATGGGATGGCGTTAATTCCTTTATTTCCATCAGGGATGATGGCAGTGGAATGACCGATACCGAGTTGGTGGCGGCCATGAGGCCGGGCTCAAGAAGTCCGCTGGAAGATAGAGCTCCTAGCGATCTCGGCAGGTTTGGGCTGGGGCTGAAGACAGCGTCCTTCTCTCAGTGCAGGCGCCTTTCTGTTATCACCAAGACGAATGATACTGACTGTGTGGCCCGCTGTTGGGATCTTGATTATATCAACACGGTCGGAGAGTGGCGTCTCCTCAAAAAGGTTAATCAGCACCGTCTTACGGAGGCAAGGGAGGAGATAGCCCTACAGGGGACGATTGTTCTCTGGGAAGAAATGGATCGGGTTACCGGCTCCGCACGCACTGACGACAAGAACGCCTATAACCGTTTCCTCGAAGCCATTGAGGAGGTTAAGGAACACCTCGCAATGGTATTCCACCGCTACCTGGAAAGGCGGGGTGGCATCAATATCTTCATCAATGGTCGCAAAATAGAAGCCTGGGACCCGTTTCTGCGGGGAGAGAGGGCAACGCAAGAACTCCCCTCTGAAAAGCTATTCTGCAAAGGCGCTCATCTTACCGTTACGCCTTACGTGCTTCCACATCAGTCAAAGCTGGACCAAGACAGGCATCGGGTAGCGGCAGGCCCCCAGGGTTGGAACGCTCAGCAGGGTTTCTACATCTATCGGAATGAACGCTTACTCGTTCCCGGCGACTGGTTGGGGCTCGGTTTTCAGAAGGAAGAACACCACAAATTAGCAAGAATCCAGATTGACTTGCCTAACAACATGGACGATGAGTGGCAGATCGATGTAAAGAAATCCCGAGCCAGGCCGCCGGGCTACCTTCGCGCAGATCTAAAAAGAATCGCCAAACTGACGCGAGAACAGGCGGTCCAGATATATCGCCACAGAGGAAAGGTTATTGCCAGAAAGTCCTCCCAAGACCATGTTTTTCTCTGGCAGCAGAAAACCAGACACGGAAAGTATTTCTACGAGATAAACCGTGAACATCCTCTGATTCAGTCTTCTCTTCGTGAAATCGGGACCGACAAAATCGAGCCCATTCTGCGTTTGCTGGAAGAGACCATTCCTGCGTCTCACATCATCATCACTAGTTCTGAAGAACCAGATAGGATGAGCCGCCCGCTGGAGGGCGCACGATACATAGAGGTCCGGCCTCTCTTGCAAAAAGTTTACAGTTCATTTCAGAAAAATGGCCTAAGCCGGGACGAAATATTTGACCGTCTCGCAACGATGGAACCATTCAGTCAGAATCCTGAGTTTATAGAAGCCTTTAGAGAAGAACCCGAAGGAGAAATTTAGATGGATCAGTACGGATACGATGACATTAAGGCTGCGGTCATGAAAAGGCTTCGTAAAAAAGAAACAGTCACCTCTGAAAGAATTTTGAAGGAAATTAATACACTCCTCGACGCTTTTGAAGCGGCGGAAATGGTTGAGGAAGTCAATCGCGACCTATTGTTCCGGGATATTTCCAGCCAAGTCAGTGTATGGCAGCCTGATCCGTCGGTGTTGCGTGACAAAAAACACAAAAATTGGCTTCCTGAACGAAAAACTGAGATCAACTGGGGATTTTGGAAACGTTATCGCCAGTATCTGGAAGAAGAGAAGAGCTGGTCCCCCGTTGTCACCGGAAAACTAGATCAGGTCACAGATGCGATCTTGGGTGACATTGGAAATCCCGCACAGTCAGGTTCATGGGACCGACGAGGAATGGTTGTTGGTGATGTACAGTCAGGCAAAACAGCAAACTACACGGGACTTATCTGCAAGGCCGTAGATGCCGGGTACAAACTTGTCATTGTGCTTGCCGGCATGACAAACGATTTGAGGAGCCAGACACAGTCCCGTCTAGACGCCGAGTTTCTTGGTTTCGAAAGTGAGCTTGACAGACAACATGAGAACGGAAGCCGGATTGGCGTCGGGAAGCTTGAAGACCACGGTCAGCTAATTGTACAGCCTCTGACCTACAGCGCGCACGGTGGAGATTTTCGTGCCAGAAACGGCGCGAATGCGCAGCTCGGAGGTAATCCTCTTCTCCTCGTCGTCAAGAAAAATACTTCGGTTCTCAAACGGATACTCGCATGGGTCGAGGGGCAGGGACAGACCAATCCTGAAACGGGTGAGAAAATCGTTAACGGTATTCCTGTTCTGCTGCTTGATGACGAAGCCGATAACGCTTCTGTAAATACAAAAGATCCCGAAGAAGATCCCACTGCCATCAATCGGGCTATCAGAAAAATACTCAAGACATTCTCACAGAGCTCATATATCGGGTATACAGCTACACCTTTTGCGAATATTTTCATCCTGCCACCTGATGAGGAGAGTGAGAAGTCAAAGTATGGCGAAGACCTATTTCCGCGAAACTTCATCTACTATATCAATCCCCCGAATAATTATATCGGTGCTACGAAAGTTTTCGGCCTTTCAGAAAGCATCGACGGCCTGACTCCTGTAGATAAAAGCCTTCCTCTCATCAGACACGCCGAAGATGCCGAGCAGTATTTTCCTGCCAAACATAAAAAAAATCTTCCGGTAGATGGCCTTCCTGACACGATGATCGAAGCAATCCGGACGTTTGTTCTGTCTTGCGCGGCCCGCCGCGTCAGGGGGCAGAAGAATGTTCATAATACAATGCTGATTCATGTAACCAGATTCAACGATGTCCAAGAAAAGGTTATCGGTCTGGTGAAAGATGAGCTTGTCAGCATTCAAAGAACCCTTGAGTTCAATACGGGATCGCAATGGAAGGAGCTTCTGATAGACCTAAATAAGCTCTGGGATAGAGATTTTGTTGTAAGAACTGCATCTATTATAGAGCTGACAGGTGATCCGCTAATTACTCCGATTCAATGGGGTGAGGTATCTCGAGAGTTGACGGAAGCGGCACTAAAAATTCAAGTAAGAGGTATTAATGGCCTTGCTGAAGGTGTTCTTGACTATGCGGAGCATCCCAAAGGACTGAATGTTATTGCGGTTGGAGGTGATAAACTTTCCCGTGGCCTTACTCTTGATGGGTTAAGTGTAAGTTATTACACCCGCCCGTCTAAAAATTATGACACTCTGCTTCAGATGGGGCGCTGGTTTGGATATAGGTCGGGGTATCTAGATCTTTGCCGGCTATATACTACAGAAGAAATTGAAGGATGGTATCAGCATATCGCAGTAGCAACTGAAGAGTTGAAGCGTGAATTCAAGCTTATGGAACTAAGTAATCTTGATCCTGAGGCTTATGGGCTTAAGGTTAGAACACATGCTAATGGGCTAAACATCACTGCGGCCAACAAAATCAGAAGCGGCAAAAAAATGCAGGTTACGTTCGCTGACAGCCTAGCTCAGACGATAGTTTTTGATAAAAATCAAAACACACAGGAAAATAATTTCAGGCACGTAGATGAATGGATTGGCGGTCTTGGGGCATTCAGTATTCAGAAGAGGAATAATTATCTGTGGGATGAGGTCGAGCCCAATCGAATTTACGACCTACTAGCTGGTTTTAAGATCCATCCGTTTTCACGTGGTGCCGACCCTGAACTCATTACCAAGTATATTGAGAAAGTCAATGACATTGGAGAACTCACTTCATGGACAATTGTCCTGATATCTAGCGGCACTGCCGACATAAAGCGTCCAATCGGTGGTCACCAGGTCGGACTGGTTGAGCGTCAAGACGTCCAGCCGGATAAAGACCTATACTGGCTGCAAAAGGCAAACATTATCAGTCCTGAGGATCAGTATATAGATCTTGACGACACTCAGCAGGCCTCAGCGCTTGCGGCCACGGTTGAAGCTTGGGCAAGCGGTGAAACACGACACAAGATGCAGCCTACTTCTCCTAGCGGTCCGTTCATTCGCCGGGTAAGAAGCCCTCAGCGAGGCCTTCTGCTGATTTATCCCCTGGACTCTAGCAATGTGCTTCTGAACGGGAAGCGGTTTACAGAGATGCCTATTATTGGCATGGCCTTGAGCTTCCCCGCCAGTCGTAACAAAACTACCGTCGAATATCAGGTCAATACCAAGTACTGGCTTGATCGCTATGGGGATGACGAAGACGATGTTTAAAGATCTATGGACTGACCTTGAAGCATCTGCGAGCCATCAGATCGAACTGGGTACTGTTAAGCGCTTGGTAGGCCTTGATTCCATGTGTCCCATGTTTATTGGGGTAAAGGCTCCCGCATTGCTGCGTACCTTCGTTCTTGAAGTTCCAAGGGACAACGTGCCGCTGCCCGATATCATCCCCGTATCGCGGGGGCTGCATTTCACTGTTCAAATTACGGGAGATGAAATACACCCGGACCACGCTAGCCTGATACTTTCATCTTCAGCTGTCGGGTATAACGAGATATTTGCCTCTATCACAGAACATATTTACAAAAAGCTTCATATTCTGACCAAGAGGAAAGAGGTAATTGCAGGTTTCCTCACTCTAGTCCGACTCTGGCAGGTTTTCTTTGAAAAGCAGAGAGATGACGGCCTCTCAGAAGAGGCGCAACGCGGTTTGTACGGTGAGTTGCAATTCCTCAAGGTCCATATTCTTTCTTCTGCCGCCAGTCCGGAGAAGGCGGTGCTTGCGTGGACTGGCCCTAGAGGCAGGCAGCACGACTTTCAGTTTGGGGGCGCAGCTGTTGAGGTGAAAACCAGTGTTTCAAAACAACACCAGAAACTCCAGATTGCAAGTGAGCAGCAGCTAGATGAGACAACCGTAACAAAGCTTTACCTTTATTATCTTTCGGTTGCTCTCATCGAAGGAGGGGCAGATACGTTGCCGGCCCTTGTTGATGAAATCAGAGTCAGCCTCTCAGACCACTCAGGAGCCCTCATAGAATTTGATAATCTGCTGATCGAAGCTGGATATGTGGAATCGCACAGAGCGAAATATAATCCCACCGGATACTCGATCAGAGAATCTGCAGTTTTCTTGGTGGAGAGTGAGTTCCCAAGAATCCGTGAAAGTGATATTCGCTCGGGCGTAGGTGATGTTAAATACTCAGTCTCAGTTGCGCAATGCAGAAACTATGAAGTTCCCTTTTCAGAGCTTTCCGTAAAAATCGGGGAGGCTTGTTGATGAACGAAAAGGACGGGCTTAATTCATTCTGCGAAGACTTATTACAGGAGGTTCTCTCAGGTGCCGGTGATGAGGAGGAGGGTGGGTTCAAGGTGGATCAGTTCACACGAACGGTCGCAGATTACCTTATCGAAGCCGGTGAGATCGAAGACGTAAACGTCTGCTTCTATAAGTCCAGGGGAATGCAGCTCAACGGCTACAACGTAAGTCAGGACGGGGATTGTTTAGACATTTTTGTGTCTGTGTTTAACCAACAGACACCCCCTGTCACTGTCACAAAGGCCCAGTGCGAATCAGCTTTCAGGCAGGCGGAAACCTGCCTGCGCAAAGGGCTTGCGGGGTTTCACAGCACCCTTGAAGAATCGTCGGAAAGCTACGATGCCTTTCAGAGAATCCACGAACTCAGAGACAGCCTTGTCAGTTGCAGAATCTTTCTACTGACGGATGGGGTCGTTAATCAGGATACCTTCATCCCGGAAGGTGGCGAATATATCTCGGTCACGTTGCATGTATGGGATGCAGCAAGGCTATTTCGCCTTGCTAGTTCAGGGAGGAAATACGAGCCGATTGAAATTAATTTTCCTGAAGAATTTGGCCAGAACATTCCGTGTCTTTCGCTGGCAGATCCAAAGTCAGATTACAAAGGCTATCTTGCTGTCATCCCTGGAGAGATACTTGCCGGGATCTACAGCAAGTATGGGCCACGTCTGTTAGAGCGAAATGTAAGGTCGTTCTTGCAGGCAAGAGGCAATGTAAATAAAGGGATCAGAAAGACTATTCTTGAGGAACCTCATCGCTTCTTTGCCTACAATAATGGTGTTTCGGCAACCGCTGATGCTATCGAGTTTGACAAAGAGAACGGGAATTCAATATCAAAGATACGCAACCTGCAGATTGTGAACGGCGGGCAGACCACGGCCTCACTTTACTATACAGCTAGGAAAGACAAAGCGGATCTGCAGGGTATTTCTGTTCAGGCAAAAATATCTGTAATTCCTGAAGAACAGCTTGAACATATCGTTCCACTCATTTCACGATTTGCCAACAGCCAGAACAAAGTTAATGATGCCGATTTTTACGCGAATGACCCATTCCATATAGAGATCGAAGGTCTCTCAAGGACGGTCTGGGCCCCAGCGGTTGATGGTTCCAGCAGGCAGTCCAAGTGGTTTTACGAGCGGGCAAGGGGGCAGTATCTCGATGCAAAGGCCAGAGAGGGCACACCTGCCAGAAAACGGCAATTTGATGCGATGTTTCCCACTCGTCAGAAGTTTACAAAGACTGATCTGGCGAAATACGAGAATACTTGGATGCAGCTCCCACATGTTGTCAGTTTAGGTGCGCAAAAAAATTTCAATGACTTTGCTATCAGACTGAAAGAGCGTGGACGTGTTGATGTCGATTCACGATATTTTCAGCACTTAATTGCCAAAGCCATAATTTTCAGTAGGGCTGATCGCATCATTCGTGATCAGAATTTTGGTGGTTACAAGGCGAATATTGTCACATACACAATCGCTTGGATATCCAACAAGACATCTCAACGGATCGATTTGAATAGCATATGGAAAAATCAGGAAATTTCACCGGTGCTTTGCGATGTTATTCGTGATGTGTCTATTGCCGTACACCGCGTCATTGTCAGCCCGCCAAACGGGAAGAACATCACTGAATGGTGTAAGCGTAAAGAGTGCTGGGAAAAGATAAAAGATTTAAATATCAATATCGGTACTTTATTGCGTAGTGAGCTAATCGATGTTTCGAAAAAAACATCCGATTTTAGTGGGAATGAAGGTGTAAGCGCTCCCAATCAACAGGAACAAAGTCTGATAGAGCAGATCGCAGCTGTACCTGCGGATATATGGTTTCAGATATCTAGATGGTCAAAAGAAACGAACAATCTTCAGCCATGGCAAAGAAGTCTTGCTTTTTCAATTGGAAAACTAGTAAATGCATCGGTCAGGGTGAGTATTAAGCAAGCAAAGCACGGTGCAGCCATTCTTGAGGAAGTCCAGCGCCTTGGTTTTAAAGTACAAGTGACTGTTGGGGTCGATAAGGGCTGATAATGAATTCAAGGGCGTAACGCCTTTGCGTTCGCCACGCAGGATGATTGCGGGTAAGTGCAGAGGGTTGTGGTACTCCTTGTCTGTTCGATTGGAGCACGCTTCTTTCCGCTTTTACCGTCCTAACATAGTCGCGCAAAGGCGCTCCTCAAAAAAAGCCCTGATCAGGTCAGGGCTTTTTATTTTTCAATCCGCCATTCAAGGCGTTGTTCATTCTGGAATCAGTCCCAGCTCAGAGCACCACCAGTTTGGTATTCGATCACTCTCGTCTCAAAGAAATTCTTCTCTTTCTTCAAGTCCATGATCTCGCTCATCCAAGGGAACGGGTTAGTCGTCCCTGGATATTCTTCTTTAAGGCCGATCTGCGACAGACGACGGTTAGCGATGAACTTCAGGTAGTCCTCCATCATCGCTGCGTTCATGCCCAGTACGCCGCGAGGCATGGTGTCGCGGGCGTATTCGATTTCCAGTTGAGTGCCTTGCAGGATCATTTGCGAGGCTTCTTCCTTCATTTCGGCGTCCCACAGGTGTGGGTTTTCGATTTTGATCTGGTTGATCACGTCGATGCCGAAGTTCAGGTGCATGGATTCGTCGCGCAGGATGTACTGGAACTGCTCGGCGACGCCGGTCATTTTGTTGCGGCGGCCCATGGAGAGGATCTGGGTGAAGCCGCAGTAGAAGAAGATGCCTTCCAGAACGCAGTAGTAGGCGATCAGGTTGCGCAGCAGTTCTTTGTCGGTTTCGACGGTGCCGGTGTTGAATTCCGGGTCGGAGATGGCGCGGGTGTATTTCAGGCCCCAGGCGGCTTTTTTCGCGACCGACGGGATCTCGTGGTACATGTTGAAGATCTCGCCTTCATCCATGCCCAGCGATTCGATGCAGTACTGGTAGGCGTGGGTGTGGATCGCCTCTTCGAACGCCTGGCGCAGGATGTACTGGCGGCATTCCGGGTTGGTGATCAGGCGGTACACGGCCAGGGCCAGGTTGTTGGCAACCAGGGAGTCGGCGGTGGAGAAGAAGCCGAGGTTGCGCATCACGATGCGGCGCTCGTCGTCGGTCAGGCCTTCCGGGTTTTTCCAGAGGGCGATGTCGGCGGTCATGTTGACTTCTTGCGGCATCCAGTGGTTTGCGCAGCCGTCCAGGTATTTCTGCCAGGCCCAGTCGTACTTGAATGGCACGAGCTGGTTGAGGTCGGCGCGGCAGTTGATCATGCGCTTTTCGTCAACGGCGACACGGGCGGCGGAGCCTTCGAGTTCGGCGAGGCCTTCGGCGACGTCGAGGGAATCCAGTGCAGCCTTGGCGCGGGCCACGGCGGCCGAGTCAGCGGCGGTCACGGCGCGGGCTTCGAGAGCAGCGGCACCGCCGGCGCTGTCGAGGCGGTCCATGTTGGCTTCGGTAGCGTGGCCGGCGTTGGCGCCTTTTACGGCTACTTCACTGTCTTCTTTGTCGAATTCGTCCCAGCTCAGCATGACGTGTCGTCTCCTGCGTGAGGGCCAGATGCCCGTGTGAAAACTGATAGTTGGTTTTTCACACGACCGTACTGGCCGCGTTGGATCTTAAGGAATCGTTTTTTGCAGCAGCTAAGGCAGGCAATAAAACAGAATTTTGTACGGGTTTCCGAGAGCCTCTGACGGGCGCAGGTCAGCGTTGACGCTGCTGCGGGGCTTCAGAATGGCTTTGATCCCTGTAAGGGAATATTGCTGACCCGATTGGGCGGCATTATAGGGAAAAAAACACCGGCGTGGGGGAGGGCGAAACAGCGCAGGGCGGTCGAGCGCTGGGGTGATTTCGATCGGAGCGAGGGTTTACAGGGCTTTCGCCGGGATTGGCCCCGAAGAAAATTTTTTCATTAATTTTTCTGCGTGTGATTGGTTGCTCAAAAAACGAGCAAAAAACCGCGTTTTTCACTATATCTTGTGTTTTGCAACCCTTTTACGTCCCTTCAAACACAACTGAGCCCGACCGAAGCCGGGCTGGAATCGACCCTCGATGTTGCGCTGAGTGATCCGATTCGGTGCAGTCTCAAACCATCAATTGGTGCAGCCGTTACCCATCACGCTGTAACGCAGGATGTGGCGCTGGCCGGTGGAGTCGTCGTACTCCATTTTCATCGGAACCACTTCGCAGACATTCGGAACTTCGCTCATCGATACAACGTTGGCGATGTCCAGGTGAGTGGAGTAAGTGTATTCCTCGATGACCGGTTGTTGCTGTGCGACATCAGTCGGGACCTCGTCTGCCATGGCGGTTGCGCACAGACTGCTGAGGGCCAGAACCAATAAAGCTTTCATTTGAAATTTACCTTCTTGAGGTCGAGTGGGGGCACGCAACCTTTTTGGGGTTGCGTGTGGAACTTCATCGTTTTGGTTTGTTACTTAAGAGCTGGATTAACGGCCTTCGTGGGGGCTGTAACGTTGTTAATCGCTTTGCCTTGTCGGCGAGGTGAATTCTAGGGAGGTGGGGTGGGGGTAAACAGACTCGGTTTTGATAAACACCTTTGGCAGATTTGGTAACAATCGGCGGATATCGTGATGTCGGTGATGCGACTTTCCTGAGCAATCGAGTCGCCCGAATCGCTTGCAGGCCAGATCCAACAAGGGCTGCAGGGTGTTTCGCAAAGGTATTGGCGGCGCACCTCCGGGGTATCTGGATGTTTTGTAGGGGCTTGTTACTACCATCGTCGAATGGTTCTATACGGGCGCCCCGGCTACAACAGGGTCATACAAAAACAACTATTACACCGAGGTAGGAAAGATGAGTGCGGCTTCCCTGTATCCCGTTCGTCCCGAGGTTCTGGCCAATACGCTGACCGACGAGGCGACCTACAAAGCCATGTACCAACAGTCGGTCGTCAACCCTGACGGCTTCTGGCGCGAACAAGCCAAGCGCCTCGACTGGATCAAGCCTTTCACCACGGTGAAACAGACTTCGTTCGACGATCACCATGTCGACATCAAGTGGTTTGCCGACGGCACCCTGAACGTTTCCTACAACTGCCTCGACCGTCATCTGGCCGAGCGCGGCGATCAGGTCGCCATCATCTGGGAAGGCGACGATCCTTCCGAAAGCCGCAACATCACCTACCGCGAACTGCACGAACAAGTCTGCAAGTTCGCCAACGCCCTGCGTGGCCAGGACGTTCACCGCGGCGACGTGGTGACCATTTATATGCCGATGATCCCCGAAGCCGTGGTCGCCATGCTGGCCTGCACCCGGATCGGCGCGATTCACTCGGTGGTGTTCGGTGGTTTCTCGCCGGAAGCCCTGGCCGGTCGCATCATCGACTGCCGCTCGAAAGTGGTGATCACCGCTGACGAAGGCATCCGTGCCGGCAAGAAAATTTCCCTCAAGGCCAACGTCGACGACGCGCTGACCAACCCGGAAACCAGCAGCATCCAGAAAGTCATCGTGTGCAAGCGCACCGGCGGCGACATCAAGTGGAACCAGCATCGCGACATCTGGTACGAAGACCTGATGAAAGTGGCGGGCACTGTCTGCGCGCCGAAAGAGATGGGCGCCGAAGAAGCGCTGTTCATCCTTTATACCTCCGGCTCCACCGGCAAGCCGAAGGGCGTGCAGCACACCACGGGCGGCTACCTGTTGTACGCGGCCATGACTCACGAGCGCGTGTTCGACTACCGCCCGGGCGAAATCTACTGGTGCACCGCTGACGTTGGTTGGGTCACTGGTCACAGCTACATCGTCTACGGCCCGCTGGCCAATGGCGCGACCACGCTGCTGTTCGAAGGCGTGCCGAACTACCCGGACATCACCCGGGTGGCGAAGATCGTCGACAAGCACAAGGTCAATATCCTCTACACCGCGCCGACCGCGATCCGCGCGATGATGGCCTCCGGCACCGACGCTGTTGAAGGCGCGGACGGCAGCAGCCTGCGCCTGCTCGGTTCGGTGGGCGAGCCGATCAACCCGGAAGCCTGGGACTGGTACTACAAGAATGTCGGCAAGTCCCGTTGCCCGATCGTCGATACCTGGTGGCAGACCGAAACCGGCGGCAACATGATGAGCCCGCTACCGGGCGCTCATACCCTGAAGCCAGGTTCGGCAGCGCGTCCGTTCTTCGGTGTGGTGCCGGCGCTGGTGGACAACCTCGGCAACATCATCGAGGGCGAGGCCGAGGGCAATCTGGTGATTCTCGACTCGTGGCCAGGTCAGGCGCGCACCCTGTACGGCGACCACGACCGTTTCGTCGACACCTACTTCAAGACCTTCCGTGGCATGTACTTCACCGGTGACGGCGCCCGTCGCGATGCCGACGGTTACTACTGGATCACCGGCCGCGTGGACGACGTGCTCAACGTGTCCGGCCACCGCATGGGTACCGCCGAGATCGAAAGCGCGATGGTCGCTCACCCGAAAGTCGCTGAAGCGGCGGTGGTCGGTGTGCCGCACGACATCAAGGGGCAGGGCATCTATGTCTACGTCACCCTGAAGAATGGCGAAGAACCGAGCGAGCAACTGCGCCTGGAACTGAAGAACTGGGTGCGCAAGGAGATCGGGCCGATTGCTTCGCCGGACGTGATCCAGTGGGCGCCGGGGTTGCCGAAAACCCGTTCGGGCAAGATCATGCGTCGCATCCTGCGCAAGATCGCCACGGCCGAATATGACGGGTTGGGCGACATCTCCACCCTGGCCGATCCGGGTGTGGTGCAGCATCTGATCGATACGCACAAGACCATGAACGTCGCGTAAGCGGCGGGTCTGAAGGCTGAAAAGCCCCGTCCGGCATCGCGCCGGGCGGGGCTTTTTGTTTTCCAATAATTATCGGTTTCATCCGTCGGGAACTTCCCACTGTTACCCGTCAGCCTTCAAGTAACTGAATGTGTAACCGCCTGCTCCGCAACGGGGCGATGGGAAACGCTGCGCCCTGTTTCAGGGCCTCAAAACACCCTGTGAAAAATAAGACATAACCCCGCGCTTGCCGGATTAGAAGGGTTTGCGAATAATAGGCCCGCAATTTGCAGCATAGATCGGTTCACTGTCTTTCGCTCTTGCATGAAATTGCGGAGCTGTCAATGTGCTCAAGCGGGTTTCTCGGTGCATCTGTAATTAGTTGTCGCATTGAAGAAATATCGGCTTCGGGCCTGTCGTTAGAATGCCGATCACTCGCTCGTCGTGGCTCGTGTTGAAATCGCTAACGGTTTCAATGGGAAATTTCCCACGGATGCAGCACCGCTTTCCCGATTCACCCATTCGCATATTGGGCTGTCGCTCACTCTGCCGTTTTTGCCCTTTACCGATGGAGTCCCAAGATGAAGAAACTTGTGCTGCTTGGCGCCCTGGCACTGTCCGTGCTGTCCCTGCCGACATTCGCCGATGAAAAGCCTCTGAAGATCGGTATCGAAGCGGCTTACCCTCCATTTGCTTCCAAAGCGCCGGACGGCAGCATCGTCGGTTTCGACTACGACATCGGCAACGCGCTGTGCGAAGAAATGAAGGTCAAGTGCCAGTGGGTCGAGCAAGAGTTCGACGGTCTGATCCCGGCACTGAAAGTGCGCAAGATCGACGCGATCCTGTCGTCCATGTCCATCACTGACGACCGCAAGAAGTCCGTGGACTTCACCAACAAGTACTACAACACCCCGGCTCGCCTGGTCATGAAAGAAGGCACCGCTGTCAGCGAAGGCCTGACCGAGCTGAAGGGCAAGAACATCGGCGTGCAGCGTGGTTCGATCCACGAGCGTTTCGCCCGCGAAGTCCTGGCCCCGCTGGGTGCCGAGATCAAGCCATACGGCTCGCAGAACGAAATCTACCTCGACGTGGCCGCCGGTCGCCTCGACGGCACCGTGGCGGACGCTACGCTGTTGAATGACGGCTTCCTGAAAACCGACGCCGGCAAAGGCTTCGCGTTCGTCGGCCCGGCCTTCACCGACGTCAAATACTTCGGCGACGGCGTAGGTATCGCGGTGCGCAAGGGCGACGCCCTGAAAGACAAGATCAATACTGCCATCGCGGCCATTCGCGAAAACGGCAAGTACAAGCAAATCCAGGACAAGTACTTCGACTTCGACATTTACGGCAAGTAAAGACGTCGCTCGACCCGTCCGAAATGGCGCAAGCAACAGGATCTCTGCGGTTTGCGCCATTTTTTCATCCCAACTTTCGAGGACCTGAATCATGTTGAAAGGCTACGGGGCTGTCATCCTCGATGGCGCTTGGCTGACGCTTCAGCTCGCCTTGTCGTCCATGGCCCTGGCCATCGTTCTCGGGCTGATCGGTGTCGCATTGCGCCTGTCGCCAGTGCGCTGGCTGGCCTGGCTGGGCGATCTGTATTCCACGGTGATCCGCGGGATTCCCGATCTGGTGCTGATCCTGCTGATCTTCTACGGCGGCCAGGACTTGCTCAACCGCGTCGCACCGATGCTCGGCTATGACGATTACATCGACCTGAACCCGTTGGCCGCCGGTATCGGCACCCTCGGTTTCATCTTCGGTGCGTACCTGTCGGAAACCTTCCGTGGCGCGTTCATGGCGATCCCCAAAGGTCAGGCCGAAGCGGGCATGGCGTACGGCATGAGCAGTGTCCAGGTGTTTTTCCGGGTGCTGGTGCCGCAGATGATTCGTCTGGCGATTCCGGGCTTCACCAACAACTGGCTGGTGTTGACCAAGGCCACCGCGCTGATTTCCGTGGTCGGTCTGCAAGACATGATGTTCAAGGCCAAGCAGGCGGCCGACGCCACCCGCGAGCCTTTCACCTTCTTCCTCGCAGTGGCGGCGATGTACCTGGTGATCACCAGTGTCTCGTTGCTGGCGCTGCGTCACCTTGAGAAGCGCTACTCGGTAGGCGTAAGGGCGGCTGATCTATGATCTTCGACTACAACGTCATTTGGGAGGCCCTGCCGCTGTACCTCGGCGGTCTGGTGACCACCCTCAAGTTGCTCGCGCTGTCGCTGTTCTTCGGTCTGCTCGCGGCACTGCCGCTGGGGCTGATGCGCGTCTCGAAGAATGCCGTCGTCAACATGACGGCGTGGCTCTTCACTTACGTGATTCGCGGCACACCGATGCTGGTTCAACTGTTCCTGATCTACTACGGTCTGGCCCAGTTCGAAACGGTGCGTGAAAGCTTCCTCTGGCCGTGGCTGTCCAGCGCAACGTTCTGTGCGTGCCTGGCATTCGCGATCAACACCAGCGCCTACACCGCCGAAATCATCGCCGGCAGCCTGAAGGCCACGCCGAACGGCGAGATCGAAGCGGCCAAGGCCATGGGCATGTCGCGCTTCAAGATGTACCAGCGCATCCTGTTGCCATCGGCCCTGCGCCGGGCACTGCCGCAGTACAGCAACGAAGTGATCATGATGCTGCAGACCACCAGTCTGGCCTCCATTGTGACCCTGATCGATATCACCGGCGCGGCCCGTACCGTCAACGCGCAGTTCTACCTGCCGTTCGAGGCGTACATCACCGCCGGCGTGTTCTACCTGTGCCTGACCTTCATTCTGGTGCGCCTGTTCAAGCTGGCCGAGCGTCGCTGGCTGAGCTACCTGGCCCCGAGGAAGCACTGATATGGAACGCATCGACCACGTTCTGCCGTGGAGCCACCTGGGCAGCGAGCGCCGGATTTCGGTGTTTCGCTTCGGTAGCGGTGAGCGCAAGGCCTACATCCAGGCCAGCCTCCACGCCGACGAATTGCCCGGCATGCGTACCGCCTGGGAACTGAAAAAACGCCTCGGCGAGCTCGAAGCCAAAGGCCTGCTCAACGGCGTCATCGAACTGGTGCCGGTGGCCAACCCGCTGGGTCTTGGCCAGTTGCTGCAAGGCAACCACCAAGGGCGCTTCGAGGCCGGCAGCGGCAAGAATTTCAACCGTGATTTCGTCGAGCTCAGCGCGCCGGTGGCCGCTAAGCTTCAAGGACAACTCGGTGATGATCCGCACGCCAACATCCGTCTGATCCGTCAGGCGATGGCCGATCACCTGGCCGCATTGCCCGAGGCCAGCAGCCAGTTGCAAGGCATGCAGCGCATCCTGCTGCAACATGCCGCCACCGCCGATGTGGTGCTGGACCTGCATTGCGACTGCGAAGCCGCACTGCACATGTATGCCTTGCCGCAGCACTGGCCGCAGTGGCGTTCGCTCGCCGCGCACCTGGATGTGAAGGTCGGCCTGCTGGCGGAAGATTCCGGCGGCAGCTCGTTCGACGAGGCTTGCTCATTGCCGTGGCTGCGTCTGTCGCGCCTGTTCCCGGACGCGCAGATTCCACTGGCGTGCCTGGCGACCACCGTTGAACTCGGCGGTCAGGCTGACACCACACCTGCACAGGCTGAGGCCTGGGCAGAAGGCATTCTGGCGTTCCTCGCCGAGCAAGGCCTGATCCGTGGCGAGTGGCCAAGCGCCGTGCGCGAACCGTGCGAAGGCATGCCGTTCGAAGGCACGGAACTGCTCCTGCCGCCGCATCCTGGCGTTGTGAGTTTTCTGCGCAAGCCCGGCGAGTGGGTTGAAGCCGGTGACAAGATTTTTGAAGTGATCGATCCGCTGTCGGATCGGGTCAGCACGGTGTGTGCTGGTACGTCCGGGGTGCTGTTTGCCATTGAGCGGCTGCGTTACGCCCAACCCGGTTTCTGGCTGGCCAAAGTGGCGGGGCGCGATGCGCTGCGCGACGGCCCTTTGCTCAACGACTGACTGTTTTTGTGAGAACCGACCGCATGTACAAACTTGAAGTCCAAGACCTGCATAAACGCTATGGCAGTCACGAAGTGCTCAAGGGCGTTTCCCTGAAAGCGGCCGCCGGCGATGTGATCAGCATCATCGGCTCCAGTGGCTCCGGCAAAAGTACTTTCCTGCGCTGCATCAACCTGCTCGAGCAGCCGCACGCGGGCAAGATCCTGCTCAACAATGAAGAGTTGAAGCTGGTGGCGAACAAGGACGGCGCGCTGAAAGCCGCTGATCCGAAACAGCTGCAACGCATGCGTTCGCGCCTGTCGATGGTGTTCCAGCACTTCAACCTGTGGTCGCACATGACCGCGCTGGAAAACATCATGGAAGCGCCGGTTCACGTGCTGGGCGTGTCCAAGGCCGAAGCTCGCGAAAAAGCCGAGTACTACCTGAACAAGGTGGGCGTGGCTCATCGTAAAGACGCGTTCCCGGGGCACATGTCCGGTGGTGAGCAGCAGCGTGTGGCAATTGCCCGTGCGCTGGCGATGGAACCGGAAGTGATGCTGTTCGACGAACCGACTTCGGCCCTCGACCCGGAACTGGTCGGCGACGTGCTGAAAGTCATGCAGGCCCTCGCTCAGGAAGGCCGCACCATGGTGGTGGTGACCCACGAAATGGGCTTCGCCCGTGAAGTGTCGAACCAGTTGGTGTTCCTGCACAAAGGCGTCGTGGAAGAAAGCGGCAACCCGCGGGAAGTGCTGGTCAATCCGCAATCGGAACGTTTGCAACAATTCCTCTCGGGCAGCCTCAAGTAATCGCTCCCGTTATGCACCAAATTAGGTCATGCTGCGCAGCGCGCCAGATGGTCTAATTTGGTTGCAGCCGATTTCGGTTTTTCCCTCTGTTTACGTTTCGGATCGCCCGCCATGACTGCCCATCGAATTGGTTTCCTGATTTGGCCCAGCACTAAAGCTCTGACTTTGGCGCTGGCAGAGGAGGCCTTGCGTGTTGCCCAGCGTGTGCATCCGGACGTGGTTTACGAATTGTCGTTCCTGCAGGCCGAAGCACCGACCGAAGGTGAATGGCAACTGCCCGGCGAACCCTGGGCCGGCAAGCTCGAAAACTTCCAGAAACTGTTCCTGCTCGCTGACGAGCCACCGACGACTTTGGCGCCGGCACTCAGCAGCGCGCTGAAACAATTGGTGCGCGCTGGTTGTGTGATCGGCGGTCTGTCGGCCGGTGTGTATCCGTTGGCGCAACTCGGTCTGCTCGACGGTTATCGCGCTGCTGTGCACTGGCGTTGGCAGGACGACTTCGCCGAACGCTTCCCGAAAGTCATCGCCACCAGCCATCTGTTCGATTGGGATCGCGATCGCCTGACGGCGTGCGGCGGCATGTCGGTACTCGATTTGCTATTGGCGGTGCTGGCCCGTGATCACGGTGCTGAACTGGCCGGTGCGGTCTCCGAAGAACTGGTGGTCGAACGCATTCGTGAAGGCGGCGAGCGTCAGCGGATTCCATTGCAGAACCGTCTCGGCTCCAGCCATCCAAAGCTCACGCAAGCCGTGCTGCTGATGGAAGCCAACATCGAAGAGCCGCTCACCACTGACGAAATCGCCCAGCATGTGTGTGTATCCCGTCGCCAGCTGGAGCGGATCTTCAAGCAATACCTCAACCGCGTGCCGAGCCAGTACTACCTGGAACTGCGCCTGAACAAGGCCCGGCAGATGTTGATGCAAACCAGCAAGTCGATCATCCAGATCGGCCTGTCGTGCGGTTTCTCCTCGGGGCCGCATTTCTCCAGCGCCTATCGCAACTTCTTCGGCGCCACGCCACGGGAAGACCGCAACCAGCGGCGTAGCAGCAGTCCGTTCGAACTGTCGTCGGTGCCACCAGAGCGCGGTTGATCCGCTGCCAACGACGCCATGGCTTTGGCTGCCATGGCGCTGTCTCGGTCAGTCTTCGATTTCCAGATCAGGCCTCATTTCCGGCAGTCTCGGCGTACCGTCGATGCTGGCAACGTTCAGGTTGTTACCCGTTTCCTGATAGTAAGCCCGAACCCGGGCCAGGCTTTGGGGTGACAGCGGATTGTTGCGCAAGTCGTAGCGGTCACCGACCGTCGCGGGCACATCCATTATTTCTTCCGGTATGTCAGTGATCGCATTGTCGGACAGGTCAAGCTCGTTCCAGTACAGGTTTTCCAGCGTCCCTTTTGGTATCTCGGTGATCCCGGTATCACTCAAGTCCAGATCGGTCAGACCATGCAGGTTGCTCACGTCCGGCGTCAGCCCCAGCGGGTTGTTGCGCAGGTTGAGCACTTCGAGTTTGTCCATCCCCGCCAGTGCCGCGACTGACTCGTGTGTCAGGCGGATTTCGCAGTCCGGCAGGCTCAGCGCGGTCAGCCGGTTCATGGTGAAGACGTCCTTGGGAATATCGCCCAGATTGAATTCGCGGATTGCCAGGCTGTCGAGGCCGGTAAAGGCTTCGAGGAAACGACCGAGCCGTGATGAGTGGCTGTCACCCACCAGGAACAGGTCTGGCACGTAGGGAAATGGGGCGCCCAGCGTCGGCAGTTCGCCGATGAAACTCACGGTATGGCTGAACCCGTAACTGTCCAGACTTGAATCCTCTATCGGGATCTTGCGCCAGCAGGTCAGCAGCGCTTCGGCGAACTGTGACCGCAGTTGCTCCTGTCGCAATCGTGCGGTTTCCGACAGTGGCTGGCCGTTGAGCGGATTCGCCGGAATGTCGTCGCTCCAAAGGGTGAGGCTGCGGGTGAGATCACTCAGCGCCGTTTCCCGACGCGCCACTTCCTGGCGACCGTCGGCCAACGTTCCGCTCAGGCGATAGATGAAAGTGCTGGCCTGATCATTGTCCAGCGCGGGGTACAGCGTTTGCACCCGCGCTCGATCCGCTTCTTCGGCAAGCACGCCGAGATCACCGCCGGTGCGTCTGAAGTAGTCTTTGACCCGTTCACGAGTCGCAGGGCTCAGGGGGTTGTTGCCGAAGTCGTAGCCATTGCCGATTTCCGCCGGCAAGTTGAAAACTTCGTCTGGAATCTCACTGATGCGATTGTTGTTGAGGATGACGATTTCCAGCTCCGGATGATTGATCATCCCGATGGGTACCTCGGCAATCGCGGTACCGGCCAGATCGAGAAAATCCAGCGCCGGCAGGGAACGGATGTCCGGAGCCAACCCCAGCGGATTGTTGTAGAGATCGAGTTTCTTCAAGCGCGTCAGCGAGGCGAGAGTGGCTCGACCTTCGGTATCCAGCACCACAGCGCAGTTGCTCAGTACCAGACTTTCCAGGGCAGGCATGCGCCGGAATGAATCCGGCACTTGTTGCAAGCCGAGGTCGCGCAGTTCCAGGGTTTTCAGCCCTGTGAAAGCGCCAAGGAATCCATCGCCGGCACGCAACTGGGCATTGCCGGTGATCGACAGGGTTGCGACGTGGCTGAAGTCTGCGCTCAGCGTCGGCAGCTCACCGATGAAGGGGAGGTTGAGAACCAGCCTGTTTGACCGCACCTCGGGTTGGGCTGTTGAGCGGGTGCGCCAGAATGTTTGCAGATCCCGGCGACACTGATCGCGCCCGGAGCGCTCAACGACTTTTTCCTCATCAGTGAACTGGGCACCGGTTGAAGGATGTTGTGTGGGAATGTCCCCGACCCAACGGTTGAGCGTCGCATCCAACTGCTGCCATTCCGTTTCCCATTGAGCGATTTGAAGGCGACCTTGATCAAGTGTTCCCGGCAACAGGTAGAGCATTCGACTCGCTTGCTCGGCATCCAGTGCGGGAAACAGCGCAAGCACGCGGTCGATATCCGTCTGGGGCATCGACACCCCGAAGTTTTGCCGGTTGCGCTGGTAGCTGCTTTTGATTCGTTCGCGCGTGGCGGGTGACAACGGATTTTCGCCCAGAATGAACTGGTTGGGCGAAAGCACGGGAAGGTCGAACAGGCTGTCGGGCAGTTCGCTGATCCGGTTGTTATCGAAGTTGGCCATGATCAGTGTCGGGTGTTCGACCAGGCCTTCCGGCAGGTGGGTGATTCCGGTGTCGATCAGTCGCACATGGATCAGCGCCGGCAATTTCTTCAACTCCGGTGTGGCGCCCAACGGGTTATGGCTCAGGTTGAGGAACTGCAATCGGGCCATCGAAGACAGGCGAGCCTGGGTGGGTGGCGTCAGGGTCAGCTCGCAGTACTCCAGTACCAGACGTTCCAGCGAGGGCATGCGCTCGCACGCCTGGGGCAAGTGCTCCAGTCTGAATTCGTGCAGTTCCAAGTGACGAAGGCCGGTAAAGGATGAAAGGAAGGCATCGATGCCGCTCAGAGTCGGGTTACCGTCGAGGGTCAGTTTGGCGATGTGGCTGAAGTCCGCTGACAGCACGGGAAGCTCGCCGATGAAAGGCAGTTCCGCGATCAGTACATTGCCTCGTTCTGTGGGTTTCTCAGTCAGGCGGAAACGCCACAACTCTTCGATCCGCTGAGCAAATTGTCTTCTGTTCGCCTGCATCACGAATAACTGCCGGGGGTTAAGCAATTGCCCCGTGGTCGGATGAGTGCTTGGCCCTGTCGTTGCCCATCGCGCAAGGTCGGCGTTCAGTTGACGGATTTCTGCCTGCCAGTGCCGCAGCTGGCTACGGCTATCCTCGAGCGAGCCCGGCAAGCTGTAGAACACATCGCTGGCGTCCTGCGCGTCGAGGTCGGGGAACAGCTGCTGGGTGGTTTCGATATCGGCCGCGTCGGCGAGGACGGCGAAATCCTGGCCGGTTTCACGGCAGTACTGTTTGATCCTTTCTCGAGTGGCGAGGGTCAGTGGGTTGTTCGACAGGTCGTAGCCGTCACCAGCCTGGGCCGATAACTCAAACAGTGCCTCGGGCAGTTCGGTGATCTGGTTTTCGCTGAGGATCGCGGTCTTGATTTTCGGGTGATCGATCAGGCCGGGCGGGATTTCCAGCAGGCCCGTACGCGACAGGTCAAGGTAAGTCAGAGAACTCAGGGTTTGCAGGTCGGGTACCAGTTCCAACGGATTTCGTGGCAGTTCCAGTGATTCGAGTCTGGGCATCGCGGCCAGCGCCGTCAGTGACTCGGCGGTGAAACTCACGCCGCAGTTGTCCAGTACCAATACCTCCAGCATCGGCAGCCCGGTGAGGGTTTGGGTCAATTGATCGAGTTCACCATCGCGTAGAAACAACCGCTTGAGCCGGGGAAAACTTTTGAGGAAGGGTGCATTGCCGCGCAGGCCTTTGTTGCCGTTGAGGGTCAGCGCAGTGAGGTGGTGGAAGTCGGCGCTCATTTGCGGCAGGTCGCCGATAAACGTAGCTTCGGCCGTGAAGACATCGGCCCTGGCGTGAGGATGGATTTTCGAGCGGTGACGCCACAGGCGCAGCAGCTTGCCGGCGAAGGTCTCGCGCGCATCCTGTTCGGTAAACCGTTCGTTGGCCTCCAGCATCACGCCGCTGTTCGGGTCGCGGTCGGGAATGTCCCTGGCCCAGCGAGTCAGCTCGGTACTCAGCGTGGCCAACTCGGTTTCCCACGCCGTCAGTTGCAGACGGCCCTGAATCAGTGAGCCGGGCAAGCGATAAATCAGGCCGCTGGCCTGGCCCTCGTCGATGTCCGGAAACAGCGCTCTGGTACGAACAATGTCGGCCTGTTCGGCGCGAACGCCGAAATTGACGCCTGTGCGGGTGAAATAGGTTTTCACCCGTTCGCGCGCGGCGGCGGAGAGTGGGTTGCCGGAAAAATCGTATCCGGCCCCGGCGGTGGGCGAGAACTCGAACAGCGCTGTGGGCAGCGTGGTGATCTGGTTGTCGGTCAGCCAGGCGCTCCTGATCTGCGGGTGATCGATCAAGCCGACGGGCACTTCGGCAATCCCGGTGCGCGACAGATTGAGGTAGGTCAGCGAAGGCATGAAGGTCACGTCGAAGCTCGTTCCCAGCGGGTTGTCCTTCAGGTCCAGCTCCACCAGTTCGTTGAGTGATGTCAGTAGCGCCTGGTTTTCCGGGGTCAGGATGATTCCACATTTACGCAGCCGCAGTTGCCGCAGGGTGGGCAGGGTCGTGATGGCTTGCGGCAAGTTGTGCAGGTCGAAGTTCTGCAGGTCGAGACGGGACAATCGAGGGAAGCAGCCTATGAAAGTCTCGATGCCTGCAGATGTTCCGCTGCCGCTCAATTCCAGGCTGATGACATGGCTGAAGTCCGCCGTCAGCACCGGCAGGTCGCCCAGCAGAGGCTCGGTGAAGCGCATGCGATAGCCAAAGCGTTCCTGGGTTTCCCGGCGCCAGCAACTGAGCAGTGTGCGGGCGAACACTTGTCGGTCACGCCCTGCGGCTGCCCGCCGGGCGAGGGACAGTTCCTGGCCGGTCGCGGGATCGATCCGCACTTCCTGGAGGCGCCATTGGTCAAGATCGTTTTCCAGGCGTGCGTATTCGAGGCGCAGGCGCGACAGCTCGGCAATCGGATTCTCCAGATGGCTTTGCAGGTGCAGCACCATCGCCTGCAGGCCTTCTTGCGTGATGCCGGGAAAAACATCGCGCACCCGGGTTTCCAGGGTAGGCGGTGAGTCGTCGGGTGACAGATTGCGTGAGTAACCTTCAGCGCCCAGCAGGCGAAGGGGGTCGACGTCGGCAGCGGGAGCGGTTTCGACTGCCAGTGTGAGTCGCAGGCTGGCGCGTGGCAGGGGATTGTCGCGTATGAGCTGCCGGAGTTTCTGCCCTTCGCCGATTTGCAGGTTCATTGCCCGGCGCTGTGTATCGGGCAAGGCTTGCAGCACGCTGGTGTAGAAATCCGTCGGGCCGTGCAGTTCCAGTCCGGCCTGGTCGAACGGTTGCCAGGTGCCGTCGGCCCGGCGCACCAGAATTTTCTCGATGGCAGCACCCACGGGGCCGGTGGTGTCGAGCCTGTTCCCTGCAAACGACTGGTCGCGGACTTCGAGACTCACCGCGTCTGACCAGCCCGGCAGCAGCGGCAGACTGTGCAGTGCCAGGGTTTCGGAATCCGGGTTGTGCACCGAATCGATTTCCAGTCCTTCATAGGCGCGGGTGATCCGCAATTCGTGCAGGGCGTTTTCAGAGAGTCGCTGCTGACGCTCTGGAAACGCGCCTTCGCCCAGTTGCAGCAGCTCGGTGCCGGTGGCGGTGTGAATGAGTTCTTCGGTTATCCTGACAGGCAGTTGCGGTACGTGCCGGGCCACTTGTTTCACCAGCGGGGTATCGTGATGCTGGAGTGATTGATAGCGTTGTTCGAACAGAGCAGGGCGCTGCTGTTCGGCGATCTGCGCGAGCCGGATCCTGAGTTGACGACTGCGTACATCGAGGGCGATTTTCTGTCCGAGCGCTTCATCGAGCAGGGCGTGGATTTCGGCTTCGCCGAGGGTTTGCAGCAAGGTCTTGAGCAGGTCGCTGTCGATAAGCCGGTCAGCGTGAATGTCTGTCAGGGGGAGCTGCGCATTGTCGGAGGACTGCCAGACCGTTTCGCCCCGGGGATTGATCAGGCGCAGCCGTTTGGTGTCCGGCCACAAGCCCTGCTCGTTGAGCAATTGAAGCTGGATCAACGGATCGGCCTTGCGATAAATCGCTGGATCGTCGCTGGTCAGTTGCTCGATGAACGTCTGCAGATCCTGATCGATCCTGAAGCGCTCGATGGTGTCGGCCAGCAACGGTGGCACGCGCTCCTGATTCACGTGCATCTTGCGCAAGCCATCTTCGGTGTAGCCGCTGACTTGAAGCATTCGCTCGCGCCGGGCCGGGGCGAACGGTTCCATGCGCGGGCCGATACGTCGCAGCACGGTGGCGCCGTCCCACTGCAGCGGATTTTCCAGTTCGGTATGAAACGCACCTTCGCCGTTATGCCGCACGATCGGTTCATAGGCATCGGTGCGCGCGGGGTGTTCGATCCGCAACTTGCCGGGTGTCTCGTGATCGTTGACGACGAAGTGCGCCTGCTCCAGCGGGAGCAGTTTTTTACCCTGATGCCAGTGCAAGCCTTGCGCGTCGGGTGTGGAACCAGCCGCAGGCACGATGTCACGGGCGTAGCTTTGCAGATCCGGCTTCCAGTACAGGGTTTTGCCGTTACGCAGTTTCACCGGCTGGAAGCGATCCATGAACGCCACCACCTCGGCCGGCAACACCTTGGGCAATTCGGCCATGGCGATGCCGGTACCGATCCCGAAAGCGCCGAGCTGGATTAGCGATTCGAGTGCTGCGAAGAAATGTTCGCAGGCTTCGGTCGTTTGAGCTTCAGTCCAGTCGATGACCGATTCAAAGACCTCATCGAGCAGTTGGTAAGCGATGTACGCCATCATCATTTCGCCCAGAAACGGTACGAACGGCAAAACGACGAGCGCGGCAATTTCCAGGATCGACGCCGCGACACTGACAAATGAATCCCAGCGCCTCCAGCGTGCATTGCGATCGACCATTGCGGTTGGAACTGCAATCACCGCCCCATCGTTGAGGATCTTGTTCAGCTTGCCCTGATAAAGATGTTCCCAAAGATCGCCGACGATGGGCGTGACAGCGAGTTGCAGGTCAGGCTTTTCGATGGGCGTCTCGTGCCAGGACGGCAATTGACTGCCGACCTGGGGCGGGTGCCATTTCACTTCGCTCAGGCGTTGCTTGAGCTGGCCGAAAAATTGTCCACGCTGCTCGTGAGCGAAAAAGCGGCTGAAGAATCGCTGATAGTCGGTCCCGCGCAATTGCCGGATCAGTTCTTTTGCAAGGTCTGCGGTGGAGCGGTACTCCTTGATCGGATGCTCCGGGTCATCCGGTAAGTAAGCCACCACACTGACTGCGGTTTTCGTGCGTTCGAGGTCTGGCGCAAATATCACGATCCCGGTCAGGGCGACCGACATCATCGTCAGGTCGTGGCACCGCATTGGCTGGCCGTTCATCAATACGGTGGTTGCGCCATCCAGCAGGCTTTCAATCGACAGCAGATTCGCTTCACTGATATCGCCCTTCATCCGGGCCATCTTCAGTGCGACTCGCAGTGCGGTTTTTTGCGTCGCGTTGACTTTGTGTCTCAGCACAGCAGCCGCGACCGGGTTGGAAATCGCGAGGTTTTCCTCGAGATAGTTCTTGTAGCGGGCGCCGATATCCAGCTCCCGGCAAAGACGGGTAAAGGCCGGGATGCCGGGTTTCGCATTGAGCGGCGCCAGCGTTTCGAATTGCCCCGTCGCCGACGGGCGGGTGATGAACGAGGAGCCGCTGGCATACGCCCCGGCTTCTGTTTCGCCAACCTCAAAGTTATGCAGCGCCGCCTCCAGCAGAGACACCGTCCACGTCCGGGTGCCGGTGGTCATGCCAGCCGCTGTGACGAGGATATACAACTGCAAAAAGGTTTCCCTGACATTCACGTCCAGGTCGAAGCGCGACTTCAGCGCCTCGGTCAGCAGAGGCTCGGCGAAGGTGCTGGCGTTTTGCACGCGGTCGAGCATTTGATCGACAGCATTTTGTGCCGTCATGTGCTGGGTGATGGCGTTTCTGAGGGCGTCGTGCTGCGGTCGCGGGGCTGACTTGAGCGAGTCGGTGAGGGAGAGACGGCTGTTCTTCAATGCGGAGCGTCGGGCGGGAGAGGCCTTGCCCAGCCATTCGGGGATCGCTTTGGCCAGCGGTTCATAGTGAGAAGCGGGGTTGAGCGATTGCCCGGTGGTGGAAGACATCGTTGGCGTCCTTGAGCGTCGATAAGGAGCTCAAGCAGAGCAAAATGCATCCCGTGTCCGGTGGTACATATGTATGACAGCAAGCGCCTTCGCAATTGATAAGCTCGCAGGAGTGCTGCAATGGCCGGCGGCAGTTTAAACTGCGCCTTTGCGACGCTATATGTCGCATTGCCGTAAACCCGGGAAAATCCGGGGTTTGCGCTATAAGAAGTTGTCGCTTGGCGGCAAGGCCGGGCTGAAAACTGTCCTTACAATCCCCCCATCGCTCGCCAGTTTCAGGCGGGTGGCCCTCATCAGGAGACTCCGATGTCCGTTGAGCACGCTGCGGTACAACGCGCCGATTTCGACCAGGTTATGGTTCCCAACTACGCGCCTGCCGCTTTCATTCCGGTGCGTGGCGCCGGTTCCCGCGTCTGGGACCAGGCCGGCCGCGAGCTGATCGACTTCGCCGGCGGCATCGCCGTCAACGTATTGGGTCACGCGCACCCGGCGCTGGTCGGTGCCTTGACCGAGCAAGCGAACAAGCTGTGGCACGTGTCCAACGTGTTCACCAACGAACCGGCCCTGCGCCTGGCGCACAAGCTGATCGACGCCACCTTCGCCGAGCGCGTGTTCTTCTGCAACTCCGGCGCCGAAGCCAACGAGGCCGCTTTCAAGCTGGCCCGTCGGGTTGCGTTCGACCGTTTCGGCACCGAGAAGTACGAAATCATCGCTGCGCTCAACAGCTTCCACGGCCGTACTCTGTTCACCGTGAACGTCGGTGGCCAGTCGAAGTACTCCGACGGTTTCGGCCCGAAAATCACCGGCATCACCCACGTACCGTACAACGATCTGGCGGCTCTGAAAGCCGCTGTTTCGGACAAGACCTGCGCGGTCGTTCTGGAACCGATCCAGGGCGAGGGCGGCGTACTGCCGGCCGAGCTGGCTTACCTGCAAGGTGCCCGTGAACTGTGCGACGCGAACAACGCGCTGCTGGTGTTCGACGAAGTGCAGACCGGCATGGGCCGTACCGGCAACCTGTTCGCCTACCAGCATTACGGTGTGGTTCCGGACATCCTGACCAGCGCCAAGAGCCTGGGCGGCGGCTTCCCGATCGCCGCGATGCTGACCACCGAAGCGCTGGCCAAGCACCTGGTCGTCGGCACGCACGGCACCACGTACGGCGGCAACCCGCTGGCGTGCGCCGTGGCCGAAGCGGTGATCGACGTGATCAACACCCCTGAGGTGCTGAACGGCGTCAACGCCAAGCACGACAAGTTCAAGACCCGCCTGCAACAGATCGGCGAGAAGTACGGCCTGTTCACCCAGGTGCGTGGCCTCGGTCTGCTGATCGGTTGCGTGCTGAGCGATGCCTGGAAAGGCAAGGCCAAGGACATCTTCAACGCCGCTGAAAAAGAAGGCCTGATGATTCTGCAGGCGGGTCCGGACGTGATCCGTTTCGCCCCGAGCCTGGTGGTTGAAGACGCGGATATCGACGCCGGTCTGGATCGCTTCGAACGTGCTGCAGCGAAACTGACCCAAGCCTGATTCATGCAAGACCGCCCGCCGCCTGTCGTCATGGACTGGTGGCGGGACAATTTTCCTGTGCCGGGCCTGCCCGGCATTTTTTTCCCGAGTCGGCGCTTTCGCCGACCTGAAGTTGAGAAAGGAGTGACACCATGCTGGTGATGCGCCCCGCGCAAATGGCTGATCTGGGCGAGGTACAGCGTCTGGCTGCGGACAGCCCGATTGGTGTCACTTCCTTGCCGGATGACGTTGAACGCCTGAGCGACAAGATCGCCGCGAGCGAAGCCTCGTTTGCTGCCGAAGTGAGCTTCAACGGTGAAGAAAGTTACTTCTTCGTCCTTGAAGACACCGCCACCGGCAAACTGGTGGGCTGCTCGGCGATCGTCGCTTCGGCCGGTTATTCCGAGCCGTTCTACAGCTTTCGCAACGAGACCTTCGTGCACGCTTCCCGCGAGCTGAAGATCCACAACAAGATCCACGTGCTCTCGCAATGCCACGACCTGACCGGCAACAGTCTGCTGACCAGTTTCTACGTGCAGCGCGAGCTTGTGGGTTCGCCGTTCTCGGAACTCAACTCCCGTGGCCGTCTGCTGTTCGTCGCCAGCCACCCGGAGCGGTTCGCTGATTCGGTGGTGACCGAGATCGTCGGTTACAGCGACGAGAACGGCGACTCGCCATTCTGGGACGCCATCGGTCGCAACTTCTTCGACTTGAACTACGCCGAGGCCGAGCGTCTGTGTGGCCTGAAAAGCCGCACGTTCCTCGCCGAACTGATGCCGCATTACCCGATCTACGTGCCGCTGCTGCCGGATTCTGCTCAGGAAGCGATGGGCCAGGTTCACCCGCGTGCGCAGATCACCTTCGACATCCTGATGCGCGAAGGCTTCGAGACCGATCACTACATCGACATTTTCGACGGTGGCCCGACCCTGCATGCACGCGTCTCGGGGATCCGTTCGATCGCCCAGAGCCGTGTGGTGCCGGTGAAGATCGGCGAGCCGGTCAAAGGTGCCGGGCGCCAGTATCTGGTGGCCAATGCCCAGTTGCAGGATTACCGCGCGGTATTGCTGGAACTGGATTACGCGCCGGGCAAACCGGTGACCCTGGATCTGGAAGCGGCCGAAGCCCTGGGCGTCGGTGAAGGTGCCAGCGTGCGCCTGGTGGCGGTTTAACGCCTTAGCGAGTTTCACGGGTGGCCACGGCGGCCCGTTTGAGGAGATAGCATGATTGTTCGTCCCGTACGCAGCAGCGATTTGTCCGCTCTGATCGACCTGGCCCGCAGCACCGGCACCGGCCTGACCACGTTGCCGGCCAACGAAGAGCGCCTGACCCACCGGGTCGGCTGGGCCGAGAAGACCTTTCGCGGTGAAGCCGGCCGTGGCGACGCGGACTACCTGTTCGTGCTCGAAGACGACAACGGTCGCGTGGTGGGGATTTCCGCCATCGCCGGCGCCGTCGGTCTGCGCGAGCCTTGGTACAACTTCCGTGTCGGCCTGACCGTCAGCGCCTCGCAGGAGCTGAACATCTATCGCGAGATCCCGACGCTGTTCCTGGCCAACGACCTGACCGGCAACTCCGAACTGTGCTCGCTGTTCCTGCACGCCGACTACCGCACCGGCCTCAACGGTCGCATGCTGTCCAAGGCGCGGATGCTGTTCATCGCCGAATTCCCGCAGCTGTTCGGCAACAAGATCATTGCCGAGATGCGCGGTGTGTCGGATGAAGCCGGCCGTTCGCCGTTCTGGGAAAGCCTGGGCCGTCACTTCTTCAAAATGGAATTCAGCCAGGCCGATTACCTGACCGGCGTCGGCAACAAGGCGTTCATCGCCGAACTGATGCCGAAATTCCCGCTGTACACCTGCTTCCTGTCGCCGGACGCGCGCAACGTCATCGGCCAGGTGCACCCGGACACCGAGCCGGCGCTGGCGATGCTCAAGAGCGAAGGCTTCAGCTATCAGGGCTATGTCGACATCTTCGATGCCGGCCCGGCCATCGAGTGCGAGACCAGCAAGATCCGCGCGGTGCGTGACAGCGAGGCGCTGGTGCTGGCCATCGGCACGCCGGGCGAAGACGCCACGCCGTTCATCATCCATAACCGCAAACGCGAAGACTGCCGCATCACGGCTGCGCCGGCCCGTCTGGCCGCCGGCACCCTGGTGGTCGATCCGCTGACCGCCAAACGTCTTCAACTCAACGCTGGCGATCAGGTTCGCGCCGTGGCGTTGTCCGCTGCTCGGGAGTCGAAATAATGAATTCGCTATACATCGCAGGTGAGTGGCTGGCCGGTCAGGGCGAGGCCTTTCAATCGCTGAACCCGGTGACCCAGCAAGTGCTGTGGTCGGGGGAGGGCGCCACTGCCGCTCAGGTCGAGTCGGCCGTGCAGGCTGCGCGTCAGGCGTTCCCGAGCTGGGCCCGTCGTACCCTGGAAGAGCGCATCAGCGTGCTTGAGGCTTTCGCCGCCGCGCTGAAAAACCACGCCGACGAGCTGGCCCGCACCATCGGTGAGGAAACCGGCAAGCCGCTGTGGGAAGCTGCGACCGAAGTCACCAGCATGGTCAACAAGATCGCGATCTCGGTGCAAAGCTACCGCGAACGTACTGGCGAGAAGAGCGGTCCATTGGGCGACGCCACCGCCGTGTTGCGCCACAAGCCCCACGGCGTGGTAGCGGTGTTCGGCCCTTACAACTTCCCTGGGCATTTGCCGAACGGCCACATCGTGCCGGCGCTGCTGGCCGGTAACAGCGTGCTGTTCAAGCCAAGCGAGCTGACGCCGAAAGTCGCCGAGCTGACGGTCAAGTGCTGGATCGAGGCCGGTCTGCCGGCCGGCGTGCTGAACCTGCTGCAAGGCGCCCGTGAGACCGGGATCGCTCTGGCGGCGAACCCGGGCATCGACGGTCTGTTCTTCACCGGTTCGAGTCGTACCGGCAATCACCTGCACCAGCAGTTTGCCGGTCGTCCGGACAAGATCCTCGCGCTGGAAATGGGCGGCAACAACCCGCTGGTGGTCGATCAGGTCGCTGACCTCGATGCGGCGGTGTACACGATCATTCAATCGGCGTTCATTTCCGCCGGTCAGCGTTGCACCTGCGCCCGTCGTCTGCTGGTGCCGCAAGGCGCGTGGGGCGACAGTCTGCTCAAGCGTCTGGTGGACGTCAGCTCGACCATCGAAGTCGGCGCGTTTGATCAGCAGCCGGCGCCGTTCATGGGCTCGGTGGTTTCCCTCGGCGCGGCGAAAGCGTTGATGGATGCCCAGGCACATCTGCTGGCCAATGGCGCAGTGTCGCTGCTGGCAATGACTCAGCCACAGGCGCAGTCGGCGCTGCTGACCCCGGGCATCGTTGATGTGACGGCGGTTGCCGATCGCTCCGACGAAGAACTGTTCGGCCCGTTGCTGCAAGTGATCCGCTACGCCGATTTCGCGGCGGCGATTGCCGAAGCCAACGACACCGCGTTTGGTCTGGCCGCTGGCTTGCTGTCGGATTCCGAAGAGCGCTACCAGCAGTTCTGGCTGGAAAGCCGTGCCGGTATTGTCAACTGGAACAAACAGCTGACGGGTGCTGCGAGCAGCGCGCCGTTCGGCGGTGTCGGCGCTTCGGGCAACCACCGCGCCAGTGCCTACTACGCGGCGGATTACTGCGCGTACCCGGTGGCCTCGCTGGAAACCCCGAGCCTGGTGATGCCGGCGGCCCTGACGCCTGGCGTGAAGATGGCGTGAGGCGCGTCGCGCCTCGATTGCACTCGATTGTTATTTGATGCCTATAAAAACAGATTCTCGTGGAGCCTCGCTGATGAAATCCTTTGAAGTCAATTTTGACGGTCTAGTGGGGCCGACCCATAACTACGGTGGTCTGTCCTACGGCAACGTTGCGTCCCAGAGCAACAGCCAGCAGTCCTCGAATCCGAAGGAAGCGGCGCTGCAAGGCCTGGCGAAAATGAAAGCGCTGATGGAAATGGGCTTTCAGCAGGGCGTTCTCGCACCGCAGGAGCGTCCGGACGTGGCCGCTTTGCGCCGTCTGGGTTTCAGCGGCACCGACGCCCAGGTCATCGAGCGCGCCGCGAAAGACGCGATGCCGCTGCTGGTCGCCAGTTGCTCGGCGTCGAGCATGTGGGTGGCCAACGCGGCCACGGTCAGCCCGAGTGCCGACACCGCTGACGGTCGCGTGCATTTCACCGCCGCCAACCTGAACTGCAAATATCACCGCAGCATCGAGCACCCGACCACCAGCCGCGTGCTCGGTGCGATGTTCGCTGACCAGCAACACTTTGCTCACCACGCCGCATTGCCGGCGGTGGCGCAGTTCGGCGACGAAGGCGCGGCCAACCACACGCGTTTCTGCCGTGAGTATGGCGAGGCGGGCGTCGAATTCTTCGTGTTCGGTCGCAGTGCGTTCGACACCCGTTACCCGGCGCCGCAAAAGTACCCGGCGCGCCAGACCCTCGAAGCCTCGCAAGCCGTTGCCCGTCTGCACGGCCTGCGTGACGAAGGCGTGGTCTACGCGCAGCAGAATCCGGCCGTGATCGATCAGGGCGTGTTCCACAACGACGTGATCGCGGTAGGTAACGGCGAGGTGCTGTTCTATCACGAGGACGCGTTCCTCGACACCGAGCAGATGCTGGCCGAGTTGCAAACCAAGCTGGCCAAGGTCGGCGGCAAGTTCCAGTCGGTCTGCGTGCCACGCTCGGCGGTCACCGTGGACGACGCGGTGCGTTCTTACCTGTTCAACAGCCAGTTGCTGTCGCGCCCTGATGGTTCGATGCTGCTGATCGTGCCGGAAGAGTGCCGTGGCAACGAGCGCGTGTGGAATTACCTGCAAGGCCTGACCAGCTCCGGCGGCCTGATCCGTGAAGTGAAGGTTTTCGACCTCAAGCAAAGCATGCAGAACGGCGGTGGCCCGGCGTGCCTGCGACTGCGCGTCGCGCTCAACGAAACCGAGCTGGCGGCCGTCAACCCAGGGGTTATCATGACCGCCCCGTTGTACGGTTCGTTGACCGCATGGGTTGAAAAGCACTACCGCGACCGCCTGAGCGAAAGCGATCTGGCGGACCCGCAATTGCTGCTTGAATGCCGGACGGCACTGGATGAACTGACGCAAATCCTTAAACTGGGCGCGGTTTATCCATTCCAGATCAATTGATGGCCGGCGCGCCGCCTGAACGCGGCGCGCGGCTTGTCACCCCAACAGAGCGTAAAAAAGACATGAGCGATTCCCTGCGGCTGATCCTTGAAGACACCGACGGCAAGCAACTGGAAACTTCCTGCACCCGCGTCGCGGTCATGTGGCAAGGCAAAGAGCTGTGGATCCAGCAGGACGGCCGCGGCCAACTGTTGATCGGCGTGGACGTCGAAGAAGGCGATGCTGAATACGCCAACCTGCTGTTGCGCCCATTGGCGACTAATCTGGTAAGTCTGCAACTGGAGATGGAACCGGCTGACCTCGGCGACGACGAAGACCACGTGCACGGCCCGGATTGCAACCACGACCACTAAGGAAACCGCTCTATGCTCGCCCTCGGCAAACTGCTTGAACTGACCCTCGCCGGCCGCGAACCGGCGGAGAAGACTCAACTGACTGTCGAAGGCGTGCGCATGCGCTGGTTGAGCGAGGGTGCGCTGGAAGTCCGGCCACCCGAAGCACGCGACAATGGCCTGGACCTGCTGCTGTCGGCAGGGATCCACGGCAACGAAACGGCGCCGATCGAATTGCTCGACCGGTTGCTGCATGACATTGCCCGCGGCGACTTGAAGCCGCGCGCACGCATTCTGTTCCTGTTCGGCAACCCGGAAGCGATTCGCAAGGGCGAGCGTTTCATCGAGCAGGACGTCAATCGGCTGTTCAACGGCCGTCACGAACAAAGCAGCGGTTCCGAAGCCCTGCGCGCCTGCGAGCTGGAACGTCTGGCCGCGAGCTTCTTCAGCCTTCCTGATCGTCAGCGTCTGCACTACGACCTGCACACGGCGATTCGCGGTTCGAAGATCGAGCAGTTCGCCCTGTATCCGTGGAAGGAGGGTCGCCAGCATTCCCGTCTTGAACTGTCCCGTCTGCGTGCGGCCGGCATGGAGGCGGTGCTGTTGCAGAACAAGCCGTCGATCGTGTTCAGCTCCTACACCTACGACAAGCTCGGTGCCGAGTCCTTCACACTGGAACTGGGCAAGGCGCGGCCGTTCGGGCAGAACGCCGGGGTCAATGTGTCGCTGCTGGAAACCCGTCTGAAGCAGATCATCGAAGGCACCGAGCCGGAGATGGCCGAGCAGGGGCTGGACGGTCTGCAACTGTTCAGCGTGGCCCGGGAAATCATCAAGCACAGCGATGCGTTCCGCCTGAACCTGCCGGCGGACATCGAAAACTTTTCGGAACTGGATGTGGGTTATGTGCTGGCCGAAGACCTGGCCAATACCCGCTGGATCATCGAGGAGCAGGGCGCGCGGATCATCTTCCCCAATCCCAAGGTCAAGAACGGCCTGCGGGCGGGCATTTTGATTGTGCCGACCACTGACGCGCAGTTGGCCTGACACTGAATCTCCCCCGCGCAGCGCGGGGGATATCGTTATTGCATCAGACCGCTACGGCGCGCGGCTCGGTGCGGCGCAACGCACGCACTTTCTGCAGCGTATCCGCGCACGTCTTCGCCGCTTCCTGACCCTTGTGCACGAAATGCTCGAAGAAGAACTTCTGGTGTTCTTCGCCGGCATGGAAGTGGTGCGGGGTCAGCGATACCGAGAACACCGGCACTTCGGTTTCCAGCTGAACCTGCATCAGGCCGCTGACGACCGACTGGGCGACGAATTCGTGACGGTAGATCCCGCCGTCCACCACCAGGGCGGCCGCGACGATACCGGCATAACGGCCGGTCTTGGCCAGCAGCTTGGCGTGCAGAGGCATTTCAAAGGCGCCGCCGACTTCGAAGAAATCGATGTCCGATTCCTGATAGCCCTGGGCGATCATTTCGGCGAGGAAGCCTTTACGGCTCTGGTCGACGATTTCCTTGTGCCAGCAGGCCTGGATGAACGCGACGCGCTCGCCGTGAGTGTGTTTGCTTTTGCTGTCGATAGCGGTGGGTTGCATGTTCTGACTCCTGTTTGTGTGAAAAACAGGGCGTTATGAATCGAAAGGGATTCAAGGGTACGCACGCTCGCGCGAACACGGCGGACGGCCCTTTGGCGTCAATCCCGTTCTCTCTTCATCCGGACTATGACCGTCGGCCCCGGAATCACACCGGGTCTGCTGACCTTGCCGCCGCTCACGGCTTTTGCCGTGCCTGACACCAAGCGCTCGCGGGCTATGCGCATTGCGCGCAATTACCGCCGGTGGGGAATTGCACCCCGCCCTGAGAACGTTTCGCCACCCTTTATCGGGCGGCGCAGCGTTTTTAACACAGATCGGCGGGCTGTGCATTGCGCCTTTGTGATGATTGCCATCGGATTTTTCGAAGCGTGGAAACGACTTTTCCTTGCGCGAGGGTTGATTAATCCGCGCCATGCCCGCAGTAATTCCTCTACGAAAAGGGATTTCCCCTGCTGACTAGAGGCCAGGTTCATGAGTGTTATCGATCTTCGCAGCGACACCGTCACCCAACCGACTCCCGCCATGCTCGACGCGATGACCGCTGCGGCCACCGGTGATGATGTGTATGGCGAAGATCCGACGGTCAATCGTCTGGAAACCGAACTGGCAAAACGGCTGGGTTTTGCTGCGGCGCTGTTCGTCCCGACGGGCACCATGAGCAACTTGCTGGGCTTGATGGCGCATTGCGAACGCGGTGACGAGTACATCGTTGGTCAGCAGGCGCACACCTACAAGTACGAGGGCGGTGGCGCAGCGGTACTCGGTTCGATCCAGCCGCAGCCGCTGGAAGTGCAGGCCGATGGCTCGCTGGACCTGGATCAGGTGGCGGCGGCGATCAAGCCTGACGACTTTCACTTCGCCCGCACCCGTCTGCTGGCGCTGGAAAACACCATGCAAGGCAAAGTGCTGCCGCTGGAGTATCTGGCCCGGGCTCGCCAGTTCACTCAGGACAACGGACTGGCCCTGCATCTGGACGGCGCGCGGCTGTACAACGCGGCGGTCAAGCTTGGGGTCGATGCCCGGGAAATCACGCAACACTTCGATTCAGTGTCGGTGTGCCTGTCCAAAGGCCTAGGCGCGCCGGTCGGCTCGGTGCTTTGCGGTTCGGTCGAGTTGATCGGCAAGGCGCGGCGCCTGCGCAAGATGGTCGGCGGCGGCATGCGTCAGGCCGGGTTATTGGCGGCGGCGGGGCTGTACGCGCTGGATCACAACATCGAGCGTCTGGCGGATGATCATGCCAACGCGCAATTTCTGGCCGAAGGCCTGCGTGCGGCCGGTTTCACCGTCGAGCCGGTGCAGACCAACATGGTTTACGTGCAGATGGGCGACCGTGCCGAGGCGATCAAGGCGTTTGCCGCCGAGCGCGGGATCAAATTGAGCGCTGCCGCCCGTCTGCGGATGGTCACGCACATGGACGTCAATCGTTCGCAAATCGAGCAAGTGATCGCGACATTCGTCGAGTTTTCGCGCAAGTGACAGCGTTAGCCCCTCAATTGACCGTTTCTATCGTATAAACACGCTGTACCCCGCGCGCAGGGCCGATATAATGCGGCCCTTTGCCGTCGTTTCGTCTGTTGACGTTTCGTACAGGCCTTTGGCCGCAGCCTCCGTGGAAGAACCTAATGAAAAGCGCAGAAATCCGTGAAGCCTTCCTTCGCTTCTTCGAAGAGCAAGGCCACACCCGTGTAGCCTCCAGCTCTTTGATTCCGGGCAACGACCCAACCCTGCTGTTCACCAACGCGGGGATGAACCAGTTCAAGGACTGCTTCCTGGGCCAGGAAAAGCGCGCGTACACCCGTGCGACCAGCAGCCAGAAATGCGTGCGTGCCGGTGGCAAGAACAGCGACCTGGAAAACGTCGGTTATACCGCCCGTCACCACACCTTCTTCGAAATGCTGGGTAACTTCAGCTTCGGTGACTATTTCAAGCATGACGCGATTACCTTCGCCTGGACGTTCCTGACCGGTGTCCTGAAACTGCCGAAGGAAAAGCTCTGGGTCACCGTCTACGCCTCCGACGACGAAGCGTATGACATCTGGACCCAACAAGTCGGTGTGCCGGTCGAGCGCATGATCCGCATCGGCGACAACAAAGGCGCGCCTTACGCGTCCGACAACTTCTGGACCATGGGCGATACCGGCCCGTGCGGCCCATGCACCGAGATTTTCTACGATCACGGCGACCACATCTGGGGCGGCCCACCGGGTTCGCCGGAAGAAGACGGCGACCGTTACATCGAGATCTGGAACAACGTGTTCATGCAGTTCAACCGCACCGCCGACGGCGTGTTGCATCCGTTGCCAGCGCCGTCGGTGGATACCGGCATGGGCCTGGAGCGGATCAGTGCGGTGATGCAGCACGTCAATTCCAACTACGAAATCGACCTGTTCAAGAACCTGCTGAGCGCATCGGCCGAAGCAATCGGCTGCGAAAATGGCGATCAGTCGTCGCTCAAGGTTGTTTCGGACCACATCCGTTCGTGCGGTTTCCTGATCGCCGACGGCGTGCTGCCGTCCAACGAAGGCCGTGGCTACGTGCTGCGCCGGATCATCCGTCGTGCCTGCCGTCACGGTAACAAGCTGGGCGCCACCGGCAGCTTCTTCTACAAGATCGTTGCAGCGCTGGTCGCCGAAATGGGCGAAGCGTTCCCGGAACTGAAGAAGCAGCAATCGAACATCGAACGCGTGCTCAAGGCCGAAGAAGAGCAGTTCTCCAAGACTCTGGATCACGGCTTGAAGATCCTCGAGCAGGATCTGCTGGAACTCAAAGGCACCGTAGTGCCGGGTGACGTGGTGTTCAAACTCTACGACACCTACGGTTTCCCGATGGACCTGACTGCGGACATCGCTCGCGAGCGCAGCCTGACCATCGACGAAGTCGGTTTCGAACGCGAGATGGAAGCCCAGCGTGTTCGTGCACGTTCGGCCAGTTCGTTCGGTCTGGACTACAACACGCTGGTCAAGGTTGATGTGGCCACCGAGTTCACCGGTTACACCGACACCAGCGGTTCGGCGAAAATTGTCGCTATCTATAAAGATGGCCAGTCGGTCGACGTCTTGAATGAAGGCGAAGAGGCGGTGATCGTTCTGAATCAGACGCCGTTCTACGCTGAGTCCGGTGGCCAGGTGGGCGACTGCGGTTATCTGCAGGCCGGCAACAGCCGCTTCGATGTGCGCGACACCACCAAGACCGGCGGCGCGTTCCTGCACCACGGCGTGCTGGCGTCCGGCAGCCTGCTCATCGGCGCGCCAGTGGAAACCCACGTGGATGCCGAAGTGCGTCATGCGACTTCGTTGAACCATTCGGCCACCCACTTGCTGCACGCTGCATTGCGTCAGGTGCTCGGTGAGCATGTTCAACAGAAAGGTTCGTTGGTTGATAGCCAGCGCCTGCGTTTCGACTTCAGCCACTTTGAAGCGATCAAGCCTGAGCAAATCAAAGCGCTGGAAGACATCGTCAACGCCGAGATCCGCAAGAACTCCGCTGTTGAAACCGAAGAAACCGACATCGAAACCGCCAAGCAGAAAGGCGCGATGGCGCTGTTCGGCGAGAAGTACGGCGACAACGTGCGCGTGCTGAGCATGGGCGGTGATTTCTCCGTCGAGCTGTGCGGCGGTATCCACGCCAACCGTACCGGCGACATCGGCCTGCTGAAAATCATCAGCGAAGGCGGTGTGGCATCGGGTGTGCGTCGTATCGAAGCGGTCACCGGCGCTGCGGCGCTGGCCTACTTGAACGCGGCGGAAGAACAACTCAAGGAAGCGGCCAGCCTGGTCAAGGGCAGCCGCGACAACCTGATCGACAAGCTGTCGGCTGTGCTGGAGCGCAACCGTGCGCTTGAAAAGCAGCTCGAGCAGTTGCAGGCCAAGGCCGCTGCTGCCGCAGGCGACGATCTGTCGGCCTCGGCCGTGGACGTCAAGGGCGTGAAGGTCCTGGCCGTGCGTCTGGATGGTCAGGACGGCAAGGCGCTGCTGGCGCTGGTCGATCAGCTGAAAAACAAACTCGGTCGCGCAGTGATCCTGCTCGGCAGTGTCCATGAGGAAAAGGTCGTACTGGTTGCAGGTGTGACCAAGGACCTGACTGGCCAACTCAAAGCCGGTGATTTGATGAAGCAGGCTGCTGCGGCAGTGGGCGGGAAGGGCGGTGGTCGTCCGGACATGGCGCAGGGCGGCGGTGTCGACGCTGGCGCACTGGATGGCGCACTGGCGCTGACCGTTCCATTCGTCGAGCAGGGTTTATAAGACGGCTTGACGGGCCCGCAGTCTAGTGGCGGGCCCGGCGGCTGTTTGAGTGATTATTGGGCGCCCTTCATGGGCAGAGGCGGCTTTGAAATGGCTTTGATCGTACAGAAATTTGGAGGCACCTCGGTCGGCACTGTCGAGAGAATCGAGCAGGTCGCCGACAAGGTTAAGAAATTCCGCGATGCCGGCGATGACCTGGTGGTTGTGCTGTCTGCAATGAGCGGCGAAACCAACCGTCTGATCGATCTGGCCAAGCAAATCAGTGGCGAAGATCAACCGGTTCCGCGTGAACTGGACGTGATCGTTTCCACCGGTGAGCAGGTGACGATTGCCCTGTTGGCCATGGCGCTGATCAAGCGTGGTGTGCCAGCGGTGTCGTACACCGGCAACCAGGTGCGGATCCTGACGGACAGTGCGCACAATAAAGCGCGTATCTTGCAGATTGATGACCAGAAGATTCGCGGCGACCTGAAGGCCGGCCGCGTGGTTGTGGTCGCCGGTTTCCAGGGCGTCGACGAGCACGGCAACATCACGACCCTGGGTCGTGGTGGTTCCGACACCACCGGCGTGGCGCTGGCCGCTGCGTTGAAGGCTGACGAATGCCAGATCTACACCGACGTCGATGGTGTCTACACCACTGACCCGCGTGTGGTATCGGTTGCTCAGCGTCTGGACAAGATCACCTTCGAAGAGATGCTGGAAATGGCCAGCCTCGGTTCCAAGGTGCTGCAGATCCGCGCGGTGGAGTTCGCCGGCAAGTACAACGTTCCGCTGCGCGTACTGCACAGCTTCAAGGAGGGTCCGGGCACCCTCATTACTATTGATGAAGAGGAAACCATGGAACAGCCGATCATTTCCGGCATCGCTTTCAACCGCGATGAAGCCAAGCTGACCATCCGTGGCGTGCCAGACACCCCGGGCGTGGCGTTCAAGATTCTCGGCCCGATCAGTGCCGCGAACATCGAAGTCGACATGATCGTGCAGAACGTCGCGCACGATAACACCACCGACTTCACCTTCACCGTGCACCGCAATGACTACCAGGCCGCACAGACCGTGCTGGAAAACACCGCTCGCGAGATCGGTGCCCGTGAAGTCGTCGGCGACACCAAGATTGCCAAGGTCTCGATCGTCGGCGTCGGCATGCGTTCCCACGCAGGTGTGGCCAGCCGCATGTTCGAATCCCTGGCGAAGGAAAGCATCAACATCCAGATGATCTCGACTTCGGAAATCAAGGTTTCCGTAGTGATTGAAGAGAAGTACCTGGAATTGGCCGTGCGCGCCCTGCACACGGCTTTCGAACTGGACGCTCCGGCCCGTCAGGGCGAGTAATCCTGGTCAATGAAGGGCGCGGTCTGACCGCGCCCTTTATTTTTTGAATGGCGCGAGCCCTGAACTGTTCTTTTGCTCGCGCTGGTCAATACTCAGGCATGTAGGGCTACGATCGCTCCGGTTGTAGGTCGGGTGCCTTTTTTTTGCAGACTGTTGTCCCTGAAATGATTCGCGTGAGGAGAAAGGTATGCTGATTCTGACTCGTCGGTGCGCAGAAAGCCTGATTATCGGTGATGGCGAAATCACCGTGACCGTGCTCGGCGTCAAAGGAAATCAAGTGCGTATCGGCGTCAACGCCCCGAAAGAGGTCGCCGTGCACCGTGAGGAAATCTACCTGCGTATAAAGAAAGAGAAGGACGAAGAACCAAGTCATTAATTTTTATTGATTTTTATGTTTGCAAACGGGGAAAAGGTTGGTTAAGATACGCCCCGTGTTGCGGAGAGCTGGCCGAGTGGCCGAAGGCGCTCCCCTGCTAAGGGAGTACACCTCACAAGGGTGTCGGGGGTTCGAATCCCCCGTTCTCCGCCATTATTTGCTTAGTACGTTGTAATCTGGCTTTTTCTGTAAGTTGTTGAAATTAATAGAAAAAGTGGTTGGAATAGAGATTAGACGGGCTATAATGCGGCGCAACAAATGCACTCGTAGCTCAGCTGGATAGAGTACTCGGCTACGAACCGAGCGGTCACAGGTTCGAATCCTGTCGAGTGCACCATTTAAGAGTCAATTGCAGCAATGTAAATGACTCGGCTTCAACCAGGTGTGATCTGGTCTAACAAACACAAATGCACTCGTAGCTCAGCTGGATAGAGTACTCGGCTACGAACCGAGCGGTCACAGGTTCGAATCCTGTCGAGTGCACCATTTAAGAGTCAATTGCAGCAATGTAAATGACTCGGCTTCAACCAGGTGTGATCTGGTCTAACAAACACAAATGCACTCGTAGCTCAGCTGGATAGAGTACTCGGCTACGAACCGAGCGGTCACAGGTTCGAATCCTGTCGAGTGCACCATTTAAGAGTTAGTTGCAGCAATGTAAGTAACTTGGTTTCAGCCAGTTGTGGTCTGGTCTAAAAACACAAAATGCACTCGTAGCTCAGCTGGATAGAGTACTCGGCTACGAACCGAGCGGTCACAGGTTCGAATCCTGTCGAGTGC
>NZ_JBXANC010000006.1:0-84795 GCF_058801265.1 Pseudomonas sp. GW822-FHT03F08 | reverse complement strand
CACTCGTAGCTCAGCTGGATAGAGTACTCGGCTACGAACCGAGCGGTCACAGGTTCGAATCCTGTCGAGTGCACCATATACCAGAAAGCCCGCGTTTAACGCGGGCTTTTTGCTGTCCGGGATTTGGCTTTTCCCGTCACGCATCCTTTTTCATCAAAATCGACTTGAGCACTGCGACCTCGCTTGAGGTCGTAACGATAGCTCGTTGCCGAATTGCGAATGCTCACCTTGTCGGGTTTGCCCAGGGCGCTTTCAACGTCCTGTTGGCTCATGCCGGCGATGATTCGTTGATTGATGATTGCTTCGCGCTTCTGTCGCGCGTCGATCAGATCTCCGCATTTGTCCTGGGTGCGCCCTACGACGGCCATTTCGCGTTTTCTGATATTCATACCGGATATTTCTTCGTGCCGGGCTTCGGGCATCAGTGCCACCGTCGAGCCAGGCGAGTAGGGGCGTACCTCCTGAAGTGAAAGATGCTCATCGTTCGCGCAGCTCAGTGTCGTGAAGGTGAGGCTGCCGTCAGGGGCTTCGCAGCGATGAAGTGTCGTTGCGTTCCCTGTGGGTGGGAGGCAGAGCAGGGTGGTCAGCATGAATCGGGATGTTTTCGATGGCATTCGGCGTCCTCCATGACGTTCCTCCTCAAGCGTAGCCGGCAGTTTTTTCACCGTCGGTGTGTTTTCTTTTCAGGATGAGTCGTCGCAGTCTGAAGAGTCAGGACAGCGCTCAGGTTTGTCTCGCAAGCGCTTGTTTCAGCCTAGATTTTTAACGTTTAAAACCGTCAGGCGGTGTATCATTGCGCCCGTCAGCCCCGCCGGGGCTTATGGAAAACCTCCATGGACTTACCCAGTAGTTACTCAGTACCCCGTTTTACCAATCATGAATTGACTGATTGATCCTTCCGGCGTGCCCCGCTGCTGGGAGTGGAGTTCGCCTATGTCCGAAATCGAAGTAAAGAAAACACAGGAAAGCCTGCAGGATCGCCTGGCTCAGGTCGTTGAGCTGCTGCAGCGCCAACGGGTCGTCGAAGACCTGACTCACCGCCAGGAAGGCGCACATCATGACCGGGTCGAGAACCTGGTCCACCGGCAAAATCTCGTCGAGCTGCAACGCAAGCTCGATGATCTGCACTCCGCCGACGTTGCCTACATTCTTGAAGCCCTGCCGCTGGACGATCGTCTGACGCTCTGGCAGTTGGTCAAGGCTGATCGCGACGGCGACATTCTTCTCGAAGTATCCGACTCCGTCCGTGAAACGCTGATCGCCGACATGGACGATCACGAGCTCCTGGCTGCCGCCAAGGACATGGATGCCGACGAACTTGCTGATCTGGCCTCCGAGCTGCCGCGAGACGTCGTCCATGAGCTGATGGAGACCCTGGATCAGCAACAACGCGAGCGTGTGCGTTCGGCCCTTTCCTATGACGAGGAGCAGGTCGGTGCGCTGATGGACTTCGAGATGGTGACCATCCGTGAGGATGTCAGTCTTGAAGTGGTTCTGCGTTACCTGCGCCGCCTCAAAGAGCTGCCGGGCCATACCGACAAACTGTTCGTGGTCGATTACGACGGCGTGCTCAAGGGCGTGCTGCCGATCAAGCGTTTGCTGGTCAATGATCCGGAGAAGCAGGTTTCCGAAGTGATGGCCAGCGATCCGGTGAGTTTCCACCCGGACGAAGACGCCTATGACGCTGCTCAGGCGTTCGAACGTTACGACTTGATCTCGGCCCCGGTGGTCGACAAGAACGGCAAGCTGATCGGCCGTCTGACCATCGACGAAATGGTCGACCTGATTCGTGAGGAGAGCGAAAGCGAAGTCCTCAACATGGCGGGTCTGCGTGAAGAGGAAGACATTTTCGCGTCGGTCTGGAAATCCCTGCGCAACCGTTGGGCGTGGCTGGCGATCAACCTGATCACGGCATTCGTTGCGTCGCGGGTGATCGGCCTGTTCGAGGGCTCGATCGAGAAGCTGGTGGCGCTGGCGGCCCTGATGCCGATTGTGGCGGGCATTGGCGGCAACTCCGGCAACCAGACGATCACCATGATCGTTCGCGCCATGGCGCTCGATCAGGTCAGCACCGGCAACACGTCGCGCCTGATGCGCAAGGAGCTCGCCGTAGCCTTGATCAACGGCCTGGTCTGGGGTGGTGTGATCGGTGTGGTGGCTTACTTGCTCTATGGCAGCTGGTCGCTGGGCGTGGTGATGACCGCCGCCATGACGTTGAACCTGCTGCTGGCAGCGTTGATGGGGGTGTTGATCCCGATGACCCTGGCCAAGATGGGCCGCGATCCGGCGATGGGCGCCAGCGTGATGATCACGGCCATGACCGACAGTGGTGGCTTCTTCATCTTCCTGGGATTGGCGACGATATTCCTGCTCTGATTGTCCGTATCGAAACAGCCCGCCGATTGGCGGGCTTTTTTTCGTCCTTGAAAAGCCAGAATGGCGAGCAAAAAAAAGCCAGCATTCATGCTGGCTTGAGATGTTCGGTTTGACTCAGGATGCGTCTGCGGCCATTTCGGCGTCGTGGGCGATCAGAGAAACCAGCGCGTTCTGCTGGCGATGGGAGAGTTGACGGAAGCGTTGCAACAACTCGCGTTCGTGCAGCGAAAGCTCCGGGCTGTCGAGGCGCATGCTCAGCTCTTCGCCCAGTGCACCTTCCTGAATAAGACTCTGCTCAAGGCGCGCAATGATCTCGGAGTTCATGCTGCGATGATGATTGCGAGCCACCTCGGCAATGCGTTCACGCATTCCGTCTGGCAGACGTACGACGAACTTGTCAGCCGTACGGCTGGAATAAATTGCCTGTTTCAATGGGCGCATATATTTAACCGGTTAGTTCAGGGGAGCGGTTCTCGGGATTGGCCGCAGGATGAGTCGTAGGACAAGCATCCGCGCCAAATGGTTCAACCTGAATTGTTAAGAGGCTCGCATCATGCCTCAAAATTGCCAGATCATTGGCGTCAATTCTGTGACAAATATTGATCCGGGTAAAGGCGTAATGCCAGCACCAATTATCAGAAATGCGGACTGGTTTGAAAAGAATGCGTCGGCCCGTATCGCTGACCGCGTCCTGAAGCGCACGAACAGATGCCCGAAGACGTCAGACCGTGCATGCTATGCGGCTAGAATCCTTGTTCCTTACCTTGTACAGGATAGTGGCAAATGGCCGATTTACTAGGGGCAAATGCCCGCCGGAGGGCGTTTTCAGGATGGATGGCAGGCTGATTTATCTCATGGGGCCATCCGGTTCCGGCAAGGACAGTCTGATCGAGGCTGCGCGTGAGCCATTACATGCGTTGAACTGCGAAGTGATGCGGCGGGTGATCACGCGTTCGGCTGAATCGGTGGGCGAGGATGCGATCGGTGTGACGCCGCAAGAGTTCGAACAGCGTCAGCGCGCCGGGGATTTTTCTCTCGCGTGGCAAGCCAACGGCCTCTCTTACGGAATTCCGGTGGAAATGGACCAATGGTTGAAAGCCGGGAAGCATGTGCTGGTCAACGGCTCTCGGGCGAACCTTCGACAAGCGCTGGAAGGCTACCCGACATTGGTGCCAGTGTTGCTGACCGTTCGCGATGATGTGTTGCGTGAGCGCTTGCTCAGGCGTGGCCGGGAGACGTCTGAACAGATCGATGCCAGGCTCGCTCGCAATGCGCTGTTCAAGGAAAGGCGTTCAACTGACATGACTGTGCATCTGATCGACAACTCGGGCGACCTGGCCGATGCCGTTGGTCATCTGCTGGATCTGGTCAGGCTCAACGCAGTACCGGATCAAACTTGATCTTGCGCCCGGCAACCAGGGCCAGCGTAAACAGCACAGCGAAAACGCCGCAGCCAATCAGGGGCAAAGAGATTTCCGTCTCTTCGAACAGCGAGAAATGCAAAACACCGCTCAAGAAAGCGAGGATCAACAACCCCAGGGCGGATTTGGACATGCTGTACTCCGAAAATGATTCAAAACACCAGGCGTTCGGACATCGGTGTCGTCTGTGCCTGATCTGACTCGCTGACATCTTGCGCAACAACGCTGTGCTGATCGCTCAGCACCGCCCACTGTGGCGCCTTCTGTACTTGCAGGTAATGCGGCATGCGCTGGGCTACTGCCTCACTGTGCTGGGGAACGAATTGAAACCCCACCAGAACCATCAGGGCGATTGCGTTGGCGAGCAAGAGGACGCGGTTCATGAGGCGGTTCTCCAGTTGTTCTTTTATAAGAATGACTGAAGCAGCCGTCGTGCCACTAGTCTAACCGCTGCCAAGTCCTTTAAAAACAAGCATTTAGCAGGGTTTTTAGCAGGGCGTGGATTGCATTCTGCAATGATGGCTTTTTGGAGGGGTGCAAATTGCACGATAAAACGTCCGACTGCATTGCAGGGCGCCTGCCTACACTTAAAAAGCCCTGCGGACGACATGACAAATCAGGGCTTGGCCGTTAACATGCACGCCGTCTGTTGCACCGACAGTCCTGTGTCTCAGTAGCTCAATTGGATAGAGCATCCCCCTCCTAAGGGGAAGGTTGGCAGTTCGAACCTGCCCTGGGACACCACATATTCAAAAGCCCCGCGCAGAGTGATCTGGCGGGGCTTTTTTGTGGCTCTCGGCGGCGCAGAATCAACTGCTAGAAAAGCTCGGCTCCGCGAGTACTGATCTCGGAACTGACCTGCGTCACATGTCGACGTCCTTTGACCGAGTAACTCTGCTCCGGATCCGTCGACCCAGGCTTGCGCAACATCAACTTTGCATACAGCCCGTCTTTATCGCCGTAACGCCCATACCAATTGATCAATCTTGCGATGTAGCACTCTTTGCCGATGATCACCGGCATATCGGTCACAGGTTCGTCTACGTAGTAGCCGGCACCATAGCTGTAGTAGGTATCGTCGCCTTCTCCCGATGCAGGAATGGGGCAGAGAGGGCCTTTATGCTCGCTCGGCTGCTGTGGTTTGCCAGCGTTCGATTTGGTCAACGCTTGGCTGAGCGTCTTTTGCAAACCTGGTTGAAGCTTGTAGGCGGTATTGTCGTTCTCGCGGTTTTGGTTGTGGGGCACGGTCAGTTGGTAGTCGTACCGAACCGTAATTGTTGGTATCTGACGATTGATCTTCAGGGGATTGATCAAGTACAGCTCATCAACACCGTATGAGCCATTGCGGAAGGCGAGATACGTTCTCCCGTGAGACTTGATCCAGCTTGCCCATTGTTCGGCTCCGCGTTCACTAACGGAAAACAACGAGCTGCCAGCGCCTGATTCAGGATCATAAGGCGTCAATCGGCGAGTAAACCGCTCTCCATCACGGCGAAAGGTTTCATAGAACGTGAACAGGCCGGTGCCGCCGGTGTAGGTTGCAATGAGTAAGTCGCGTTGACCGTCACCGTCCAGATCCACAAGTGTGTAACTGGCCCGACCTTGCTCTGCATCTGCTTCGAGTCCTGATGCGGTCAGCGCCTTCCATTCATCCTGTGTGACACCCTTGGGAATGGTTTTGGGAAACAGTGTGTGATCCTCGGACGGGTCATCATTTGGATCGCCATCGAATGAGGTTTGACCCTTGCTGATCGTGAGAGAACCCAGCGCCCGTTCCAGGGCGAACTCCGGTTTGACCTTGGTCGCGGCGCGAATGCGTTGTTGCAGATCTTGCATGACCTGTTTGTCGGTGTCGTCAGGTTGATAGGCGACGGCGTCGATCCACTGCGCATGCAATCCTTCTATGCGATGTGAATAGCTCCGATTCAGGCAATCCACATCTTCGCCGCACGCTTCCCTTGTCTTCAGCCACTCGCGCTGGGCAGTCTTGATCCCGGCCTGTCCCGGCGCAATAGCCCTGATTAACCGCCCATAAATCGAGGCCATCTGCGCATCCAGCTCATACAGAGGCTTGTTCGCACAAATGGTGGTTTCCACAACACTCGCAGCCTTTGTGCAGTCCATTCCGCTCGCCTGTGCCTGCTGGAAAAACAGCAGTGCACAGGCCGACACGATGTAGCGTCCTTTGATGTACACGATGAAAACCTTGAAGTAGGAGGGTGAGAGCAGGTGCGCAGGGTAATCGCTGTACAACGAATCTTGAAGCCCCGCTTCAAGAGAACCGTTGATCCGGCCGATAACCCATTCGGTGACTTCAGAGTCGCACGAAATCGCTTGATAGCATTTGGCCGGCAGCTATCATCTGCGCGCCTGAAATTTGCCCTCGGTCCATCCTCTTCAATTGCCTGGAAATCCTCGATGCTGTCGTATCACCAAAAGAGTTTTCTGATCGTCGATGATTTCTCGGATTTCCGCAGTTCCGTACGCTCGATGTTGCGCGAGCTGGGCGTCAAGGACGTGGACACCGCCGACACCGGTGAGCAGGCGCTGAAAATGTGCGCGCAGAAGTCCTATCACTTCATCCTCCAGGACTTCCACCTCGGTGACGGCAAGAAAAACGGTCAGCAGGTGCTGGAAGACCTGATGGTGGACAAGCTGATCAGTCACGAAGCGGTGTTTGTGATGGTCACCGCCGAGACCAGTCAGGCGATGGTGCTCAGTGCCCTGGAGCACGAGCCGGATGCGTACCTGACCAAGCCGTTCAACCGCATCGGCCTGGCCCAGCGCCTGGAGCGTCTGGAGCAGCGCAAGACCCTGCTCAAGCCGATTCTGCAAGCCCTCGACCGTGGCAAACCGGTCGAAGTGCTCAACGCCTGCATCGCCCTGTGCAAACAGGACATCCGCTATTCGCCGCTGTGCCTGCGTTACCGCGCCGATGCCTTGCGCGACATGAATCAGAACGAAGCACTCGAGCGGCTGTATGACAGCATCATCGCCGACCGACCGCTGCCATGGGCATTTGCCGGTCTGGGCAAGTTGCTGTTCAAGCGCGGTCAGATTGCCCAGGCCAAAGGCGTGTATGAAAAAGCCCTGAAGGTGTTCCCGATGATGCCGGCGCTGTACGACGGCATGGCGGATGTCCTAGTGGCTGAAGGCGACACCAAGGGCGCGCAACAGGTGCTGGAAGAGGCGATCCGTCTGTCGCCGCTGGCGGTACGTCGCCAGGCACTGCTCGGCAAACTGGCGATGGCCAACGAGGATTTCGACACGGCGTCGCGGGCCTACCGTCAGGCCGTGTCCCAAGGCGCGCAGTCGCGCTTCAAGGACCCGGAGAGCAATCTGGGCCTGGCCCATGCGCTGATCAGCAAGGGCAGCGAGAAAGGCCTCGATACCCGCACGCGACTGGAGATCAACACCACCCTCAGCGCCGTGGCCAAGGAGAACCCGACCGACCCGGGCCTGCAGATTCGTGCGCGTCTGATGAAGGCCACCAGTCTGCTGCTCAACGACGCCGAAACTGCCGAGAAACTCACCGAACAAGCGCTGATGCGTCTCGACGGCATGGAGCAGTTCATGAGCCCCGAAGCCGCGCTGCTGGTCGCCAAGCAATTGCAGATGCTCGGCCAGGCCGAGGCGGGCACGTCGATGCTCAAGAGCTGCGCGGAAATCTACGGCGATGACCCGACGGTGATGAAAGACATCGCCAAGCTCACCGACGACCCGACTATTCTCAGCTCCAGCAATGCCGCCGCCGACCTCAACCGTCAGGGCGTGCGCGTGTACAAGACCGGCAACCTGGTGGAGGCCCGCGAGGTGTTCCGCAAGGCGCTGAAGATGCAACCGAAGAACATCAGTATTGCGCTGAACATGGCGCAGTCGCTGCTGCACGGCACCGACACCAGTGTGCCGTCGGCGGAGCTGGAAGAATGTCGGGCCTGCCTGAAACTGGTGGGCATGATGCCCGACACCGACGCGCGTTATCCGCGTTATCAGAAGCTGAAAAGCAAGGCGTTTGGCGAATGAACCAAGACGAGCAGGCACTGGATTTTTCCACGGTGATTGCCTCCACCGTGCACGACATGAAGAACTCTCTGGCCATGTTGATGCAGGCCCACAGCCAATGGCTGGCGCGTCTGCCCGAGGCTCAGCGCAAGGTGCCGGAGCAGGGCGTGATCGACTTCGAGTTCGCTCACCTCAACGGCATGCTGGTGCAGTTGCTCGGGCTGTACAAGCTCGGGGTCAACCAGATGCCGTTGCAGCCGGCCTACCACGAGCTGGACGATTTCATCGAGGCGCAACTGGCGGCTCATCAAGAGGTTTTCGCCAGTCGTGGAATCATCGCCACATACGAAGTCGACCCGCTCAGCCCCCTGGGTTTCTTCGACCGGGAACTGATCGCCTCGGTGCTCGGCAACTGCATCAACAACGCGATCCGTTACGCCCGTGAATCGCTGCTGATCACTGTCAGCGACGAGGCCGGGCAGCTGGTTCTGAGCATCAATGACGATGGCCCCGGTTACCCGGTCGAGATGCTCGAGCGCCAGGCCGATTATGTGCAGGGCATCAATCACAGCAGCGGCAGTACCGGCCTCGGTCTGTACTTCGCCGGGCGCATTGCGGCACTGCATCAGCGCAACGGTGTCGGCGGCCGGACCGAGATTCGCAATGGCGGGCCACTGGGCGGCGGCGTGTTCAGTATTTACCTGCCCTGAATCACGGATTCATCGACTCGAAGTCTTTTTGTTGGCCGCTGCTTGATATTCCGAACAGCTGAAGCCTATTTTGTCCGGGTCGCCGTTCGCGGCTCGCACAATAACAAGGATTGCGTCATGACAACCGATGGCCAGCGTTCACTCGCGCAGCGATTGACGGGCATTGATGAGATTGAATGTGTCACGCCGGATTTGAACGGCGTACCACGAGGCAAGGTAATGACCGCCGAGGGTTTCCTCGAAGGGCGGCGTTTGCAGATGGCCCGGGGGGTGCTGCTGCAATGCATCATGGGGGGCTATCCCGCTGCGCGGTTCTACGGCAGCGATGATGGCGACCTGGCGCTGGTGGCCGACCCTGCGCAAATCCATCCTCTACCGTGGAGCCAGGAGCCGCGCGCGCTGGCCATCTGTGATGCCGACGAACTGACCGGCGAAAGCTCCAACCTGTCGACCCGTGGCCAGCTCAAGAAAGTCATTGGTCGCTACGCAGCTCTCGGCCTGGCGCCGGTGGTGGCGACTGAACTCGAATTCTTTGTGTTCGCTCCGAACACTGACCCGACCCAACCGTTCCAGCCGCCAGTCGGTCTCGACGGTCGTCGCGAGGACGGTCACTCGGCCTTCAGTGTCAGCTCCAACAACGGTCTGCGACCGTTCTTCAGTGAAGTCTACAAATGCATGGCGGCCCTGGGCCTGCCGCGCGATACCTTCATGCACGAAATGGGCGTCAGCCAGTTCGAGATCAACCTGCTGCACGGTGATCCGCTGTTGCTGGCCGATCAGACCTTCCTGTTCAAGCACTTGCTCAAGGAAGTCGCGCTCAAGCATGGCCTGACCGTGGTCTGCATGGCCAAGCCGCTGGCGCACACGCCGGGCAGTTCGATGCACATTCACCAGAGCATCGTCGAAATCGGCAGCGGCAAGAATGTGTTCAGCGATGAGAACGGTCAGCCGACCGCGATGTTCCGCCATTTCATCGGCGGGCAGCAGGCAGGCATGGCTGACTTCACCGCGCTGTTTGCACCGAACGTCAATTCCTACCAGCGTCTGTGCCATCCGTTTGCGTCGCCGAACAATGCTTGCTGGTCTCACGACAACCGCGCTGCGGGCTTGCGGATTCCGGCCAGTTCGCCGGTCGCCCGTCGGGTCGAGAACCGTTTGCCGGGCGCCGATGCCAACCCTTACCTGGCGATTGCCGCGAGTCTGGCGGCCGGTCTGCACGGTATCGAACATGAGCTGGAACCGAGCGCGCCGATCCAGGGTGAATTCGAAGTGCCGGACAATCTTTCGCTGCCGTGCACGATGCACGCTGCACTTGAGCGTCTGAAACGCAGCCAGTTGGCCAAGGAACTGTTCGGCAAGGAGTTCATCGAAGGCTACATCGCTTCGAAAACCATGGAGTTGACCAGTTTCTTTGATGAAATCACTCCCTGGGAACGGCGTGTTCTAGCTGCCCAGGCCTGACGAACTGTCGCCATCGGGCTATCGTTTGATAGCCCGATACTCACCGCAAGGAGCCGCTCGGAACGCCGATGCGCCAAATCTGGAAATCCTTTCGAGCGCTGTATTTCGCCTCGCTGATGATGTTGATCGGCTCGGGCCTTCTTTCTACTTATCTGGCTTTGCGTCTGGCGGCCGACCATGTCGACGGACTGTGGGTCGGTGCGTTGATGGCGGCCAACTATTTCGGTCTGGTGCTGGGCGGCAAGATCGGTCACCGGTTGATTGCCCGGGTCGGGCATATCCGTGCTTACTCGGCGTGTGCCGGTATCGTCGGCGCGGCGGTGCTCGGTCATGGTCTGGTGGACTGGTTGCCGGCCTGGCTGGTGCTGCGGACCATCGTCGGCCTCGGCATGATGTGCCAGTACATGGTGATCGAGAGCTGGCTGAACGAACAGGCTGACGCCAACCAGCGCGGCGTGGTGTTCAGCGGCTACATGATCGCCTCGTACCTGGGGCTGGTACTCGGTCAGCTGATTCTGGTCATGCACCCGGGGCTGGGCCTGGAACTGCTGATGCTGGTCGCCCTGTGTTTTGCCCTGTGTCTGGTGCCGGTGGCACTGACCCGACGGATTCACCCGGCGCCGCTGCATCCGGCACCGATGGAACCTCGCTTCTTCATCAAGCGCGTACCGCAGTCGTTGAGTACGGTACTCGGTGCCGGTTTGATCATCGGTTCGTTCTACGGTCTGGCGCCGCTCTATGCGTCGCAGCAGGGGTTGTCCACCGAACAGGTCGGTCTGTTCATGGGTACCTGCATTTTTGCCGGGCTGCTGGTGCAGTGGCCGTTGGGCTGGCTCTCGGACCGCTATGACCGGGCCTTGCTGATCCGTTGCTTTGCCGGGTTTCTGGCCGTAGCCGCGTTGCCGCTGGCGATCCTGCCGCAGGTGCCTCTGGAGGTCTTGTTCGGCGTCGGTTTCCTGTGCTCGCTGGTGCAGTTCTGCCTGTACCCGCTGGCCGTGGCGTTCTCCAACGACCATGTCGAAGGGGATCGGCGGGTCTCGCTGACGGCGATGCTATTGGTGACCTACGGGGTCGGCGCCAGCATCGGGCCGTTGTTGGCCGGTGTGTTGATGAAAATGTTCGGTAGCCAGAGCCTGTATGCGTTCTTCAGCTTCTTCGCGCTGGTGCTGGTGTGGCGCATCCGGCCGAAAGCCGTGACCAATCTGCACCAGGTCGACGACGCACCGCTGCATCACGTGGCGATGCCGGACAGCATGTCCAGTTCGCCGCTGGTGGCCGCGCTCGATCCGCGGGTCGATGAGCAAGTGGTGCAGGAGCAGATGCAGAATAACGTCGCGCCTGAACCGGCACCTGAGTCCGCACCTGAATCTGAGTCACCTGTGGAGCCTGAGACCGGCAACGACAATCCTGCGCCGGACATCAGCGGCGCCAGGCCTTGATTCTGAAAAAACACCAGGCATAAAAAAACGGGCAGTCACCGCAAGGGACTGCCCGTTTTTCATGGTGCGTACGAATCAGAGATCGTCTTTGTCGAAACGCCGTGCTTCACGTTGCAGCTGATAGACGAAACGTTCGACGTTACGCGCCGCCGGGCCGCTGATGTTGTGAAAACGCAGGCCGGCGAAGGTGATGTTGAGTTTTTCTTCGAAGTGCAGGTAGCGCAGCTCGACCGATGTTGGCTGATTGCCGAACAGCGGCGGGGCGATCAGGCGATCGTAGACCTGGCCCAGTTGCAGGCGGTCGGTGATATCACCTTCAAAACGCAGCTTGCAGCCGGTGGCGGAAATATCCAGCAACTTGCCACCGATCGGCGACTTGAGCTTTTCGCCACCCAGTTCGACGCTGACCAGATCGGTCAGCTTCAGCGCTGCGCGGAAGGCATTGCGGCGCTGGTGATAGACCACTTCGGTGGGCATCTCGCCAATGTAAAAGCGGTCACCGTCGGATTCCTTGATATCCAGCGTGCCGTTGCATTCCCAGGCAATGCGTACGCCTTCATGGAAACCTTCGACCTTGAACGGCTCGCCCGCCAGCAGGAAGCGTTCGCCATCGCGCGGGATCATTTCATCCAGGGCAATCGTGGCGGTATCCCGGTCAACCTTGATCAGGTAGCTCTGGAAGCGCTGGCTGCGTTCGTGAAAGGTGATGATCAGCGGATCGTGGCTCTCTTGCAGCTGGCGCAGGTTGCTGGAGATTTCCAGAGGCGTGGTGAGCACCTTTGGTGGCTGCGGAGAATCATCCGCGCTGAGGACGTTGGACACGTTAAATCAATCTCCAGACAAAATTTGACTACGGCTGGCCAGTATTTTGCCAGCATGTTTCGCGCGTTGATAGGGCGCAAGCATAGAAGAACGCATCACGCCTGACTGAGCGCGCGGGGTTTCTGCAGTTTGGAGAAGGTGCCACTGGCGTCATAGAGCGCGGGTGGCTCGCCGCCGGTGAGGATTTTCAGCTGATTGGCCGTGGCGGCCTGCTGAATCACGATCGACTGGCCATTTTTGGCATTGGTCGCCTGGCACTGGGCGATCAGATCGGTCAGAACGTCGCTCTGGGTCAGCAACTGCTCGCCGATGCTCGACTGGCTGGCCAGTTGTTCCAGGCCTTGACGGTCGAGCGACAGATTGAGGCTGGCGAGGATTTCGCTGCGTTTGCGGCCATGCTGCTCAAGCAGAATGATCAATGCCTGTTTGCGCGCCAGAATTTCTTCCAGCAGCGGCATGTCGCGACCGTGCAAGGCGAGGGACTCGGATTGCAGTAACTCCAGCAATTGTTGAGCTGGAGCAAAGTCGTCGGTGATCAGTTGCAATAAAGTAGTGTCGTGCATGGCTGGCCTTGGGTTTTAAGCGTCCAAAAGCCTGGCGCTGACCGAGGCCTAGCGCTGGGCTTCGAAGTTGAGCAGTTTGCTGGCTACACGGTTGCTGTCGACTTTATAGCTGCCATCGGCAATCGCTGCTTTCAACTCGGCCACGCGGGCTTTGTCGACGGCAGGCTGATCGCGCAGCTTGTCAGTGACCTTCTGCAACTGTTGAGCCTCATTGCTGAGGTGTACCGATTCCCCGCTTTTTGCGGTACTGGCCTGTTCGGCCGGGGTATTCAGCGTCGCGGAAGTACCGGTTTCGGCGGTTTCCTTAGGCGTGCTGGTACGTGTACTGCCCGTAAGTGACGAGGAGCTGTTCAAACGGCTGAAATCGATGACCATGTTAAAAACCTCTGGGAATTTGGACGCTTGCCATGTTCTCGGCCATCCCCTGGAAAACTTTAGGCTCTTTTACCAATGAGCCTGCATGCGCCGCACAGATCCTGCTGCGGCACAGTTTAGGGAACAGCTCAGGTTGGCGCCAGTTTTCTGCGCGATCCCTCACGAGGCTTTCCTGTCATTGCTCCAATCGTTGCTCACATTGCCACTTCCACTTGGCCCGGCGCCATGACCTGCGCCTTGATGACCCGTTGGGAATTGAGGTTTTTCACTCGAATCTGTTCTTTCAGGCCACCGTTGGACAGGGCCTCGCCCGGCATGCGCACGGAGAGCGTGCCGCTGCGGGCGGTAATCACCACTTGATCGCCTTTGCGAACGACTTCCGCCTGTTCCAGATGCACCAGGGTAATTACTTGGTCGGCGACCGTTGGTCGGGTTAATTTTTGCCCGATCGCCTCATCCACCGACGTCAGGAAGCCCTGGTTGATCAGGCTCACATCATGCTCGCGCAGGGTCACGTCCTGAGGCTCGATGATGCCGGCGCGCTTGAGCGGGCGAGTGGTGGTCACGACCGGGCGAAACAGGCGGACTTGAGCGGGTACGAACACGGTCCAGGGGGAGGCGCCTTCGCAGCGAACCTTGACGGTTACGCGCCCCAAAGGACGTGCCGGGCTCTCCAGCGACGCTGTCAATTCCTTGTCGCACATAGGCATGTGCATGCGCGGATCGAGCTGCTTGACCTCGATTTCATAACGCCCTTCCGTTTGACTGGTAGCCAGATAGTCTTCTACGGTGAATTCAAGAAAGCCCTGAGTGACGCCGATAAGCATGTCAGGCAAGGTAACCGCATCAGCAATGGCAGGGCTGCCCGCGAAAAACAGGCAAGCGGCAGACACCGCGCAAAGTCCTCTGCGAAGGGGGGATGTCAGGCGTCGGAAAAATGTCGTTTGAATGTTCATAAGAGTTAAAAAGCAAGCGCCGTGCCGTTTAGCAATGAATGTGCGTCGCAACAACACTTGGCGTTGGTGTAGGAGTCTGGGCATGGCTGGTGTAATGGATTCGGTGAACCAGCGCACGCAACTGGTGGGGCAGAATCGCCTGGAGCTGTTGTTGTTCCGTCTCGACGGCCAGCAACTCTACGGGATCAACGTGTTCAAGGTTCGGGAAGTGCTGCAGTGCCCGCAACTGACGCTGATGCCCAAGTCCAGTCCTGTCGTGTGCGGGGTGGCGAATATCCGGGGGGCGACCATTCCGATCCTTGATCTGGCAATGGCAACCGGCTCCGGGGCGTTGAAAGACAAGAACAGTCCGTTCGTGATCATCACGGAATACAACACCAAGACCCAGGGTTTCCTGGTGCGCTCGGTGGAACGTATCGTCAACATGAACTGGGAAGAGATCCATCCGCCACCCAAGGGGACCGGTCGTGATCATTACCTGACCGCTGTGACTCGGGTGGACAATCAGTTAGTCGAAATCATCGACGTCGAGAAGGTGCTGGCGGAAGTCGCACCGACACCGGAAGCGATTTCGGTCGGCGTGGTGGATGTCGAGACTCAGAGCAAGGCGCTGTCTCTGCGGGTGCTGACGGTCGATGACTCGTCGGTGGCGCGCAAGCAGGTGACGCGTTGCCTGCAGACGGTTGGCGTTGAAGTGGTGGCGCTGAACGACGGCAAGCAGGCGCTGGATTACCTGCGCAAGCTGGTCGATGAGGGCAAGAAGCCGGAAGAAGAGTTCCTGATGATGATCTCCGACATCGAAATGCCGGAGATGGACGGGTACACCCTGACGGCCGAAATCCGCAGCGACCCTCGCATGCAAAAGCTTCATATCATCCTGCATACTTCGTTGTCGGGTGTGTTCAACCAGGCGATGGTCAAGAAGGTCGGTGCCGATGACTTCCTGGCCAAATTCCGTCCTGATGACCTGGCATCCCGGGTAGTCGACCGGATCAAAGCAGCAGATATCAGCTAGGGACTTTTCGTCCCTGGCGATCAACACGATTTAAGAGGCGGCATCATTTGTCTACGGGTAATTTGGATTTCGAACAGTTCCGGGTCTTCCTGGAAAAAGCCTGTGGCATTTTGCTCGGTGAAAACAAGCAGTACCTGGTCTCGAGCCGTCTCAACAAACTGATGGAGCAGCAAGGCATCAAGTCCCTGGGTGAGCTGGTACAGCGCATCCAGACCCAGCCGCGCAGCGGTTTGCGCGAGCAGGTGGTCGATGCCATGACGACCAACGAAACCCTGTGGTTTCGCGACACCTATCCGTTTGAAGTCTTGAAGAACAAGGTGCTGCCCGAAGCGATCAAGGCTGCTCCCAACCAGCGTCTGCGGATCTGGTCGGCGGCGTGCTCGTCGGGTCAGGAACCCTATTCGCTGTCGATGTCGATCGACGAGTTCGAACGGACCAACATCGGTCAGTTGAAAATGGGCGTACAGATCGTTGCCACGGATCTGTCCGGCAGCATGCTGACCAACTGCAAGACCGGCGAGTACGACAGCCTGGCGATCGGTCGCGGCTTGTCCGCCGATCGTCTGCAGCGCTACTTCGACCCGAAAGGGCCGGGGCGCTGGGTGATCAAGGCGCCGATCAAGAACCGGGTGGAGTTCCGCTCGTTCAACTTGCTCGACAGCTACGCAAGCCTTGGCAAGTTCGACATCGTGTTCTGCCGCAACGTGCTGATCTACTTCTCCGCCGAGGTGAAGAAAGACATCCTGTTGCGTATCCACAGCACGCTGAAGCCGGGCGGTTATCTGTTCCTCGGCGCTTCCGAAGCGCTGAACGGTTTGCCGGACCATTACCAGATGGTCCAGTGCAGCCCGGGGATCATTTACCAGGCGAAGTGATTGGCACCGGCAACACAAAAAAACGGGAGTCCTCAGGGGCTCCCGTTTTTTTATGCCTGGCCGTTTTTGCAGGGACGGCAAGCGGCAGAAAAGCGGCATCCGGCGGAAACCCGTTGCCGCTTTTCTGGCATTGCCGTATTGCCGATCACCTGCAAAGCCCCGGAATCCGGGGCTTTTTAAAACTGGCACGACGCTTGCTATAACCCAGTTACGAAAAACCCGGTCACCTGAAGGTTCCCGACATGAGCATCAGCTTCGATAAAGCGCTCGGAATTCACGAAAAAGCCCTGGGCTTCCGCGCCCAGCGTGCCGAAGTCCTGGCCAACAACATCGCCAACGCCGACACCCCGAACTACAAGGCTCGGGATCTGGAGTTCTCCAAAGTGCTCGAGGCACAGAGCCAGAAGAATGCCAACGGCACTATCGCCCTGAACATGACCAACAGCCGTCACATCGAAGCTGAAGGTCTGGGCAATGGCGACGAGTCGCTGATGTATCGCACGCCGATGCAGCCGTCGATCGACCAGAACACCGTTGATGCCCAGCTGGAACAGTCGAACTACGCGGAAAACGCCGTCGGCTTCCAGGCCAGCTTCACGCTGCTCAACAGCAAATTCAAAGGGCTGGTTTCAGCCCTGCGCGGAGAGTAATCCATGTCCCTGTCCAGCGTTTTCAACATTGCCGGCAGCGGCATGAGCGCACAGACCACGCGTTTGAACACCGTGGCTTCGAACATCGCCAACGCCGAAACCGTCTCGTCGAGCATCGACCAGACCTATCGCGCCCGTCACCCGGTGTTCGCCACCATGTTCCAGGGCGGCCAGAGCGGCGGCAGCAACTCGCTGTTCCAGAACCAGGACGCGGCCGGCCAGGGCGTGCAGGTCATGGGCGTGGTCGAAGACCAGAGCAACCTCGAAGCGCGCTACGAGCCGAACCATCCGGCCGCCGACGCCAAGGGCTACGTCTACTACCCGAACGTCAACGTGGTGGAAGAAATGGCTGACATGATTTCCGCGAGCCGTTCGTTCCAGACCAACGCCGAAATGATGAACACGGCCAAAACCATGATGCAGAAGGTACTGACCCTCGGTCAGTAATAAGGGGCGACTGCCATGAGTGTTTCCGATACCACCAGCAGCCTGAGCATGAAGGACATCCTGGCGAACTCGTCGAAAAAGACCAGTTCGACAACCGATGGCATTGCTTCGGCCACTAACAGTTCCACCGGCGGCCAGGCCCTGGGCAAGGACGCGTTCCTGCAATTGCTGGTAACCCAGCTGAAAAACCAGAACCCGCTCGACCCGCAGGACAACAGCGCATTCGTTGCCCAGTTGGCGCAGTTCAGCAGCCTCGAGGGTATTACTACCCTCAACAGCACCGTGAGTTCGCTGGCCGGCAATTACAACTCGTCGCAAGCCCTGCAGGCTTCTTCGCTGGTCGGTCGCAACGTGATCGTGCAGACCAACTCGGTCCAGCTCGACGATCCGAGCAAAGGCATGACCGGTTCGGTCACCGTTCCGTCGTCGATTGCCGGCGGCACCGTCAGTATCACCGACAGCAGCGGCACGATTGTTCGCACCCTCGATCTGGGCAGTCGCGCCGCAGGCGCCGCGAGCTTCACCTGGGACGGCAAGGACAAGGACGGCAATCTGGTCAAGACCGGTACCTATACCGTCAAGGCCAACGCATCGATCAACGGCACCGCGACCGATATGGCGACCTACCTGCCGGCCACCGTCACCAGCGTGACGATCAGCCAGACCGGCGGCGAGCTGATGCTCAACCTGTCCGGCAAGGGCACCGTTGCCCTGTCCAAAGTACAAACCATTGGTATATAGAGCCGACTAACCGGCACAAAGGAGTGGAATATGTCTTTCAATATCGGCCTTAGCGGTCTCTATGCAGCCAACAAGCAACTGGACGTGACCGGCAACAACATCGCCAACGTCGCGACCGCCGGTTTCAAATCGTCCCGCGCAGAATTCGAAGACGTCTACTCGGCGACTCGCCTGGGTAGCGGCAGCAAGGTCATCGGCAACGGCGTGCGCCTGGCCAACGTTTCCCAGCAGTTCACCCAGGGTGACATCAACAACACCGGTAACGTGCTGGACATGGGCATCAACGGCTCCGGTTTCTTCACCATGAGCAACAACGGCTCGATTTCCTATACCCGTGCCGGTACGTTCAAGGTCGACGACAAGGGTTTCATCACCAACACCGACTACACCTCGCGCCTGCAAGGTTATGGTGTGGATGCCAACGGCAAGGTCATCAACGGCGTACTGACCGACCTGAAGATCGACACCTCGAACCTGGCGCCGAAGTCCACTTCGCTGGTGACTTCGACCATCAACCTGAACTCGACCGCTCCGGTGATCGACGACACGGTTCCAGCCGGCAAATTCGACCCGACCAACCTGGCGACCTACACCAAGTCGTTCAGCACCCCGATCTATGACAGCCAGGGCAACATGCACCCGATGGATCAGTACGTGGTGAAAACCGGTGCCAACACCTGGAAGGTCTACACCCTGGTCGACGGTCGCAACCCGGACGCTACCGGCAGTGATCCGAAAACCACCGCCCCGGTGCCTTCGACCATGACCTTCGACTCTGCTGGCAAGCTGACTCAGGTCAGCACTCTGCCTGGTCCGGTGATCAGCAGTGACCTGAAGATCACCGGTTGGGTACCAGGCAATGTCGTCAACGGCACCTTCAAGCCTAACGGTGCAGCAGCAAACCCGGCCGGCATCACCATTTCGATGGCCAGTACCACTCAGTACAACGCCGACACCGCGCGCTCGATCCCGACTCAGGACGGCTATGCCACTGGCCAGATCACTAACCTGACCATCGACGGCACCGGTACTTTGTTTGCCAACTTCAGCAACAACCAGAACAAGGCCATCGGCCAGGTTGCGCTGGCCAGCTTCACCAACGAACAAGGCCTGCAAGCGATCGGCGGCACCAGCTGGAAGGAAACCTTCGCGTCGGGCATTCCGGGTTATGACGCTCCGGAAACCGGCACTCTGGGCTCCATCCAGTCCAACTCGCTGGAAGAGTCCAACGTTAACCTGACCAACGAACTGGTAGACCTGATCAAGGGCCAGAGCAACTATCAGGCGAACGCCAAGACCATCTCCACCCAGAGCACCATCATGCAGACCATCATTCAGATGACCTGATATCGATGCTTTGTAAAAAGCTGTAACGGAAAGCCCCTCTTTGAGGGGCTTTCTTGTTTAATGCGCGCGCCGGGGCCACTCGTCCGCTGCATTCGCATTTGCGCGCGTGTATTCACACGCCTGCTCACGCTATACCCGGGCGCCAATGAGCGGTTCGCCCAACCACTGACAGGGATGTAACGACTACTTCATGGTTTTTTTCTCTCGCTCCCGAATCGTGTTCGGGACGCTGCCCGTTGTTGCCTTGTTGGTCTGGTTTGTATGGGGCCAAGGCTGGGGCACCCCTCCAAAGAAATTCCTGACAGCGACCGTCACCGTTGAAGATCTTGAAGAGACCGTATTGGCCAGTGGTACGGTCAAGCCCTTCCAGCAAGTCAGCGTCGGCGCGCAGGTCAATGGGCAACTCCAGAGTCTGAAAGCCGGGTTGGGTGATACGGTTCGCCAGGGTCAGCTGTTGGCTGAAATCGACCCGTTGCTGCCACAGAATGAATTGCTCAAATCCCGGGCTGCGTTGCTCAGTGTCCGCGCGCAATACAAAGCCCGGCAGGCGATGATTCGCCAGTACGAACTTGATTTTCGTCGCAAGCAAAGCCTGGTTGCCAGTGAAGCCGGATCGCGGGCCGATCTGGAAATTGCCGAGGCGCAGCTGCAAAGTTCGCGCGCCGAGCTGGCATCCCTGGCTGCGCAGATTTCCCAGGCGGAGATAGAAATCAGGATCGCCGAAGTCAACCTCGGATATACGCGGATCAGTGCGCCGATGGACGGCGAGGTCATTGCCGTGGTGACCAGACAGGGCCAGACCGTCGTTTCCGCACAGAGTGTCCCGACATTACTGATACTTGCCCGTCTGGACCGGATGACGGTCGAAGCGCGAATTTCGGAAGCTGACGTGGTTCGGGTCAAGGCGGGCCAGGCCGTGTCCTTCAATATTCTGGGTGATCCGGACCGGCGTTTTACCAGCCATATACGGGCGGTAGAGCCTGCGCCCGAGTCCATTGCCCGGCAGGATCAAATGCAGGGTGGCGGTGGCTCGACTGCCGGCGGCGCCGATGCAGCGGTGTACTACAACGCGCTGTTTGACGTACCCAATGACGATCGTTCGTTGCGCACCTCGATGACGGCGCAGGTCAGCGTTCTGCTCGACTCGGTGCGCAAAGCCACAACGGTCTCGGTGGCTGCGCTGGGCAAGCGTGCCGCTGACGGTCGCTACGAAGTTCGCCGACTGGTGGATGGTCAGCCGCAGACGGTGCTGGTGACAACCGGGTTGCGAAATGACCTGAGCGTTCAGGTGCTGGACGGGCTCAAGGAAAATGACGAAGTCGTTCTCGGCGAAGAGCCGGAGCCTCGATGAGCAGCGCCAGTAATCTTCATGGCTGGACGCCAGATCCCGTGAAAGACGAGCTGCCGGTCACGCCGTTGTTGGCTCTTGAAGGCGTGCAGCGTTGGTTCGCCGAGGGTGAGGCACGGACTCATGTGCTGCGCGACGTGAACCTGACCATCGCCGCCGGTGAAATGGTAGCGATCGTCGGGCCGTCGGGCTCTGGAAAATCCAGTCTGATGAATATCCTCGGATGCCTGGATCGTCCCTCTGCTGGCCGCTACAGCATCAACGGTGCGGACATGGCCGAAATGAGTAGCGATGAGCTGGCGACGCTGCGTCGTGAGCATTTCGGATTCATTTTTCAGCGCTTTCATTTGCTGTCGCATCTGAGTGCGGAGGCCAACGTGCAGGTGCCGGCCATTTACGCCGATCAGCCGTTTACCGAGCATCGGCAAAAGGCCAGGGGGCTGCTGCAACGTCTCGGTCTGGGTCAGCGCATGCTGCATCGGCCAGCGCAACTCTCCGGTGGGCAGCAGCAACGGGTCAGCATTGCTCGTGCGCTGATCAATGGCGGTGCGGTTGTTCTGGCCGACGAGCCCACCGGCTCGCTGGACTCGCGCAGTGGCGAGGAGGTGATGGCGATCCTGCGTGAACTGCATCGCAGCGGTCACACGATCATTATCGTGACCCATGACTCGCAGGTGGCGCAGTACGCAGACCGCATCATCGAGATACATGATGGCGAAATCGTCGGTGATCGTTTGAATGCCGACCGCAAGGTGCTTGCGGCGCCGGTCACCGAGCCAGGCGACATCCCGCAAACTCAGGAGCGTGACGCGACGGCGGTGCATTGGCGCCGCTTCAGCGAGGCCTTCAAGATGGCCTGGATCTCTCTGCGCAGCCATCGCATGCGCACATTGCTGACCATGCTCGGGATCGTCATCGGTATTGCCTCGGTGGTTTCGGTGGTAGCGCTGGGGCAGGGCGCACAGACCCGGGTGCTGCGTGATATCAGTGCGATGGGCACCCATACCATCGATGTTTATCCCGGCAAGGATTGGGGGGATGAGCAGGCAGCTTCAATCCGGACATTGCAGCCCGTGGACTTGCGGATCATCCAGGCGCAGTCCTGGGTAGACAGTGTTTCTGCGATGGTCAATGGCAGCCGGACGATTCGTTACCGCAATCTGCATGTCAGTGCCACGGTCAATGGTGTCAGCCAGGATTACTTTCAGGTGATGGGCATCCGCGTGACCCAGGGCGCGATGTTCAATGCAGGCGATGTGATGCGCCGCGCTCAGACACTGATCATTGACCACAACACTCGACAACGGCTGTTCAAGGACTGGGAGCAACCGCTGGGCAAAGTCATCCTGGTTGGTGGCCTGCCTTGTACGGTGGTGGGGGTCATGGAAAGTCGCGATGACGGTTTTTCAGGGCCGAGCCTGCAAGTCTATTTGCCTTATACGACGGTAATGGGGCGCTTGTTGGGGCAGAGCCATTTCAATTCGATCAAGGTTCGGCTCAAGGAGCAGGTTGCCAGTCCCGCGGCAGAACAAGCACTTCAAACATTGTTGGTGGCACGTCATGGGCGCGCGGATTTTTTCCTCAGTTCCAGCGACAGCATCCTGAAAATCGTACAGAAAACCACGGACACCCTGACGCTGCTGATCTCTGCCGTGGCGTTCATTTCGCTTTTGGTCGGTGGTATCGGGGTGATGAATATCATGCTGGTATCGGTCACCGAGCGTACCCGGGAGATTGGCATCCGCATGGCCGTCGGCGCGCGGCGCGCGGACATTCTGGAGCAGTTTTTGATCGAGGCTGTGCTGGTCTGTCTGCTAGGGGGCTTGTTGGGCGTCCTGCTTTCGTTGTTGATCAGCCAGGTGTTCGGCTACTTCGTGCAGGCAATCGTTATGGAGTTCACGGCTCTGGCCATGATTTCAGCGTGTTTGTGTTCGCTGCTGGTCGGCGTGTTGTTCGGTTATATCCCGGCGCGCAATGCCGCCCGGCTTGATCCCATTCAGGCGTTGTCCCGAGAATGAAGTACATGAAGCGCAAGTGGATCTGGGCATTGCAGTTGCCTTTGTTGTTGGGTGGTTGCAGCGCCCTGCTGCACAGCGAATACCGTCAACCGGAAGTGAAGACGCCGGCCTTCTGGTTTGGTGACGCATCCCGTGAGCGCTCATTGAGTGTGCGGGAGCGATGGTGGGAAACGTTTGATGATCCACGTCTGAACGCCTTGGTTGACGACGCTCTGGCGCGCAATAACGATCTTGCAGTGGCTGCGCTCAGAGTGCGTCGGGCAGCGCTTCAGGCAGGACTCACCGGGACCAATATCACGCCCGATCTGGACGTGGGGGCGGGGGCGGACTGGAGTAGGAATCTACATCGAGACAATTCAGGCCAGCGTCGATTTTCCACGAACTCGTCGGTGCGTTACGAGGTCGATTTGTGGGGGCGGCTGGCGAGTACGCGCGATGCCGCGCAGTGGGCGCTGTTGGCGACCGATTTTGACCGGCGTGCCAGTGCGCTGAGTCTGGTGGGTACGACAGCGCGCCTTTATTGGCAGATCGGCCTGTTCAACGAACTGGCCCGGTCTGCGCGGGAAAGTATCCGGTACGCCGAGCAGACGTTACAACTGGTGCAGTCTCAACGTCTGGCGGGTGCGGCGACGGGCCTTGAAGAGGCACAGGCTGAGCAGGTGTTGGCCACGCAGCGTGCTGTATTGAGCGACTATCTGCAGCAACTTGAAGTGGCGCGCAACGCACTGGCCATTGTCTTCGATCAGGCACCCGAGCATCGGTTTGCAGAACTTGTGCAATTACCTTCGATGGCATTGGCGAGTGTGCCGGCAGGCTTGCCGGCTGATCTGGTTGATCGACGCCCGGATCTGCAGGCGGCTGAATGGCGATTACGCCAGGCGCTGTCGAACTATGACGCAACGCGTGCCAGTTTCTATCCTTCGTTCACACTGACTGGCGGTCTGGCGACGGGTGGTAGTCGGGAGTTAAGCCAAGTGCTCAATAACCCTGTCGGTCTATTGGGCGTTGGTATCAGTCTGCCGTTTGTGCAATGGAATGTTCGCAAGTACACAGTGGGTATATCGGCGGTGGACTATGAGGCGGCGATAATCGATTTTCGCCAGAGCCTATATATCGCGCTGGCGGAAGTTGAAGATGCGCTGTCGGCGCAAGTGCAGTTTGCTGATCAGGGGGGACGGCGAGAGCAGGCTCTGGTCGCCGCAATGAAAGCCGAAGGGTTGGCCGAAATTCGTTATCGCAGCGGGCAAACGGGTATCAAGGAGTGGCTGGATCTGCAAGAGAGCCGTCGTGCCGCGCAAATTTCGCTGGCGCAGAATCGCTTCGACCGACTGCAGGCGCAAATGGGACTGTACCTGGCGCTGGGCGGAGGCTTCGCGCGTTAATTTATTGCGCAGACAAACGTTAACTTGTTGGAGCGTTGTTTTTAATTAAGGAAGATTGTGTCGCGTGTCTGGTTTTAGTTAGCGTATATTTTTGATTTGGGTCAATGGTTTATATGCAATTAAGGTTGTAGGTTTTTGCGTGTTTGTTGATTTTTTTTGAGTTTATTTAATTAATAAATAATTTCGGTTGTGGGAGTTTTCTTTATTGTTTTTAGTTTTTTCGCAATGTAAGGTGCGCGCTCTTTCGTCAGGGTCTTGATGAAAAGATGGGTGTTCGGTTGCAACACTCTTACTGCTGTCTCTGGTTGTGTCGGCAAGATGATGAACTATGAAGTTATTGCGCTGACGGCCGTTTGAGACGTTTATTTGAAATGGAGATCGTTATGTCGCTGCGTATTGGTTTTGGTCTGACTTTGGCCGCAAGTTTGCTGTTGGGTGCAGTCGTTGTTCAAGCTGCTCCGGCTTCCTGGTGGCTTTATGAGTCGGCTTCGACCGGCCGTACTATGTGCAGCAACGTTCCGCAAGCCAGTGGCTGGGTTCGTGTTGCCGGTCCTTTCAACAACGGCGGCTGCCGTCGGTAAGCACCGATAGGGAGGCTCCTTCTGTGAAGGGGCCTTTTTTGTATCTGCTGAAACCTGTTCGTTAGAGCCTTGGTGTTTGGCAGACAAAAGAAAACCCCCGACAAACCAGAAGTCTGTCGGGGGTTTCCTTTGTCTGGAGGAATCAGGCGTCTCGCAACGCCCGATTCAGCTCAGCTTATTGGCAAGCTTCGCAATCCGGCTCGTCGATGGCGCAAGCCTTCGGTACTGGAGCAGGGCCGGCAGGCGCTGCCAGGACCGAATCGTCACCGTGGTTGCCGCCGCTGGAAACAGCGTTCAGCTTGCCGGTGTTGATGGTCGACTTCTCGGTGCTGGTCGCAGCCAGGGCACGGAGGTAGTAGGTGGTTTTCAGACCACGGTACCAGGCCATGCGGTAGGTCACGTCGAGTTTCTTGCCCGATGCGCCGGCGATGTACAGGTTCAGCGACTGGGCCTGGTCGATCCACTTCTGACGACGGCTGGCGGCGTCAACGATCCACTTGGTGTCCACTTCGAACGCGGTCGCGTAGAGCTCTTTGAGTTCTTGCGGGATGCGCTCGATCTGCTGAACCGAACCGTCGTAGTACTTCAGGTCGTTGATCATGACCGAGTCCCACAGACCGCGAGCCTTCAGGTCGCGAACCAGGTACGGGTTGATCACGGTGAATTCGCCCGACAGGTTCGATTTCACATACAGGTTCTGGTAGGTCGGTTCGATCGACTGCGATACGCCGGTGATGTTGGCGATGGTCGCGGTCGGTGCGATGGCCATGATGTTCGAGTTACGGATGCCTTTCTGTACACGGGCGCGAACCGGTGCCCAGTCCAGGGACTCGGTCAGGTCGACGTCGATGTACTTCTGGCCACGTGCTTCGATCAGGATCTGTTGCGAATCCAGCGGCAGTACGCCTTTGGACCACAGCGAACCCTGGAACGTCTCGTACGAACCGCGCTCGTCAGCCAGGTCGCAGGAAGCCTGGATCGCGTAGTAGCTGACCGCTTCCATCGACTTGTCGGCGAACTCGACGGCAGCGTCGGAACCGTAAGGGATGTGCTGCAGGTACAGCGCGTCCTGGAAGCCCATGATGCCCAGGCCGACCGGACGGTGGCGGAAGTTGGAGTTCTTCGCCTGCGGTACCGAGTAGTAGTTGATGTCGATCACGTTGTCGAGCATGCGAACGGCTACGTCGATGGTGCGCTTGAGCTTGGCGGTGTCCAGCTTGCCGTCGACGATGTGGTTCGGCAGGTTGATCGAGCCCAGGTTGCAGACCGCGATCTCGTCCTTGTTGGTGTTCAGGGTGATCTCGGTGCACAGGTTCGAGCTGTGCACCACGCCGACGTGCTGCTGCGGGCTGCGCAGGTTGCACGGGTCCTTGAAAGTCAGCCATGGGTGGCCGGTTTCGAACAGCATGGACAGCATCTTGCGCCACAGGTCTTTGGCCTGGATGGTCTTGAACAGCTTGACCTTGCCTGGGTACTCGGTCAGGGCTTCGTAGTACTCGTAGCGCTCTTCGAAGGCTTTGCCGGTCAGGTCGTGCAGGTCTGGTACTTCGGATGGCGAGAACAGGGTCCACTTGCCGTCATCGAAGACGCGCTTCATGAACAGGTCAGGGATCCAGTTGGCGGTGTTCATGTCGTGGGTACGACGACGGTCATCACCGGTGTTCTTACGGAGTTCGATGAACTCTTCGATGTCCATGTGCCAGGTTTCCAGGTAGGCACAGACAGCGCCTTTGCGCTTGCCACCCTGGTTAACGGCAACGGCGGTGTCGTTCACGACTTTCAGGAACGGAACCACGCCTTGCGACTTGCCGTTGGTGCCTTTGATGTACGAACCCAGTGCACGCACCGGGGTCCAGTCGTTGCCCAGGCCACCGGCGAATTTCGACAACATGGCGTTGTCGTGGATCGCGTGGTAGATGCCCGACAGGTCATCCGGAACGGTGGTCAGGTAGCAGCTCGACAGCTGTGGACGTAGGGTACCGGCGTTGAACAGGGTCGGGGTCGAAGCCATGTAGTCGAACGAGGACAGCAGGTTGTAGAACTCGATCGCACGGTCTTCTTTCTGCTTCTCTTCGATCGCCAGGCCCATGGCCACGCGCATGAAGAAGATCTGTGGCAGTTCGAAACGCACGCCATCCTTGTGGATGAAGTAACGGTCGTACAGGGTTTGCAGGCCCAGGTAGGTGAATTGCTGGTCGCGCTCGTGGTTGATCGCCTTGCCCAGTTTTTCCAGGTCGAAGGAGGCCAGCACAGGGTTCAGCAGTTCGAACTCGATACCTTTGGCGACGTAGGCCGGCAGCGCCTTGGCGTACAGGTCGGCCATTTCGTGGTGAGTCGCGCTCTCGGCAACACCCAGGAAGCCCAGGCCTTCGGCACGCAGGGTGTCCATCAGCAGGCGGGCGGTCACGAACGAGTAGTTCGGCTCGCGCTCGACCAGGGTACGGGCGGTCATTACCAGCGCGGTGTTGACGTCGTTCAGGGCAACGCCGTCGTACAGGTTCTTCAGGGTTTCGCGCTGGATCAGGTCGCCGTCGACTTCAGCCAGACCTTCGCAGGCTTCGGTGACGATGGTGTTCAGGCGACCCATGTCCAGCGGCGCGAGGCTGCCGTCGGCGCGGGTGATGCGGATCGACGGGTGAGCGTTGACTGCGGCTTCGGCCGGAGCGTGGGCAGCGCGTTCTTTCGAACGGCCGTCACGGTAGATCACGTAGTCGCGAGCCACTTTCTGCTCGCCGGCACGCATCAGGGCCAGTTCGACCTGGTCCTGGATTTCTTCGATGTGGATGGTGCCGCCCGAAGGCATGCGACGCTTGAAGGTCGCGGTGACCTGTTCGGTCAGGCGGGCAACGGTGTCGTGGATTCGCGACGAAGCGGCAGCGGTGCCGCCCTCAACTGCGAGAAACGCTTTGGTGATAGCGACGGTGATCTTGTCATCGGTGTAAGGAACGACAGTGCCATTACGCTTGATCACACGCAGTTGACCAGGCGCGGTGGCAGCCAGATCCGAATTCGAATCGGCGGCCTGCGGCAAGGTGCCCTGCGGGTTCTCGCGAGTTGTGTCGGTTTGCATGGGTGTCTCCACGTTCTCTATGTTTGTTTGGGCACCATCACGGTGCCCACCGTTCCGTCCTGAAGCACTACGACCGGCCAGCGCCGGGTAACGACTTCGGGACAGTTCAGGAAGTGGGCCTTGTGGGCGCCGCTTCCATGCCGAAGTCTTCGGTTCGCGCGATACGCGTGAAACCGCATTCCTTTCGGGGAGCAGTTTTGAACTGCAACACCCGTACCGTTTACGCCGTGATCGGCTGAAAAACGGTAGCCATCCGCAGGCGCGGTTTGGGCTTCTGAAAATACGTTTGGTTCAACCCGACAATGGCAATAAAAAGCCTTGAATTCACTGTCCGGTTTGTGTTTGGTTTTTAGCGTCAAACCCTATATGTAGGGTTTTTTTGAGCGCGGGCTACAAGATAATGCGTTTTGGGGGGCGATTGCAACGGACAGCCTGTGGATAACCCTGTGCGTAAATTGTGTGCGAAACAGGGAATTCCTTTGTAGGCCGCGAACCTGCTGAGTTAGACCGTTTGTCACTGTTTTCTCTTCGGGAAAAACGCTTCAGCGGATTTTTAAGGGCGCGAACCCTATCACAAAAAACGGCCTTGTCCGAACGCATTTACCGACTTGTGTTCTCGCTGTACGCCGTTTATACAATCGGCCCTGTCACACGCATTCTTATCCTCCTTAAAGATGACAAAAAGACGGGAGGATCCTTCCTTTATTCGCAACATCGGCAAGCAGAGGTCATCCGTGGAGCAAGAAGCCTGGCAGGTATTGATAGTCGAGGACGACCAGCGTCTGGCCGAACTGACCCGCGAATACCTGCAAGCCAATGGATTGCGCGTGGAGATCGAAGGCAACGGCGCCCTGGCGGCGGCGCGGATCATCAAGGAGCAACCGGACCTGGTGATCCTCGACCTGATGCTCCCCGGTGAAGACGGCCTGAGCATCTGCCGCAAGGTGCGCGACCAGTACGACGGGCCGATCCTGATGCTGACCGCGCGCACCGACGATGCCGACCAGATCCTCGGCCTCGACATCGGCGCCGATGACTACGTGTGCAAACCGGTTCGCCCACGGCTGTTGCTGGCGCGCATCCAGGCGTTGTTGCGACGCAGTGACGCACCGGAGCCGGCGTCGGGCAAACCCCGCCGTCTGCAATTCGGCCCGTTGGTGGTGGACAACGCCTTGCGCGAAGCCTGGCTGAGCGACAGCGGCATCGAACTGACCAGCGCCGAGTTCGATCTGCTGTGGCTGCTGGTGTCCAACGCCGGAAGGATTCTGTCGCGGGAAGAAATCTTCACCGCGCTGCGCGGCATCGGCTACGACGGCCAGGACCGTTCGATCGATGTGCGCATCTCGCGCATCCGTCCGAAGATCGGCGACGACCCCGATCACCCGCGCCTGATCAAGACCGTGCGCAGCAAAGGCTATCTGTTCGTGCCTGAAGCTTGCGTAGAACTGCCGCTGTGAACTCGATCTTCCTGCGCATCTACGGCGGCATGTGCGCGGCGCTGATTCTGGTGGCGGTGCTCGGCGTTCTGGCACTGCACCTGCTCAACCAGGTACGCAGCGAGCAGTACCGCGAACGTCTGGCCCACGGCACGTTTTCGCTGATGGCCGACAACCTGCAACCGATGAACGAAACCGAGCGCCACCGCGCCTTGCTGGTGTGGGAGCGGCTGCTGGGGATTCCGCTGGCACTGAAAACCTTCGCCCAGACCGATCTCGATCTCACCCAGCGCACCCGCGTGCAACGCGGGCAGGCACTGGTCGAGCAGACCGGGCCGCACGCGGCAAAGGTCTATCGACTGGTCAGCGACAAGGAGCAGCTTGTGCTGGTGGGCGAGGTGCAACAGATCAGCGAGCAACTGGCCCGGGCGACCATCTACCTGCTGGCCGATGAACTGGTGCGGGTGCCGGTGGGCGAGCAGCCCAAACGACTGGCGCAATTGAAGGAAGAGAAGGGCTTCGGTTTCGACCTGCGGTTGGTAACCGTGAACGAAGCCGACATGGATGAAGACCAGAGTCGTCGCGTGTCGGAAGGCGATACGGTGATGGCGCTGGGCAAGGGCGGGGACTCGATCCGGGTGTTCGCCGGGATGGTCGGTACGCCGTGGGTGCTGGAAATCGGCCCGCTCTATCAGATGAATCCGTACCCGCCGCAGTGGCTGGTGCTGATCGCCGCGCTGGGCCTGACCCTGATCGGTCTTATCGTCTATTTACTGGTGCGCCAGCTCGAGCGGCGTTTGCGTGGCCTCGAAGCGGCGGCCACGCGTATCGCCAAGGGCAGTCTGGAAACCCGGGTGCCGGCCCGCGGCGCCGACTCGGTGGGGAAACTGGCGGCGGCGTTCAACGGCATGGCCGAGCACCTGCAGCAATTGCTGGCGATCCAGCGTGAACTGGTGCGTGCGGTGTCCCATGAGTTGCGCACACCGGTGGCGCGCCTGCGCTTCGGTCTGGAAATGATCGGTTCGGCCACCACCCCGCAAGCGCTGGAAAAGTACCGTGAGGGCATGGACCACGACATCGAGGACCTCGATAAGCTGGTGGACGAAATGCTCACCTATGCGCGGCTGGAGCAGGGTTCACCGGCGCTGACGTTCCAGCGCATCGACCTCGATGCACTGGTCAATCAGGTGATCGAAGAACTGGCACCACTGCGTGCCGACGTCACGGTGCAACGTGGTTTGTGCCTGTCGGCCGCCGACTGCGACGATGCCTGGGTCGAGGCCGAGCCGCGTTACCTGCATCGCGCCTTGCAGAATCTGGTGGGTAACGCCATGCGTCATGCGCGCTCAAGGGTCACGGTCAGTTATCAGGTCGGGCAGATGCGTTGCCGGGTAGACGTCGAGGACGACGGCCCCGGTGTGCCGGAAAGTGCCTGGGAGAAAATCTTCACGCCATTCCTGCGGCTGGACGACAGCCGTACGCGGGCATCCGGCGGGCACGGCCTGGGCTTATCTATCGTGCGACGGATCATCCACTGGCATGACGGCCGGGCGCTGATCGGCAAGAGCAAGAGTCTTGGCGGGGCGTGTTTCAGCCTGAGCTGGCCGAGGAATCAGGAGCGGCGCTGAAGCCGCTCAAGCCTGGATGCTGACCAGGCTCAATAACTGCCCGTCGTGCACCCCGAACTGTGCGTCCAGTTCGGTCCCGTTGCGCCATTCGCTGGACAGGTCCGTCAGCAGTCGCAGTCGTACCTGACCCTGTTCGGTCCACTCGAGCACTTCGGCGTGCTCGAAATAGAAACGCTTCTGGACGATCGGGTACAGCGCCTTGAACAGGCTTTCCTTCACCGAAAACGTCAGCGTCACCCACAACGCCAGTTGATCGCGGGCGCCGGCAGCCATGCGCTGCAACTCTGCCGGCGTCAGAATCTCCCCGGCCAGCCGCTCGGCCCGTTCGGCGTTGAGCAGGTTTTCCAGGTCCATGCCCAGTCCGCGCCAGTGCTGCTTGTTGGCGACAATCGCTGCGGCCCGGCCGGTGCTGTGGGTGATCGAGCCGCAAATATGTGCCGGCCACACGGGTGCGCGATCCTCGCCAATGGCCGGGACGCTGCTTTTGCCTTCCAGTTGTTGCAGCGCGGCCCGGGCGCAAATCCGCCCGGCCAGAAACTCCGCCTGACGCTTAGCCACCGAGCGCTGGATGCTCGGCGGCGGCTCGATGGCGCTGCGGCGGAAGTCATCGCCGAGCAGTTGCGCCGGGTCGAAATGAGTGCTCAGCAGCACGGTGTCCGGCAGCACGGTCGGTAGCGGCCAGTGGGCATCGAGCGGGGTGCAGCAGGCGGGGAGGAGGGGGCTGGAATTCATGGCGGGCATTTTGCCGGGTTGCCTTCAGGCTGAATAGTGCGCTGGTGCAGATCGCTCTCGCGCAGAACGTGGGAGCGATCAGCATACTCCGGCTCAGCCAAAGATTTTCTTGAAGAATGCCTGCATGTCCGCCCAGGACTTTTCATCCGCTGCCTTGTTGTAGCCGATATCCGGGCCACCGTGATCGCCATGGCTCAAGCGATCCGCGTCGGGGTTGGTGAAGCCATGCTTGGCGCCGTCTAGGCTGACGAATTTGTAGTCGGCGCCGGCCTTGTCCATTTCAGATTTGAACGCCGTGACGTTGTCGGCGGTGACCATGCTGTCCAGCGCGCCGTGCTCGACGAGGACTTTGGCTTTGACACTGCCAGGTGTCGCCGGGGTGTTGGTGGCCAGTGCGCCGTGGAAACTCACGACACCCGCCAGCGGTACGCCCTGGCGAGCGGCATTCAACACCACGCCGCCGCCGAAGCAATAACCGATGGCGGCCAGTTTGCCGGTGTCGGTCTGCGGTTGTTTCTTCAGCAGATCAAGGCCGGCCTGGAAGCGTTTGCTGGCCGCATCGGCATTCTGGGTGGCCGCTTGCATGAATGCCATGGCATCTTTCGGGTGCTCGGTGTTCTTGCCTTCACCGTACATGTCGATGGCCAGCGCGCTGTAGCCAAGCCCGGCGAGATCCCGGGCGCGGCGCTTGGCATAGTCGTTGAGGCCCCACCATTCATGCACCACTACAACGCCCGGGCGCGGGCCTTTTATGGCATCGTCGAAAGCGTAGTAGCCGATCAGTTTCGTGCCGTCGGCGCTCTGGTAGGGGATTTCCTCGGTCTTGATGGCTGCCGCGCTGAGGCTGCTGAAGGCGAGCAGGGTGAGGGCAAGGAACAGGCGCATGATCGGGTCTCCTGACAATAAAAGGTCAAAACAGCCTAGTTCATTTGATTGCGCTCGGGTTCAGGGTGTGTTCAGGGCAGGTACAGGCCCGGTTCAGTAAGCTTGAATCATGTCCGAGGGGAGAAATGAACAGGACCCTCAAAAGCGGCAGTACACCGTTGTCGCAGGTATGCTGTTGGAGATTCTGATTTGCCCGGGAGAGCGTCATGAAACTGTTGGTCGTCGAAGATGAAGCGCTGTTGCGCCATCACCTGCAAACCCGCCTGACGGAAAGCGGTCATGTGGTCGAGTCCGTGGCCAATGCCGAAGAGGCGCTGTACCAGACCGGGCAATTCAACTTTGACCTGGCGGTGATCGACCTCGGCCTGCCGGGCATGGGCGGGCTCGACCTGATCCGCCAGTTGCGCTCGGACGGCAAGAGCTTCCCGATCCTGATCCTCACCGCCCGTGGCAACTGGCAGGACAAGGTCGAAGGCCTGGCCGCCGGCGCCGACGATTACCTGGTCAAACCGTTCCAGTTCGAAGAACTCGAAGCACGGCTCAATGCGCTGCTGCGTCGTTCCAGCGGTTTCACCCAGTCTTCCATTGTCGCCGGGCCGCTGCTGCTCGACCTCAATCGCAAGCAGGCGACCCTCGATGAGCAGCCGCTGGCGCTGACCGCCTACGAATACCGGATCCTCGAATACCTGATGCGCCACCACCAGCAAGTGGTGCCCAAGGATCGCCTGATGGAGCAGTTGTACCCGGACGACGACGAGCGTGATCCGAACGTGATCGAAGTGCTGGTCGGGCGCCTGCGTCGCAAGCTGGAAGGTCCGGCCGGGTTCAAGCCGATCGACACGGTGCGCGGCCTCGGCTACCTGTTCAATGAGCGCTGCACTTGATCCGTTCGCTTCGTGTTCGCTTGATGTTGGCCGCCACGACGTTGGCGGTGTTGTTCATGCTCGCCTTGCTCCCGGCGATGCAAGGTGCGTTCAGCCTGGCGCTGCAGGATTCGATCGAGCAGCGCCTGGCCTCGGACGTCACCACACTGATTTCTGCCGCGCGGATTGAAAACGGCCGGCTGGTGATGCCGATGCAGTTGCCGGACGAGCGTTTCAACCTCGCCGATTTCCGTCTGCTCGGCTACATCTACGACCGCGAAGGTCATCTGGTCTGGCGCTCCAAAGCGACCCAGGAAGAACAGATCAACTACAAGCCGCGCTACGACGGGATGGGCAACGAATTCGCGCGGATTCGCGAGGCCAGCGGACAGGAGTTCTTCGTCTACGACGTCGAAGTCAAACTGCTCGGTGGCAAGAATGCGGCGTTCAGCATCGTCGCGCTGCAACCGGTACGCGAATACGAAACCACCCTCGAAGGCCTGCGGGAAAACCTCTACCTCGGTTTCGGCGCCGCGTTGCTGGTGCTGCTCTCGCTGCTGTGGATCGGTCTGACCTGGGGCCTGAAAGCCTTGCGCCGGCTCAGTCAGGAGCTGGACGAAATCGAAGGCGGCACCCTCGAAAGCCTCAGCGAACAGCACCCCCGTGAATTGCTGCGCCTGACCGGCTCGCTCAACCGCTTGCTGCACAGTGAGCGCCAGCAGCGCAGCCGTTATCGTGACTCCCTCGACGATCTGGCCCACAGCCTGAAAACGCCGCTCGCGGTCTTGCAAGGCGTCAGCGAAGACATGGCCCAGCGCCCCGAAGATCGCGATCAGGCCTGGGTGCTGCAAACCCAGATCGAACGCATGAGCCAGCAGATCAGCTACCAGTTGCAGCGCGCCAGCCTGCGCAAAAGCGGTCTGGTACGCCATCAGGTGCGCCTGCGGCCGGTGCTCAAAAGCCTGTGCGACACGCTGGACAAGGTCTACCGCGACAAACGCGTACGCGTGGCGTTCGACCTGCCGGAACACTGCTACGTGCCGATCGAGCAGGGCGCCTTGCTGGAAATGATGGGCAACCTGCTGGAAAACGCCTATCGCCTGTGCCTGGGCGAAGTGCGCATCAGCGTGCGCGAAAGCCTGGCCGGGATCGAGTTGTGCATCGAAGACGACGGCCCCGGCGTTCCACAGCATCAGCGTGCGCGGATACTTGAGCGTGGTGAGCGTTTGGATCGCCAGCATCCGGGACAGGGGATCGGGCTGGCGGTGGTCAAGGACATCATCGAGAGCTACAACGCGAAACTGACGCTGGGTGATTCGCCGATGGGCGGGGCGGCGTTCAGGATTCATTTTCCGGCGGTGTGACCGCCTACTGTTCCTGCGCCCGATAAGCCCCCGGCGTCAGCCCCGTCCACTTCTTGAACGCCCGGTGAAACGCCGACGGTTCGGAAAATCCGAGCTGTTCGGCGATCTGTTGCAACGACAGATCCGCACGCCCCAGATGATAAATCGCGATGTCCCGCCGCAACTGGTCCTTCAACTCCTGAAAACTCGTGCCTTCCTCGCGCAAATGCCGGCGCAGGGTTTGCGGGCTGATGTGCAGGTGCGCGGCCACGGCTTCCAGGTCCGGCCAGCGTGCGCTGTCATGGCTGAGCAAACGGCGCAATCGGCTGCTGAGGCTGTTGCCGTCATCCGGGCGTGACAGCAGGTCGGCGGGGGAGCGTTCAAGAAAATGCTTGAGCGTACGTTCGTCCTGCAGCAGCGGCATGTGCAGATAGCGACTGTGAAACACCAGGCTGCTCTGGGATGCGGAAAACTCCAGCGGGCAGGAGAACAGCAGATCGTATTCGGCTCCGTGCACCGGTTTCGGGTAGCTGAAAGTGGCCTGTTCCAGGCGAATCCGCTGGCCGATCAGCCAGCTGCCGAGGCGATGCCAGATCACCAGCAGGCTCTCGCTGAGAAAGTGATCCGGATCCCACCATTGCGCATCGTCGAGGCTCAGGCGCACCCATTCGTCTTCATGGGTCAGGGTCAGGCGCGGAGCGTCGGGGAATAGGCTATAAAACAATAAGCCGCGTTGCAGAGCCTTTTCCAGGCTGCGGCAATGAATGATGGCGTGGCACATCATGGCGAAGCTGCCGGGTTTGCTCTGCGCGTTGCCGAAGCCCAGGCATTCGTCGTCCAGGGCCAGCCACAGGTTCTGGATCAGTTGGGTGAATTGTTCCGGGGCGATCCGCGCACGCGGCTCGTCGAGCAGTTCGGGACTGATGCCCAGCTGCAGCAGCAGGCCCGAATAATCGAACCCGCGACGGCGTGCGCCACCGAGGGCGGCACGGGCGAAATGACTGGCGATGGTGCGTTCGCGCATAAGCGGCAAATCCTTCCTCTGGCGACCGATGGTAGCCGGCGGCCTTGATCGGCAACAAGGCGGATTTCCGCCAAATTGTAGGACGAGACCCGGTGCGTTGGCGGAAATCCGCCATACTTGGGTAACCGAATGGTGACACAGAAAAACCTGCATCCCCTGATATCAAAAGGCTTGCAGCGAATTGCACCAAAGTGGCACGAGGTTTGCGATAAGAGCGACAGAAGCGTGCGCCGAGCCGGTCCGGAAAGCGTCGTTCGACACAACAAATCCCTCCAGTGCAGGAGGGTTCGCAATTCAAGTGTCGCGTTCAACAGATGGATGTTGCTACGCGGGACTCTTGAGGAACTTTGCAATGACGACTCGTCAGCCACTGTACAAATCCCTGTATTTCCAGGTGATCGTCGCAATCTGTATCGGTATTGCGCTCGGCCACTACTACCCGCAGTTCGGCGTGGCCGTAAAGCCGCTGGGTGACGGGTTCATCAAACTGATCAAAATGATCATCGCGCCAATCATCTTCTGCACCGTGGTCAGCGGCATCGCCGGCATGCAGAGCATGAAATCGGTCGGCAAGACCGGTGGCTATGCACTCCTGTACTTCGAAATCGTTTCGACCATCGCACTGCTGGTCGGTCTGGTTGTGGTCAACATCGTGCAGCCGGGCAACGGCATGCACATCGATGTCGCCACCCTCGACGCCTCGAAAGTCGCTACCTACGTGGCACAGGGCGCTGACCAGAGCGTTGTCGGCTTCCTGCTCAACGTGATCCCGACCACCATCGTCGGCGCGTTCGCCACCGGTGACATCCTGCAAGTGCTGATGTTCTCGGTGATCTTCGGTTTCGCCCTGCATCGCCTGGGTGCCTACGGCAAGCCGATCCTGGACTTCATCGATCGCTTCGCCCACGTGATGTTCAACATCATCAACATGATCATGAAGCTCGCGCCAATCGGTGCCTTCGGTGCAATGGCGTTCACCATCGGTGCCTACGGTGTCGGCTCGCTGGTGCAGTTGGGTCAACTGATGATCTGCTTCTACATCACGTGCCTGGCGTTCATCCTGATCGTGCTCGGCGGTATCGCCCGCATGCACGGCTTCAGCGTGCTGAAGATGATCCGTTACATCCGTGAAGAGCTGCTGATCGTGCTGGGTACTTCCTCGTCGGAATCGGTACTGCCACGCATGCTGATCAAGATGGAGCGTCTGGGCGCGAAGAAATCGGTAGTGGGTCTGGTGATCCCGACCGGTTACTCGTTCAACCTCGACGGTACCGCGATCTACCTGACCATGGCGGCCGTGTTCATCGCTCAGGCGACCGACACCCACATGGACATCACTCACCAGATCACTCTGCTGGTGGTGTTGCTGCTGTCCTCCAAAGGCGCAGCCGGTGTGACCGGTTCGGGCTTCATCGTGCTGGCCGCCACCCTGTCGGCGGTAGGTCACCTGCCGGTAGCCGGTCTGGCGCTGATCCTGGGTATCGACCGCTTCATGTCCGAAGCCCGCGCCCTGACCAACCTGGTCGGCAACGCCGTTGCCACCATCGTTGTGGCCAAGTGGGTCAAGGAACTGGACACCGACGTGCTGCAAACCGAGCTGGCCTCGGGCGGTCGCGGTATCGTTGACCAGCGTCACGAAGACGACCTGGGTGTGGCCGAAGGCCCAACCCCGAGCAATGTGAAGTAAGCATCGCTTGATTGGAAAAACCCGCTTCGGCGGGTTTTTTCATGTCTGTGATTTGAGCGGGCGATTTGAGCGCAACGGTCACAGCAACTGATGCATCCGGTAATTGCCCCATCGCCGACGGCTGCCTAGGCTGCAAGCATCGTTGATGGAGATCGCCCATGTCTGCACCGCTGGCCTCACTGAAGATTCTGGATTTCTCGACCTTGCTGCCGGGACCGTTCGCCTCGCTGCTGCTGGCGGACATGGGCGCCGAGGTGTTGCGCATCGAATCGCCGACCCGCCTCGACCTGTTGCGGGTCTTGCCGCCCCACGATCACGGCATCTCGGCCAGTCATGCCTACCTGAATCGCAACAAGCGCAGCCTGGCGCTGGATCTCAAACAGCCCGAGGCGCTCGAGCTGGTCAAGCAGTTGCTGGCGGACTACGACATCGTGCTGGAGCAGTTTCGCCCCGGTGTGATGGAGCGGCTGGGGCTGGGTTACGAGGCACTGAAGGCGATCAATCCGAAGCTGATTTACGTGTCGATCACCGGTTACGGCCAGACCGGCCCGTACAAGGATCGCGCCGGACACGACATCAACTATCTGGCACTGGCCGGGCTCTCCAGCTACACCGGCCGCGCCGACAGCGGGCCGTTGCCGCTGGGCATGCAGGTGGCGGATGTCGCGGGTGGCTCGCTGCACGGGGTGATCGGTTTGCTGGCGGCGGTGATATCACGACAGCAAACCGGGCAGGGCACGCACCTGGATGTGAGCATGACTGACTGTGCGTTCAGCCTGAACGCCATGGCTGGCGCCGGGTATCTGGCCTGCGGTGAAGAACCGCGCTGGGAGGATCAGATGCTCAATGGCGGCAGTTTTTACGATTACTACCGCTCCCGCGACGGGCGCTGGATGTCGGTGGGCAGTCTGGAGCCGGCCTTCATGCAGCAATTGTGCGCAGCGTTGGGTCAGCCGGAACTGGCGGCCCAGGGCTTGTCACCCAAGCCCGAGCAGCAACGGGCGCTCAAGGAGGCGTTGAAGGTCGAGTTCGAGAAGCATGACTTTGCTGAACTGTGCGAGCTGTTCGCCGGGATCGATGCCTGTGTCGAGCCGGTGTTGAATCTGGGCGAGGCGGTGCAGCATCCGCAGTTGCAGGCGCGGGAATTAGTGGCGCAGGTGCCCCGTGGGGATGGCTCTTCGCAGGCGCAGATCGCTTGCCCGCTGAAGTTCTCCGAGGCATTGCCGGCGCCGCGACATGTCGGGGCGGCGCTGGGGCAGCATACGGATCAGGTGTTGGAGGAGTTGGGCTTGAGTGTTGAGCGCATTGCCGAATTGCGGCGAGCCAAAGTGATCGCCTGACTTACTCGACCCGCATCTCGCCACTGAACACCAGGGTGTTGCGACAGCGACGGCACAAATAGCGCCGACCTTGCCTGACCAGGCTATGGCGCTGGGCTGAAAACGGAAAATCACTGTCGGCGCACGGGCATTTGTAGATGTAGCGGGTCACGCTGCGGCGTTTGACGGCGTAGGTATGGCAGCGGTCCGGCGGCAATTCGTAGACGCCACGCATGATCAGTTGCCACTCCTCGCCATGGGGCTGGATGCGGTCACCGAACAGTTGATGGGCGATCAGGTGCGCGACTTCGTGGGCCACGGTCTGTTTGAGGAAGTGTTCGGCGTTCTCCCGATACAGCTGCGGGTTGAAGCGCAGCAGGTTCTCGTGCAGATGCGCGACCCCGGCTTTTTGCCCGCGCAGCTTGAGGCTCACCACGGGGCGTTTGAAAGGACGTTTGAAAAAGGATTCAGCGAGTTGGAAACAGTCTTCGACGCGGGTATTGAGTTGCTCGGGCATGCTTGATGGATCTCCAGAGGCGTCGAGTATGCCGCAACCCCGGGGCGTTGCGAATCGCCGAACTGCCGAATGGTCGTCGCTCTTTTTCAACCGGCACGAGAAGGCCGCCTTGCGGCGGCCTGTGTTGGCGGATCTTGTTCTTCTCGGGTTGGATCGGTCGTCAGTTGGTGTAGACGGGCCCCACGCCCAGTCCCCAGACAATCACGGTAAACGCCATGATGGCGACCAGCACCACCAGACCCACCGCCAGCACCGAGCTGGAAAACAGGAATCCCTCGTCAGACGGAATGTTCATGAAGGTCGGCAGACCCACATACAGCAGGTACACCGTGTAGCAGATGGCCGCCGTGCCGACGATCATCCCCAGCCACATATGCGGATACAACGCCGCCAGCCCGCCGACGAACAACGGTGTCGCGGTGTAGGTGGCAAACGCGACGCAACGGGCCAGGCTCGGATTGGCGTCATAGGTACGGGCCATCCAGTGCACGAAGGCCCCCATGACCGCGACCCCGCCGAGCATCGCCAGGTACGACATGACGGTCATCCAGATCGCGCTTTCGACGGTGAGCATCACCGGCGCGCGGTTACCGATCACCCAGCCGACCTGAGTCGTGCCGATAAAAGCCGAAATAGCGGGGATCGCCGCCAGAATCAGCGTGTGCGTCAGGTACATGTGGCTGATGCTTTCCTCTTGGTCGCCACGGATTTCCTTCCATTCCTGATCGGGGTGGGTAAAAAGTCCCACTACGTGATGGATCATGCCAGTCACTCCTCTCGTTATTGCCATCGCCCCCCAGCGGAGCGCCTACGGGCCAATGTGGCCGAGCAAATACAGGTCTTCAGATTGTGTGCGACCTTATGTCGCAGTATAGAAAGGTCTTAACCGCACAGGTGATAGGGTCTTAGAGCAAATCGCGCTGTAAACCGGCGGGGTAATCGCGTCGGGGTCTGTGCAAACGGGCAATCGAAGGGGCGACAACCTGTGGCCACAACCCCGGTGTTTTTGCGTAAAATGCCCGCCTTTCGTCACACCTCACGGATTTCGCGTCATGGGCACTCTTACGGTCAACCAGAACAAACTGCAAAAGCGCCTGCGCCGCCTGGCCGGCGAAGCGGTCGCCGACTTCAACATGATCGAAGACGGCGACAAGGTCATGGTCTGCCTGTCCGGGGGCAAGGACAGCTACACCATGCTCGACGTGCTGATGCACCTGCAGAAGGTTGCACCGATCAAGTTCGAGATCGTCGCCGTGAACATGGACCAGAAGCAGCCGGGCTTCCCCGAGCACGTGCTGCCGGCCTACCTGAAAGAGCTGGGCATCGAGTACCACATCGTCGAGAAAGACACGTACTCGGTGGTCAAGGAGCTGATTCCTGAAGGCAAGACCACCTGCTCGCTGTGCTCGCGCCTGCGTCGCGGCACGCTGTACACCTTCGCCGACGAAATCGGCGCGACCAAAATGGCCCTCGGTCATCACCGCGACGACATCGTCGAGACGTTCTTCCTCAACATGTTCTTCAACGGCTCCCTCAAGGCGATGCCGCCGAAGCTGCGCGCCGACGACGGGCGCAACGTGGTGATCCGTCCGCTGGCCTACTGCAACGAGAAAGACATCCAGGCCTACTCGGACTTCAAGCAATTCCCGATCATTCCGTGCAACCTCTGTGGTTCCCAGGAAAACCTGCAACGTCAGGTGGTCAAGGAAATGCTTCAGGACTGGGAACGCAAGACCCCGGGTCGTACCGAAAGCATCTTCCGCAGCCTGCAGAACGTGATCCCGTCGCAGCTGGCTGACCGTAATCTGTTCGACTTCACCAGCCTGAAGATTGATGAAACCGCCGCTTCGCGATTCGTCAACGTGGTGAACCTGTAAGCGATCCGATCGCTTGAAAAAAAACGGCGCTCGCGGGCGCCGTTTTCAATTCGTTTTCTAGGAGAGGGCATGCGCGATTACAAGTGGCTGCACGAATACTGTCTGAACCGCTTCGGTTCGGCGGCTGAACTGGAAGCCCATCTGCCCGTTCCCAAGACCCCGGCGCAACTGCGCCAGATCAGCGACGACCGTTATCTCTCGACCATGGCCCTGCGGGTATTTCGCGCCGGGCTCAAGCACAGTCTGGTGGACGCCAAGTGGCCGGCCTTCGAGGAAGTGTTCTTCAAGTTCGACCCGGAAAAAGTCGTGCTGATGAGCGCCGAACACCTTGAGCGGCTGATGCAGGATGCGCGGATCATCCGCCACCTGGGCAAACTCAAAAGTGTGCCGCGCAATGCGCAGTTCATTCTGGACGTCGAGAAAGAGAAGGGCAGTTTCGGCGCGTTGCTCGCCGACTGGCCGGTGACCGATATCGTTGGCCTGTGGACCTACCTGAAAAAGCACGGCCACCAATTGGGCGGGCTGTCGGCGCCACGGTTCTTGCGGATGGTCGGCAAGGACACCTTCGTGCCGAGCTACGACGTGGTCGCGGCGTTGAATGCACAGAAGATCGTCGACAAGGTGCCGAGCAGTCTGCGGGATCTGGCGACGGTGCAGAGCGCGTTCAACCAGTGGCATGAAGAAAGCGGCGGGCGACCGATGAGCCAGATATCGATGATGCTGGCGTATACCGTCAATCATTGAGACCGAGTGATCGTTCCCACGCTAAACGTGGGAACGATCTCGGGACAGCTGTCAGGCGACGGAGATTTCGCCTTCGCCGGCCAGTTTGCGGTTCAGCTGATACCGCCAGCGCACATACAGCAGCGCCGAGCAGAACACCGCCAGACTGGCGATCATCTCCAGCACGCCGAACAGCTGCCGGCTCGGGTCATACGCCGCCAGTGCGCCCTTGATGAAATACAGGTTCACCACGAAGCACATCCACGAATGCCCGCGGGCGCTGCCCATGATCATGCCCGGTGCGAGCACGATCCACGGGATCAGCTCGATCAGCAGAATCACCCACGGCCGCGCACCATGCAGGTCGGCGAACAGCAGGTAATAAGCGGCGAGCAGTCCGGCCAATCCAAAGAAACACAGCAGACTGACGACCCGCATTGCCCTTACCCGTGGCTCCAGCCATTCGACGGCGGGCAGGATTTTCGGCTTTTTCGCCATCTCAGTTCCCCAGCTTCAAAGCCGTTTTGGCCAGGCGTGCGCCCAGTGCGCGGCACAGCGCCACTTCGTGCTGATCGAGACCGCTTTTGCCATCGGCCCCGGCGTGATGGCTGGCACCGTAAGGCGTGCCGCCGCCCTGGGTTTCCAGCAACGCCGATTCGCTGTAGGGCAGACCGGTGATCAGCATGCCGTGGTGCAGCAGCGGCAGCATCATCGACAGCAGCGTGGTTTCCTGACCGCCGTGCAGGCTGGCGGTGGAGGTGAACACGCCAGCCGGTTTGCCGACCAGCGCGCCGGTCAGCCACAGGTTGCTGGTGCCGTCGAGGAAGTACTTGAGCGGCGCGGCCATGTTGCCGAAACGGGTCGGGCTGCCAAGGGCCAGACCGGCGCAGTTCTTCAGGTCATCCAGCGTGGCGTACAGCGCGCCTTCATCAGGAATGTCCGGCGACACGGCTTCGCACTCGGTGGAGATCGCCGGCACGGTACGCAGGCGCGCTTCGAGGCCCGCCTGCTCAACGCCACGGGCAATCTGCCGGGCCATCTCGTTGGTCGAACCGCTGCGGCTGTAATACAGAACCAGAATGTACGGCGCACTCACGGCAACAGCTCCAGGATCTGCTCCGGTGGACGGCCGATCACGGCTTTGTCACCGGCTTCGAGAATCGGGCGCTCCATCAACTTGGGATGCGCCGCGATGGCTTCGATCAATTGTTTCTCGGTGAGACTGGCATCGGCCAGGTTCAGGGTCTTGTATTCGTCTTCGCCGGTGCGCAGCAGTTGTCGTGCGCTGATTCCCAGCTTGCCGAGCAACGCCTTGATTTGCGCGGCGTCCAGCGGCGTTTCGAGGTAGCGCACCACGTTCGGCGTCAGGCCACGGGCTTCGAGCAGTTCGAGCGCACCGCGGGATTTCGAGCAGCGCGGGTTGTGATAAAGCGTCAGATCGGTCATGGCGGGTCGCTTCTTGCGTAGAGTGGCGGCTATTCTAACTGTGCAGCGCGCAATCCAGAACCTTGGGAGGCGATGGGTCGCAGGCGCATTCAATTTTTGACAAGGAACATGACATGACACGGCGACTGGCAGCGGCATTGACGATCATCGGGGCGTTGATGCTGGGGGGCTGCGGTAACGACTACGGCATTGACCAGAACGGGCAGAAGGTGGCGTCCGAGCGTCTGGACAAACAATGGGTCGTGCTCAACTACTGGGCCGAATGGTGCGGTCCGTGCCGCACGGAAATCCCGGAACTCAATCATCTGGCGGACGAGCTCAAGAGCAAGAAGATCGGTGTGTTCGGGGTCAACTTCGACAACGTGCAGGGCGAAGAACTGAAAGGTGCCAGCGAGAAACTCGGCATCAAGTTCACCGTGCTGGCGCAGGATCCGGCGGACTTGTTCGAACTGCCGCGCAGCGAAGCCTTGCCGGTGACCTACATCATCGACAACAAGGGCAAGGTGCGGGAACAGTTGATGGGCGAGCAGACGGCGGCGGGGGTAATGGCGAAGCTTGAGGCGTTGAAGGCGGCCAACTGAGGATCGTTCCCACGCTGTGCGTGGGAACGATTGGAAGGCTCAGCCTTCTTCCAGCCACCAGCGTAATGGCTTGCCCTCGGCAGGCCAGAAACGCATCTGCTCGATTGGCGAGATATCCCAGCGCTCCACACGCTCCAGCGCCTGGAGGAAGCGTTGCTCCTGCTCCATCAGCGCCGGGGCACACAGTTTGCGGGTCTTGCCGATCTTGCCGAAGCTGAGCTTGTCGCCTTCCAGGGTGTAAGGCGCGAACCAATGGTTGCAGCCGCCATTGCCATACGCCCGGCCATCATCGCCCAAGGTCACGGTCAGGTGGCTGTAGTCCATCAGTGGCCGTTCGCCGATCCACTCCAGAATGTAGCTGCGGTTCTGTTGCAGTTGCACAGGCTCCGCGGCGCAACCCATCAGGCCGGCGCCGACAGCGGCGGTCAGGGCCAGGTGTTTCATCACACCGGCTCCTGGCATTTCGGGCACAGGTGCTTGTCATCGACGGCTTTCCAGCCCAGTTCGGCGATACGCGCCGTGGCGGCCGGTTTTTCTGCCGGTTTGCCGAGCTTGGCGTCCACCGCGAATTCGAAGCTCAGCTCCTTGGCGCAACTGTCGCAGTTGACCTGCCAGGTGTGGATCGCCAGTTCGCCGAACACCGGGCCGGTGGTCATCGCGGTCCATTGACCCGGCGGGTTGATCAGGTGGCGGACGGTGTCGACGGTCAGGCGCATGGACAAGTCCTTGCTGCCTTTGAGGGTCACGACCAGCACGTCGCCGATACGGATCGAGCCACCGTTGCCGGTAACCTGATAACGGCCCGGTACGAGGGCGCGGCATTCGGTGAGGGTGTGTTGCGGGTTCATCAGGGTGTAGCGGAAATCGTGTTCGACCATGGGTCCTCCAAATATGCGCGACATGCTAGCACGGGCTTGATTGCAGAATAACGCGCGCTTGCGACCTTCGATCCGGTTCAAATCGACACTACAGTCGTGGCAAACTGCCGCCTTCATCTCTAAGGAACGGAACATGGCGCTGATCGAATGTTATGAATGCAAGCGGAGCATCAGCCCCGAAGCGAAGACCTGCATTCATTGCGGGGCTCCGATGACGGGGAAACATGCACCGCTGCAGGCGACCCGACCGGCCACCGCGACATCAACGATTTCCTTTGGCAGTCTGCCCCGGAACAAGGCGGTTGCCGACGCTTTCGTCGCAGAATCCGCTTCCACTCCAGCCCCGGCGCCGAAAGTAATGCCCGCCGCCGCTGGACGCCGGCGCCGGCAACAGGCCGAACAAGCGGTCGAACTTCAGTTGAATGCCGATGGCTCTCGCCCGGTGGAGGGCTGGCTGAAGGTCATGGCGTTCCTGATGCCGATCATCTTTGTCTGGTTCCTGCTGCGCCGGGGCCATTCCCTCAAGCAGCGACTGATTGGCTTCGGCTGGTTGGCGCTACTGATTTTCTGGGTGGCGATTTCCCCGGCTACGCCTCCGGCCTGACGATCGATTGTCAGCTCTCGACCTGGTTCTGCGGCGTTCCTGCCGCCCAGGTCGCGATGTTGTGCAGGGTGGTGGCGGCAATCGCGCCCAGCGCCTCGCGGGTCAGGAACGCCTGATGCGCGGTGATGATCACGTTGGGAAAAGTCAGCAGCCGCGCCAGCACATCGTCCTGTAATGGCAGGTCGGAGCGGTCTTCGAAAAACAGCTGCGCTTCCTCCTCATAAACGTCCAGCCCCAGATAACCCAGTTGACCGTCCTTCAGGGCGTCGATCAGCGCCGGGGTGTCTACCAGACCACCGCGACCGGTGTTGATCAACATCGCGCCCGGCTGCATGTGCGCCAGCGAATCACGGTTGATCAGGTGTTTGCTCTGCTCGTTGAGCGGGCAGTGCAGGCTGATGATCTGCGATTGTTCGAGCAGTTGCGGCAGGCTCAGGTAGCGCGCACCCAGGGCTTCGACGGCCGGGTTTGGATACGGGTCGAAGGCCAGCAACTCGCAGCCGAAACCGTGCATGATTTTCGCGAACGTCGCGCCGATCTGGCCGGTGCCGACAATGCCGACGGTCTTGCCCACCAGATCGAACCCGGTCAGGCCGTGCAGGCTGAAATCGCCTTCGCGGGTGCGGTTGTAGGCTCGGTGCAGTCGGCGATTGAGCGCAAGAATCAGCGCCACCGCATGCTCGGCTACCGCGTGGGGCGAGTAGGCCGGTACGCGCGTGACGACCAGTCCCAGGCGTTTGGCGGCGCTCAGGTCGACATGGTTGTAACCCGCCGAGCGCAGGGCGATCAGCCGGGTTCCGCCGGCCGCCAGACGTTCCAGCACGGGAGCACTGAGGTCATCGTTGATGAAGGCGCAGACCACTTCGTGCCGGTCGGCCAGCGGTGCCGTGTCGAGACTCAGTCGGGCCGGTTGAAAGTGCAGCTCGATGCCGGCCGGGCAGTCGGCGGCGAGAAAACTGTCGCGGTCGTAGGTCTGGCTGCTGAAAACGATCGTGCGCATGCAATCCTCCTGAAGCATCGACGCGGGCGTGAATCACCCGCGACCACTTTAGCCGCGTCGGCGTTGATCGGCATTGCCGTGGATCAGGCGCTGATCTTCGCCTGCGCCGCCAGACGATTGATCGCCCGCTCCAGTTCATCCAGAGCGGTGGAGGCCTTGGGGTCTTCCTGTTTGAGCAGGGTCTCGCTGCGCTGGCAGGCCGCGCGCAATTGCGGAACGCCGCAGTAGCGGGTGGCGCCGTGCAGGCGATGCACCCGTTCGATCAGGCCAGTCTGGTCGTGGCTGTCGCGGGCGCTGCGGATCGCTTCGCGGTCGGCCTCAAGGGACGCCAGCAACATGGCCAGCATGTCCGCCGCCAGATCCGCCTTGCCGGCGGCCAGACGCAGGCCTTCTTCCTGGTCGAGTACCGGCAGGTCCTGATGGCCCGCCAGGCTTTCGCTGTTGCGGTCCGGTGCCTGATTGCGCAGTGCCAGTCCTGTCCACTTCAGCACCACTTGGGCCAGTTGCCGTTCGCTGATCGGTTTGGTCAGGTAGTCGTCCATGCCGCTTTGCAGCAGTGCGCGTTTTTCGTTGGCCATGGCGTGGGCGGTGAGGGCGACGATCGGCAGTGGTGTGCAATGGCGTTCGCTTTCCCACTGACGGATCGTCTCGGTGCTCTGACGCCCGTCCATGCCTGGCATCTGCACGTCCATCAAGACCAGATCGAAGGTTTCGCTCTGCACAGCCTTGACCGCCGCGTAGCCACTTTCGACGGCCAGCACCTTGGCGCCCATGTCTTCGAGCAGGGTCTGCACCAGCAACAGGTTGGCCGGGTTGTCGTCGACACACAGCACTTTCGGTGCACGGCTCGACAGCGGTTCGCCGGGTTCGCTGCGCGTCTGGCGCGGGTTGACCATGTCCGACAGTGCCCGGCGCAGTTTGCGCGTGCAGGCCGGTTTGGACTGGAGCTGGCTGTGCGGGTTGGGTACCGATAGATGGAACAGCGTCAGTTCGGTGGTCGGGCACAACACCAGTACCCGGCAGCCGAGGTGTTCGAGGTCCCAGATGTGCTGGTTGAGTCGTTCCGGCGGCATGTCGTTGCTGGTGATGCCGAGCACGGCGAGGTCGATGGCCTGATCGGTCTGGTGGGCGCCAGTGACGCCATTGGTCAGGCTTTCCAGAGTATTGAACGGCGTGACGTCGAGCCCGCAGTCTTCCAGTTGATGCTGCAGCGCCTGACGCGCCAGTTCGTGGTTTTCCAGCACCGCTACCCGGCGGCCGAGCAACGGCGCGGCGGGCAGGTCTTCGGCATCGTCGCGGGTCTTGGGCAGGCTCAGGCTGATCCAGAACTCCGAGCCTTCGCCCGGGGTGCTGTCGACGCCGATCTCGCCGCCCATCTGTTCGATCAGGCGCTTGGAAATCACCAGCCCCAGACCGGTGCCGCCGGGTTGACGCGACAGCGAGTTGTCAGCCTGGCTGAAGGCCTGGAACAAGGCGCGCACGTCCTGGTTCGACAGACCGATGCCGGTGTCCTGAATGCTGATGCGCAGTTGCACGCTGTCTTCGTGTTCTTCTTCGAGCATCGCGCGGGCGACGATGGTGCCTTCGCGGGTGAACTTGATCGCGTTGCTCACAAGGTTGGTGAGGATCTGCTTGAGCCGCAGCGGATCGCCGACCAGCGACAGCGGCGTGTCGCGATAGACCAGACTCACCAGTTCCAGCTGCTTGGCGTGGGCCGCGGGGGCGAGGATGGTCAGGGTGTCCTGCAACAGATCGCGCAGGTTGAACGGAATATGATCGAGCACCAGTTTGCCGGCCTCGATTTTCGAGAAGTCGAGAATTTCGTTGATGATCCCCAGCAGGCTGTCGGCGGACTTTTCGATGGTGCCCAGATAGTCGAGCTGGCGCGGGGTCAGCTCGCTTTTCTGCAACAGATGAGTGAAACCGAGAATGCCGTTGAGCGGTGTGCGGATTTCGTGGCTCATGTTGGCGAGGAACTCGGACTTGATCCGGCTCGCTTCCAGCGCTTCCTTGCGGGCCAGGTCCAGTTCGATGTTCTGGATCTCGATGGTCTCCAGGTTCTGGCGCACGTCTTCGGTGGCCTGATCGACGCTGTGCTGCAATTCTTCCCGGGCATTTTGCAGGGTGCCGGCCATGCGGTTGATGCCGGACGCCAGTTCATCCAGTTCCTGACTGCCGAGGGGCGGCAGGCGGGTTTCCAGATGACCGTCCTTGAGTTGCGCGACCGCCTGTTTGATCTGGCTGATCGGGCGATTGATCGTGCGGCCCATGCGCAGGGCCAACAGTGCGGCGCCGGCCAGTCCCGCCGCAATCAGCAGCAGGCTGGCGAACAGGCTTCGGTAACCGCGCAGCAACATGCCGTTGTGCGACAGCTCCAGTTCGACCCAGCCGAGCAGGCGGTCGGACTCTTCAGGGATCAGTTCGCCAGCGAGGTTGCGATGCTTGCCGAACACCGGCAGCAGATAGCGGGTGGCGTCGTTGCCGCTGCGCCGCAGCAGTTGCGTGCTGTCGCCGCTGGGGGCCTGGTTGAGCATGGTCGGGCCGGCGTGGGCCAGTGGTGAGCGGTCGGGTGCGAGGAAGGTCACCGCGCGCACGTCCGGCTGTTCAAGGGATTGGGTGGCGATGCGCTCGAGCAGATCGGAATCGCCGTGACCCATGGCCGGTGCCACCAGCGGCGCGAGTTGCTCGGCGATCATTTCGCCGCGCTGCATCAATTGGGCCTGCAGGTCGGACTGCTGCGTCCAGGTGAAATAGCCGCCCAGCACCAGTGCCATCAGGCTGGTCGGCAACAGGGTCAGCAACAACACGCGACCTTTGATTCCCAGTTTCTTGAGCACGCCTATCTCCTGCATCCCGCTGATCATTGACTCTTGCGTGCTTCCGGCACGCGGCATGGGCGCAGTGTAGCGATTTGCTTGCGGGCATTCCCGGGAAAAATCATGTCGTGATCCGTCGTTTCAGCACCGGTCATTTGTCCGACAGGTCAACCTTGGGTTGCCGGGCGGCGGGCAATCTTGAATAATCGCCCAACTGAGAATTATTTGCAGATAGTCATGACTCCTGTCTCTGTTGGCCAGCCACGCATTCTTTCCATCGAGGACGATCCCGTGCTCGGTGCCTATGTTCACGAGCAATTGGGGCGCAGCGGCTTCCAGGTCACCTGGTGCCAGAACGGCAGCGAAGGCCTGAGCATTGCCCGGCGCCAGCCGTTCGATGTGGTGTTGATGGACATTCTGTTGCCGGGCCTCGATGGTTTGAACGTGCTGACGCAACTGCGCCAGAGTCATTCCACGCCGGTGCTGCTGATGTCGGCGCTGGGGGCCGAGGCCGATCGCATCAGCGGTTTTCGCCTGGGGGCAGACGACTATCTACCCAAGCCGTTCAGCATGGCGGAGCTGCACGTGCGGATCGAAGCGATCCTGCGTCGGGTCGCTCTCGATCGGCGCCCGGCCGTCAGCGTTGAGCCGGTGGCGGCGGGCGGTCTGCACTTCGACGACGAGCAGTGCGAAGTGTCTTACTGCAATCAACCGGCCGGCCTGACCCGCAGCGAATACCGCTTGCTGGAAACCCTCAATCGCAATGATGAAGAGGTGCTGAGCAAAGCCTTCCTTTATCAGCATGTACTTCAGCGCGGTTACGCGGCCCACGACCGCAGCCTCGACATGCACATCAGCCAGATCCGCCGCAAACTCAAATCGATCGGCTACACCGAGCGGGAAGTGCGCACGGTGTGGGGCAAGGGCTATGTTCTGAGCGCCGTCGATGAGGGTGTCTGAACTTCCGGGTCGGCATTCGCTGTTCTGGAAACTGGCCTGTCTGCTGGTGGCGTTCTGTCTGTTGATGATCTGGCTGAGCTGGTCCTGGGGCCGTTATATGGAGGAGCGCAATCAGTTCCTCTCCGACGAGGCTCGCGGCACGCTCACGCGTTATGCCGCCGAAGCCGAAGCGGCTTGGCGGCGCGATCAGCGTGACGGCGTCGACCGCTGGTTGCAGAGCATGGAATTGCGCGAAGCTGGTTGGGTCGGTGTGATCGACGGCAACTTGCAGTCGCTGAGCCGTGATCCATTGAACGAAAAGGAAATCCAGCACCTGACCTTTCTGCGGGGGCTCGACTGGCCGATACACAAGAAAGGCCGGCCGTGGCTGCGTGTTCCCTTTCCCGCAGAACCCTCCGCCGGCAGCCTGGTCATCGAGTTGCCTGAGCGATTCCTGCCGGGCAAATACCGAGTGTTCTGGCGGGTGATCACCAACGGCGTGATTCCCGGCCTGTTCACCCTGTTGCTGTGCGTGGGCCTGTATCGCTTGCTGGTGGTGCCGCTGAACAACCTGCGCGAGCAGGCCAACGCGTGGCGTGCCGATCAATTGAATGTGCGCCTGTCGAGCGGCATCACCCAGCGCCCGGACGAACTCGGCGAACTGGCCCGGGCTTTCGACTCAATGTCCGAACGCCTGCAATCGACCGTCGCCCTGCAACAGCAATTGTTGCGCGACTTGTCCCACGAATTGCGCACCCCCCTGAGTCGCCTGCGGGTGGCCAGCGAAAGCGAACAGAATCTGTTGCCGTTGCGCGAACGCATTGGCCGCGAAGTCGATGGCATGCAGCGGTTGGTCGAAGACACCCTGCAACTGGCCTGGCTCGAAACCGAACGCGCACCACTGCCGGACGAGGCGATCCAGATCCAGGCCCTGTGGGAAATGCTCACGGAAAACGCCTGTTACGAAAGTTGCTGTCCGGTGGGCCAGTTGCAATGTGCGGTGGATGCATCGTGCTGGGTGCGCGGCAATCTCAATACCCTGGCCCAGGCGCTGGAAAACATCCTGCGCAACGCGATCCGGCATTCGCCAGCGGGCGGCATCGTGCGGCTGGATGGCCGGCGTGACGGGGATTACTGGCATCTATGGCTGGAGGACGAGGGCGGCGGTGTGGCCGAGGCGGATCTGGAGCGGATCTTCTCGCCGTTCACCCGACTCGACGGCTCGCGGCCGGGGGACGGTGGATTTGGTTTGGGGCTGAGCATTGCGAGGAATGCGGTGCAGCGGCAGGGCGGGAGCCTTTGGGCTGAGAACGGCGAGTCAGGGTTGCGCTTGAATTTGCGGTTGGTGGCCGATGATAGCGCCGCCCATTCCGACGTCTTCGCTGGCAAGTCGGCTCCTACCGTGGATGTGTGTCGCCCGCAGATTGTGTGAGCGGCACAAAAGTCTCACCACTGGTGAGACTTTTACTGCTTATTCCAAGAAACCATAAGCACCACACTTTGCGTGATATGGGCCGCGCAGGTTTGCCGGTATGATAGGCGCCCCCGCTGTCCGGATTGCGAAAAACGCCATGACCTTGCAGTACCCAACCATCGCCGATTGCGTCGGCAACACGCCGCTGGTGCGTTTGCAGCGCCTGCCCGGTGTCACCAGCAACACCCTATTGCTCAAGCTCGAAGGGAACAACCCTGCGGGTTCGGTCAAGGATCGTCCGGCGCTGTCGATGATCACCCGTGCCGAGTTGCGCGGGCAGATCCACGCCGGCGATACGCTGATCGAAGCGACCTCGGGCAACACCGGGATCGCGTTGGCGATGGCCGCCGCGATCAAGGGTTACAAGATGATCCTGATCATGCCGGACAACTCCAGCGCCGAGCGTAAAGCGGCGATGACCGCTTATGGCGCGGAGCTGATTCTGGTCAGCCAGGAAGAGGGCATGGAAGGCGCTCGCGATCTCGCCCAGCGGATGGAAGCCGAAGGTCGTGGCAAGGTGCTGGATCAGTTCGCCAACGGCGACAACCCCGAAGCGCACTACACCACCACCGGCCCGGAAATCTGGCGCCAGACCCAGGGCACCATTACTCATTTCGTCAGTTCCATGGGGACCACCGGGACCATCATGGGCGTGTCGCGCTACCTGAAAGAGCAAAGCGACAGTGTGCAGATCATCGGTCTGCAACCGATGGAAGGCTCGGCCATTCCCGGCATTCGCCGCTGGCCGCAGGAATACCTGCCGAAGATCTATCAGGCCGATCGGGTCGATCGCATTGTCGACATGGCGCAAAGCGAAGCCGAAGACGTCACCCGTCGTCTGGCCCGCGAAGAAGGCATCTTCTGCGGCGTGTCCTCGGGCGGTGCGGTGGCAGCGATGCTGCGCCTGTCCAAAGAAGTTGAAAACGCGGTGATCGTCGCGATCATCTGTGACCGTGGCGACCGATACCTGTCGACCGGCATTTTCGACGCGCCCAACTGATGGCCAAGCACGAGAGAGGCCTGCGCTTCCAGCCCACCGGCGGTAGCAAGGCCCCGCAAATCCCGACCGGCAAAAAGCAGCGCTTGAACATCGAGCGCCTGGCCAATGACGGTCGCGGCATCGCGTTTTTTGAAGGCAAAACCTGGTTTGTCCTAGGCGCCCTGGCGGGTGAAGAGGTCGAGGCGCGGGTACTGGGCGCCCACGGCAAAGTGGTCGAGGCGCGTACCGAACGTGTATTCACGGCCAGCGAATTGCGTCGCCCGGCACCTTGTCAGCACGCGGGTCGCTGCGGCGGTTGCAGCGTTCAGCATTTGCCCCACGGCGAACAGCTTGCCCTGAAACAGCGCATGCTCGCCGAACAGCTTTCGCGGGTCGCCGGTGTCGAGCCTGAAGAATGGGCTGCACCTTTGACCGGTCCGGAATTCGGCTACCGTCGCCGCGCCCGGGTGGCCGTGCGCTGGGACAGCAAGGCCAAAACGCTCGAAGTCGGTTTCCGCGCCGCCGGCAGCCAGGACATCGTGGCGATCAGCGAATGCCCGGTGCTGGTACAGCCCTTGCAACCGATCATGACCCGTTTGCCGGAGATGCTCCGTCGCCTGAGCAAACCTCAGGCGCTGGGTCATGTGGAATTGTTCAGTGGCTCGTCCCTGGCCGTTCTGCTGCGTCACATGGCGCCGCTGTCCGAGGCCGACCTGACGATCCTCAAGGATTTCTGCGCATTCCATCAGGCGCAGTTGTGGCTGCACGGCGAAGACGGGCCGCAACCGGTCGATGCCTCGCAATCGCTGGGTTATCGCCTGGAGCCGTGGGATCTGGAACTGGATTGGCGGCCAGGAGATTTCATCCAGGTCAACGCCGGGGTCAACGAATCCATGGTTGCCCAGGCCCTGGAGTGGTTGAAACCAACCGCCGATGAGCGCGTGCTCGACCTGTTCTGCGGTCTCGGCAACTTTGCCTTGCCGCTGGCCAAAGCTGTGCGCGAAGTAGTAGCGGTCGAAGGCGTGCAGACCATGGTCGATCGGGCCGCGGCGAATGCCGCTAGCAACAATTTGCATAACACAAAGTTTTTTCAGGCCGATTTATCCCAGCCTTTGACCGATGCCGAGTGGATCGGAAACGGCTTTTCTGCGGTACTCTTGGACCCACCGCGTGACGGTGCTTTCGAGGTGGTGCGCAAGCTCGCGACCCTGGGTGCCGAGCGGTTGGTTTATGTGTCGTGCAACCCTGCAACTCTGGCGCGCGATACGGTCGAATTGATCAAGCAGGGCTACCGGTTAAAACGTGCCGGGATTCTCGATATGTTTCCTCAGACGGCACATGTCGAGGCCATGGCGTTATTTGAAGCGAGCTAGGATGGCTCGTCTGATCCGACTGGTCCGCCCGTGCAGCGCTCGTCTTAGCCCCGCGAGTGCGAACGGGCAATACAGGTCAGTGATTTGACGCATTGAATCTGCGTCGTAGGGAAGGTAAAGCAAGATGGTACAGGTGAGAGCACACCAGCCGATCAACACCGACGGCAGTATCAATCTCGAGGCTTGGCTCGATCATGCGGTCAGTGTCGATCTGGCACTGGATCGCGAAGCCTTGAAAGAGGCCTGTGAGTTCGCTCGACAGGCCGAGCAACAGTCCAATGCGGCCAAGAATCTCTGGACCGAAGGCAGCGGCAGTTTCAGCACCGGCCTCGAAATCGCGGAGATTCTTGCCGACCTCAAGCTGGATCAGGATTCGCTGGTCGCGGCGGTGCTTTACCGTGGCGTGCGCGAAGGCCAGATCGAACTGGCAGCGGTCAGCCAGCGCTTCGGTCCGGTGGTCGCCAAACTGATTGACGGCGTGCAGCGCATGGCCGCGATCAGCGCCAGCCTCAGTCCTCGCCAATCGATGGTGATGGGCACTCAGGGCCAGGTGGAAAACCTGCGCAAAATGCTGGTGGCGATGGTCGACGACGTACGCGTCGCACTGATCAAACTTGCCGAACGCACCTGCGCGATCCGCGCGGTGAAAACCGCCGATGACGAGAAGCGTAACCGGGTCGCCCGGGAAGTCTTCGACATCTATGCGCCGCTCGCCCACCGACTCGGCATCGGCCATATCAAGTGGGAACTGGAGGACTTGTCCTTCCGTTACCTGGAACCCGACCAATACAAACAGATCGCCAAGTTGCTGCATGAGCGGCGGCTCGACCGCGAGCGTTTCATCGCCGATGTGATGACGCAGCTCAAGGACGAATTGCAGGCCACCGGCGTCGACGCCGACATCAGCGGCCGGGCCAAGCACATCTATTCGATCTGGCGCAAAATGCAGCGCAAGGGTCTGGAGTTCAGCCAGATCTACGACGTGCGTGCAGTGCGCGTGCTGGTGCCGGAAATGCGCGACTGCTACACCGCGCTCGGCATCGTCCACACCCTGTGGCGGCACATTCCGAAAGAGTTCGACGACTACATCGCCAACCCGAAAGAGAACGGCTACCGCTCGCTGCACACCGCGGTGATCGGTCCGGAAGGCAAGGTGCTGGAAGTCCAGATCCGTACCCATTCGATGCACGAAGAGGCCGAGCTCGGCGTCTGCGCGCACTGGCGCTACAAGGGCACCGACGTCAAGTCCGGCTCGAACCACTACGAAGAGAAAATCTCCTGGCTGCGTCAGGTGCTCGAGTGGCACGAAGAACTGGGCGACATCGGTGGTCTGGCCGAACAGTTGCGGGTCGATATCGAACCGGATCGGGTCTACATCTTCACCCCGGACGGCCACGCCATCGATTTGCCGAAGGGCGCGACGCCGCTGGACTTCGCTTACCGCGTGCACACCGAAATCGGTCACAACTGCCGTGGCGCCAAGATCAACGGGCGGATCGTCCCGCTCAACTACAGCCTGCAGACCGGCGAGCAGGTCGAGATCATCACCAGCAAGCACGGTACGCCGAGCCGCGACTGGCTGAACTCGAACCTCGGTTACGTCACCACGTCCCGGGCGCGGGCGAAGATTGTTCACTGGTTCAAGTTGCAGGCTCGCGATCAGAACGTCGCAGCCGGCAAGACCCTGATCGAGCGCGAACTCAATCGCCTCGGTCTGCCGGCGGTGGATTTCGACAAGCTGGCCGACAAGGCCAACATGAAAACCGCCGAAGACATGTTCGCCGCCCTCGGGGCCGGCGACCTGCGTCTGGCGCAACTGGTCAACCTGGCGCAACAACTGGTCGAGCCGGAACGCGGCAACGAACAGCTGGAACTGATTCCACGCAAGGCCACCGGCTACAAGCCGGGCAAGCGCGGCGACATTCAGATCCAGGGCGTCGGCAACCTGATGACCCAGATGGCCGGCTGCTGCCAGCCGTTGCCGGGCGATGCGATCGTCGGTTACATCACCCAGGGCCGCGGCGTGAGCATTCACCGTCAGGACTGCGCCTCGGTGCTGCAACTGTCCGGGCGTGAGCCGGAGCGGATCATTCAGGTCAGCTGGGGCCCGGTGCCGGTGCTCACCTATCCGGTGGACATTGTCATTCGCGCCTACGACCGTTCGGGTCTGCTGCGTGACGTTTCGCAGGTGCTGCTCAACGAGCGGATTAACGTGCTGGCGGTCAACACCCGCTCGAACAAGGAGGACAACACGGCGTTGATGTCCCTGACCATCGAGATTCCGGGGCTGGACGCACTGGGGCGGTTGCTGGGGCGGATTTCCCAGTTGCCGAACATCATCGAGACGCGGCGTAACCGGACTCCATGAAATCGATCTACAGCCTTGAAGACCTGTTGCACCTGATGAATCGCCTGCGCGACCCGCAGTTCGGTTGCCCGTGGGACATCAAGCAGACTTACGCGACCATCGTCCCGCACACCCTCGAGGAAGCCTACGAAGTCGCCGACGCCATCGAGCGCGGCGACTTCGATCACTTGCAGGGCGAGTTGGGCGATCTGCTGTTTCAGGTGGTGTATTACAGCCAGCTGGCGCGGGAAGAAGGGCGGTTCGAGTTTGCCGGTGTGGTCGACAGCATCACCCGCAAGTTGATTCGTCGTCACCCGCATGTATTCCCCACTGGCGATCTGTATGCGCCGCTGGACGTGCCGCGCCTGAGCGAAGAGCAGGTCAAGCAGCGCTGGGAGGAGATCAAGGCCGAAGAACGCGCCGAGAAATCCACCGCGCCGCAGCAACTGTCATTGCTTGACGATGTGCCCGCCGCGTTGCCGGCATTGTCCCGCTCGGCCAAGTTGCAGAAGCGCGCCGGGCAGGTCGGTTTCGACTGGCCGGACGCGTTGCCGGTGCTGGACAAGGTGCGCGAAGAGCTTGATGAAGTGCTCGAAGCCATGTCCGAGAATGACCCGCAAGCGGTGGCCGACGAGATCGGCGACCTGCTGTTTTCCGTGGTCAATCTGGCCCGGCATCTGAAGGTCGATCCGGAAACCGCGCTGCGTGGCGCCAATGGCAAGTTCGAAAGACGTTTCCGATTTATCGAACAGGCATTGCGCGACACCCACCGACCCATAGAAGATTGCACCCTCGAAGAGTTGGACGCCCTGTGGGGTGAAGCCAAACGTCAGGAAAAGAATTTGCCCAGCTGCGGCTGAGCCGTTGCCCAAGTGAGTAAGCATCAATGAGCCTTTCCCTTCGCGACCAGTTGCTCAAGGCAGGACTGGTCAACCAAAAGCAGGCCAAACAGGTCAGCAAAGACAAGCAGAAACAACAGCGTCTGGCCCACAAAGGCCAGATCGAACTGGACGACTCCCAGCAGCGCGCTGCCCAGGAAGCTCAGGCCGAGAAGGTCAAGCGCGACCAGGAGCTGAACCGTCAGCAGCAGGAGAAGGCCGAGGCCAAGGCCCGCGCCGCGCAGGTCAAGCAGTTGATCGAAGTCTCGCGTCTGCCGAAGCTGACCACCGAGGACTACTACAACTTCGTCGACGACAAGAAGGTCAAGCGCATCTCGGTCAACACGCTGATGCGCAACAAGCTCAGCAGCGGTTCGCTGGCGATCGTGCACCATGCCGGCGGCTATGAAGTGATTCCTCGTGAGGCGGCCCTGAAGATTCAGGAGCGCGATCCACAGCGCATCGTGCAGCTCAACGAGAAGGTCGAAGAGGTCAATGCCGAGGACGATCCGTACGCGGCTTATGTGATCCCTGATGATCTGATGTGGTAAACGGGTCCCGCCGGGCTGTGAAGCTGCGCTGAAACGCCCAATAACGACAAACCCCGCTCATGGCGGGGTTTGTTGTTTTCAATGCTGTGGTTTGATCAGGCAGAGCGTTGGTCACGTTGCCGTTCGAGCAGTTCCAGTTCGGCCTTGTAGTTGTGGGCGTCGATCTCGTTGTGGAACATGCCGACCAGCAAGTCTTGTTGATGCACATCCCAGATCCGTACACCGGCGGCTACGCCTTCATGGGACATGTGTGAATCGTCGCGTTCAGTTACTTTTACAGTCATCTGCTAGCTCCAATCTCTGTTATCTGCAGCAAGGCGTGTGCAGGCCTCTGTTATAGAATTTGTTAGCCTGCTAAGTAAATGCTCGATTTGTGCAACGTATACTTGCGAAATCTGCAACAGTCCTGGAGCCCGCCAAATACGCGACATTCGGTCGCAGGGCAGTAAGTTGCATGACAGAAGTTTCATCTTGGTGCTGCTGAAAAAGCGCTTTTCTCCAGGCGAAAAAAAAACGCCCCGAACCAGTCGGGGCGTTTTCATGTGCGGCTCAGCAGGAAGGAATTACTTGCCTTCCCAGCGCTTCAGCACGAGGGTGGCGTTGGTGCCACCGAAGCCGAAGCTGTTGCTCATCACGGTGTTGATGGTGGCGTTTTCGCGGGTCTTGGTCAGCACCGGCAGATCGGCCACTTCAGGGTCCAGTTCGTCGATGTTGGCGGAACCGGCGATGAAGTTGCCTTCCATCATCAGCATGCAGTAGATCGCTTCGTGAACGCCGGCGGCGCCCAGGGAGTGACCCGACAGGCTCTTGGTGGAGCTGATGGCCGGGGCCTTGTCGCCGAACACTTCACGCACACCTTTCATTTCCGCGACGTCACCGACCGGAGTCGAGGTGCCGTGGGTGTTCAGGTAGTCGATCGGGGTGTCGACGGTGGACATTGCCATCTGCATGCAGCGGATGGCGCCTTCGCCGCTTGGAGCCACCATGTCGTAGCCGTCGGACGTCGCGCCGTAGCCAACGATTTCCGCGTAGATCTTCGCGCCACGGGCCAGAGCGTGCTCCAGCTCCTCGACCACGACCATGCCGCCACCGCCAGCGATGACGAAACCGTCACGGTCGGCGTCGTAGGCACGGGAGGCTTTTTCCGGGGTGTCGTTGCGCTTGCTGGACAGGGCGCCCATTGCGTCGAACAGGAACGACTGGCTCCAGTGCTCCTCTTCACCGCCACCGGCGAACACGATGTCCTGCTTGCCCATCTGGATCTGTTCCATGGCGGTACCGATGCAGTGAGCACTGGTGGCGCAGGCAGAAGCGATGGAGTAGTTCAGGCCCTTGATCTTGAACGGAGTGGCCAGGCACGCCGAAACGGTGCTGCTCATGGTCCGCGTGACGCGGTATGGGCCGACGCGCTTGACGCCTTTCTCGCGCAGGATGTCCAGCGCTTCCATCTGGTTCAGGGTCGACGCACCACCGGAACCTGCGATCAGGCCGGTACGCGGGTTGGACACCTGCTCTTCGGTCAGACCGGAATCGGTGATGGCGTCTTTCATGGCCAGGTAGGCGTAAGCCGCTGCGTGGCCGACGAAGCGATAGATCTTGCGATCGATCAGTTCTTCAAGGTTGAGGTCGATGGAGCCGGAAACCTGGCTACGCAGACCCATTTCGGCATATTCCGGGTTGAACCGGATGCCAGGGCGGCTTGCACGCAGGTTAGCGGAGACGGTCTCTTTGTCATTGCCCAGGCACGAAACAATGCCCAGACCAGTGATAACGACGCGGCGCATGCGAATAACCCTTAGAAGTTGTCAGTGGAGGTGAACACGCCGACGCGAAGGCCTTCGGCGGTGTAGATTTCGCGACCGTCGACAGTCACCGAACCGTCGGCGATGGCCAGGTTCAGCTTGCCTTTGAGGACGCGCTTGATATGAATGTTGTAGGTGACTTTCTTGGCGGTCGGCAGGACCTGGCCGAAGAATTTCACTTCGCCCGAGCCCAGCGCACGGCCGCGGCCCGGCAGACCTTGCCAGCCCAGGAAGAAGCCGACCAGTTGCCACATGGCGTCCAGACCCAGGCAGCCCGGCATCACCGGATCACCCTCGAAGTGGCAAGCGAAGAACCACAGGTCAGGGTTGATATCCAGCTCGGCGACCAATTCACCTTTGCCGTACTTGCCGCCTTCTTCGCTGATCAGGGTGATGCGATCCACCATCAGCATGTTCGGGGCGGGCAGTTGCGCGTTACCTGGGCCGAACAGCTCACCGCGACTGCAGCGCAGCAGGTCTTCCCGAGTAAAGGCGTTTTGTTTGGTCATGCGAGCTCCTCAATAATCCCATGCGGCAGGTGGGGCAAATCTTCCCGACCGATCGACGCGTTCATGCCTCGAACCGGCAGCCTACTCATAGACTATTGCGTTGTGGTGAAAGTCACAGCACCAAGGACATGAATGTACACTTGTGCACTGAAATTTTTATTCAAGCCCCTTTTGAGGCTCGTTCGGGTGCCTAAGACTGCCGCACTTTCGCTTTTCACGCCAGTCGCAGATGCTCGAAAGGGCCTCCCTACTGCACCCAGCGCTGCAGAATCTGCTGCAGGTCATTACGTTTGAACGGCTTGGCCAGGTAATCATTCATTCCCGCCGACAGGCAGTTTTCGCGGTCGCCCTGCAACGCGTTGGCGGTCAGGGCGATGATCGGTACATGACCGCAGCCGGGCAGGCGGCGGATCTGTCGGGTCGCCTCGTAACCGTCGATGATCGGCAAGCGGCAATCCATCAGGATAGCTTCGTAACGACTGCCCCCGGCACTGCGCACGGCCTGCATACCGTCGGTGGCGACGCTCACAGTGAAGCCCAGACTGCGCAACATTGCCTCGATCACGGTCTGGTTGACCGGGTTGTCTTCCACCAGCAAGACATTGCGACCTTCGCCGTGCGCATTGCCATCGATTGCACGCGGCGCCGCCAGTGCAGGCAATGCCTGCTTATATAGAGCCAACGGAATTTCCAGGGTAAACACCGAGCCGCGACCTTCTTCGCTTTGCGCGCGCAAGGTGCCGCCCATTCGCTCGGCCAGGGTGCGTGCGATCGGCAAGCCCAGACCGGTTCCGCCATAACGACGCGAAATCGAGCTGTCGGCTTGCTGGAACGCGTTGAACATCAATTCCAGGCTTTCCGAAGAAATCCCGATGCCGCTGTCGCGCACCGAGCAGGTGAACCACAGCAGTTCGTGATCCAGCGACTGCCACTGGGCCTCGATGCTGACGCGCCCCTGCTCGGTGAACTTCAGCGCATTGCCCACCAGATTGACCAGGATCTGCCGGATCCGCGTCGGGTCGCCCTGCACCTGCAAGCCGCGCAGGTCTTCGGGAATCCGCAGTTGCAGGGTCAGGCCGCGTTGCGCCGCACTGTGCTGGAACGACTGCGCGCACGCGCCGATCAGGTCGGCGAGGTTGAATGGAATGTGTTCCAGCTCCAATTCCGAACGCTCGATGCGCGAGAAATCCAGAATGTCGTTGATCACTTTGAGCAAATGCTCGGTGGACTCGGAAGCCAGCGCCGCGTATTCGATCTGCTCCTCAGTCATTTCGGTGGTTTCCAGCAGTTGCAGCATGCCCAGTACACCGTTCATCGGGGTGCGCAGTTCATGGCTCATCATTGCCAGGAAATCCGATTTGGCGTTGTTGGCCTTTTCCGCCTCTTCGCGGGTCTGGATCAGTTGCGCCATGGCCTGATGCTGTTCGCGGCTGGCCTGTTCCAGGGCCTGGGCCAGATTGTTGATGTGTTGCGAAAGGGCGCCCAACTCGGTGTCATCGACAATCGGCAGCGGGGTCTTGTAGTCACCGTCCTGAATCGCCTTGACCGCATCGCCGATGTCGCGGATCGGTTGCGACAGGCTGCCGGCCAGTCGCCGCGCCAGGACAAAGGTGAAGAGCAGGGCGAACAGCGCCAGAATCCCGGCCTTGAGCAGGATTTCCTGTTGGCGCTGACTGAAGGCATCGTTGGACAGACCGACGATCACTCGCCCCAGATAATCTTCGCTGGCGCCGCCGTTGCTGCTTTTGCCGTCCTGAAAGAAATCATTGTGCAAGGCAATCCGTTGCAGCCGCACCGGCGACTGGAACACTTCGACCTGATGCGGGCGTTTGTGCGTGTCCGACGGTTGTTCGACATACGCCAGAATGCGGTTGGCGCTGTCCTGTACTTCAAGAAAGCGCACGTTCGGCGTGGCCAGTGTGGCTTTGAGCAGGCTTTCCAGCACTTCGTTGTTGCCGGAAATCACCCCGTATTCGGTGGCGGGTGCGAGCTGGTTGGCGATCAGTTGGCCGGTGTGGTTCAGCTCCTGACGCAAATCCTGGATGCGCACGAAGGTGAAAAAGCTGATCAGCAGCAAGGTCAGCAACAGCGCAGGACCCAGGCTGATCAACTGGGTGCGGGTATTGATGTCCCAACGGCGGAAAATCATGGGCGGCGCTCTCCTTGGGCCAGCTCTTCGGCAACAGACGCTTCATTCATTGGTTCTATCCCTAATGAACGAGCCACCTGCGCATTGCTTGATACTTTAAAACGCTCGGGATAGAGCGCTCTCGGCCAGGTGGCCGGCGGGCGGTCGAGCAATTCGTCGAGCACCGCCAGCCAATCGCTCTGATCGCTGTAAGTACTGGCGAGGCTGCCGGCGCGTACGAACGAGACGTTCGGGCCGATCAGTGCCAGTTGCCGCGAATAGCTGCTGAGCAGCAGGTTTTTCGCGGTTTTCGGGTTGTACAGGTCAGGATCGTCGAGACCCAGCAGCACATCGCTGTTTTTCAGCACGGTCTGCAACGGGCGACTGTCGTGGGTGTTGTCCCAGCGCTGCGGGACGATTTGCAGATTCAGCGGCTGGGCGGCCGATTGCAGCTCCTTGAGCAGGAACTCGCTGTGCTGATCGAACAGCACGCCGACTCGCTGAGCCTGGGGCAGGATCCGTCGGATCAGTTGTAACTGGCGACTCAGCGGCGGATCGCTCCACAGCAGGCTCAAATGGGGTGGTTGTGCGTTACCGAAGCGTTGTCGGGCCTGCAAACGGCTGATGCGCAGGACCAGCGTCGCCGGCCCCTGGGGTTCCTGCATGCGCCAGTCGAGGCTCGGCAGGTCCAGCAGAATCAGGCGCAGGCTGGACGGCAGCTTACCCGGCGCCGGCAAGCTCGCCAGTGGCTGGAAATGTACGCGGTCGGTGGGGCGCAGTTCGCTCAGGGCCTGGACGAACGATTGCACGCCGGGGCTTTCCTCGGCGCCGGTCAGCAGAATGTCGGCCGCCTGCACCGCCACGCCGTGCAGCCAGGCTGTCAGGAACAGGCACAGCCCGGCCAGCCATTGGGCGGCCGTTGGCATCTTCCGCGACATGGCGTAGCGCATCTAGAACTCCAGCTCGGCGCTGAAATACATCACTCGGCGTTCGTCGTAATTGTTGTCGACGAAGGTGGTCGGCTCATTGTCCAGACGCTGTTGCAGCACTCCGGCCAGTTGCAGTTGGGCCTTGCCCAGCGGGATGCGTTTGGCGATGCGCGTGTCGACCCGCTCGAAGCGATAGCCGTTGAGGGCGTTGTCACCGTAATAGAAGAGGGCACTGTTCCAGCCCTGACCCCAGTCGCGCAGCCAACCGGCCGAGCCGCTGTTGCGCGCGGTGAACTGCTGGTCCAGCGGGTTGCTCGCCTCGGCGTCGACGTAGGCGTAAGTCAGGCGCAGCCGATCGGCCGCACTCAGGCGCCAATCCACCTGGGTCTCGGTGCCGCGAAAGCGCGAGTCATTGGCGTTGCTGGCAATGTACTGATTGTTGCGCAGCGGCTCGCTGATCATCCCGGTGATTTCGTCGTAGAACAGCTTCACGTCCAGCGCCAGGCCCCATTCAGGGAAATAGCCGTTGTAGCCCAGTTCCCGCGAGCGCATGTGCTCCTGGTCCAGATCGCCGGGGCCCCGGGTCTTGACGAAGTAGCGGGCCGAAGACTGGCCGAAGGCGGACGGGCGCAGGTTGGTCACCTGATAACTCCAGTTGACGTTGTTCTCGAACATGTCCGGCGAACGGATCGCTTCCGAGTACACCGCACGCAGGCTGTGGCGCGGGTTGATCAGGTAATTGACGGCAAACCTGGGCGTCAGCGAACTGCCGATCAACTGGGTGTTTTCAAACATGGCGCCGCCCTGCAACAGCCAGTGTTCGCTGGCGCGCCATTCCAGTTGGCCGAACGCACGCCACGTGGTGTCGTCCAGCGTTCCGTTGAAATAGGTCTCGGAATCGGCCCGGTCGTAACGATAGTTCAGGCCGCTGACCAGACGCAGACTGTCGGACAGGCTGAGGGTGTCCTGTAATTCCAGGTCATAGCGCGATTCCCGGGCGCTCTGGTCGATGTCGCCGCACAAAGTCCGGCTGGCACCATTGCGCCATTGATCGAGCACTTGATTGGCCAGGGCCATTTCCGTGGGTGTGCCGGGTGCAGCACCAGGCCCGACGAAGCGGGTGATGTTGCGCGCCAGTTGCTCGGTGTAGTTCGGGTTGAGTTGCCACAACTCCGTCAGCTGCGGGCTGAACGACACCTCGGCATCGCAGGCGCGCCAGGTCTGCTGGCGATCCCAGTGTTGCGCCGAGCCTTGTACATAAAGGCTGTGATCGGGGTTGATGTCCAGATTCCAGCGCACCGAACCGGCGTAATCCTTGGCGATCACGTCAGAATTGTTCCCGGCGGCGGTAATCCCCGAGAACACAGGGCGATAGGTGTAAGGCCGCTGGTTGGTCCCGTCCTTGGCGTTGAGCTGCCAGTCCACGCTCTGGTTGTCGCTGAGGGTCTGGCTGACCGCAAGGCTGAAGCGGTTCAAGCGGCGGCTGTCGCGGTAATCGGCGCCGGTGCGGTCGCTGTCGAAGCCGTCATCTTCCTGGCCGGACAGCGACAGACGCAGGTCGCCGCCATTCCAGCCTGTTCCCTGACTGGCATAGAAATCGTTGATGCCGCGTTGGCCACGGGTGATTTTCAACCGTGTGCCGTGGCTGTCCGCCGGGTTGCGAGTGATGATGTTGACCACCGCCATCAGCGCGTTGGCGCCATAGCTGACAGTGTTCGGGCCGCGAAAGACTTCGATGCGCTCGATGTCTTCCATGGCCACCGGAATGTCGCTCCAGTCCACCGTGGCCAGGCCGGCGCGGTACACCGAGCGGCCGTCGATCAGTACCTGCATGCGCCGTGCTTCGGTGGCGTTGGTGCCGTGATAGTTGACCACCGCCTGATTGCCGCTGATGTTGCCGACCATCATCCCCGGCACCAGGCGCAGCAGCTCGCTGATGTCCCGGGCGCCGCTGGCGTTGATCAGTTCGCTGTCGAGCACGGTCATGCTGCCGGGGACTTCCGCCGGGGACTGTTTCAGACGCGTTGCCGTGAGGATCTGGGGCAAGGCCTCGCTGTCGAGAAACAGGTCGTCCGCCAGCAACATCGGGCTGAACAGCAGCGCCAACAGCAGGGACGAACGCGGGGAGGGAGTGCCAGAAAACACGACGCAGCCTTGATAGCAAAGAATTGGCGCGCATGTTAACCGAGGACAGTGACTTTTCCAGTCACGTTGCGGGCATTTTCCTCGGTTTTATTGGTCTTCTTCCTACAAGTGCCGGTAATTGACGCCGGGGCTGTCCGAGAAGGGGCCGCTCCGTATAATGCCCGCATCGCCACTGGTATGGATTAACGGATTACATATGACTGAACAGCGCCCGATTGCGGTCCTGGGAGGCGGAAGTTTCGGTACCGCCGTGGCCAATCTGTTGGCCGAGAACGGCCATCAAGTCCGGCAGTGGATGCGTGACCCCGAACAGGCCGAGGCCATCCGGGTCAATCGCGAGAACCCGCGTTACCTCAAAGGCATCAAGATTCTGCCCGGCGTGACGGCGGTCACCGACCTGCAGGCAACCCTCGATGCCTGCGAATTGTGTTTCGTGGCGTTGCCGTCCAGCGCGCTGCGCACGGTATTGGCGGCTCATGCCGAGCGCCTGAGCGGCAAGATGCTGGTCAGCCTGACCAAAGGCATTGAAGCTCACACCTTCAAACTGATGAGCCAGATTCTCGAAGAGATCGCCCCGCAGGCGCGCATCGGCGTGCTGTCCGGGCCGAACCTGGCACGGGAAATCGCTGAACACGCGCTGACCGCCACGGTAGTCGCCAGCGAAGACGAAGAACTGTGCAAAGAAGTGCAGGCCGCGCTGCATGGCCGCACCTTTCGCGTCTACGCCAGTGCCGACCGTTTCGGCGTGGAACTGGGCGGCGCACTGAAAAACGTCTACGCGATCATCGCCGGCATGGCGGTGGCGCTGGAGATGGGCGAGAACACCAAGAGCATGTTGATCACTCGCGCCCTGGCCGAGATGACCCGGTTTGCGGTGAATCAGGGGGCTAACCCGATGACCTTCCTCGGTCTGGCCGGGGTCGGCGACCTGATCGTCACCTGCTCGTCGCCGAAAAGCCGCAACTATCAGGTCGGTTTCGCCCTCGGTCAGGGCTTGAGCCTCGACGAAGCGGTGTCGCGTCTCGGTGAAGTCGCTGAAGGGGTCAACACCCTGAAAGTGCTCAAGGCCAAGGCCCAGGAGGTCGGCGTGTACATGCCGCTGGTCGCCGGGCTCCACGCGATCCTGTTCGAAGGGCGCACGCTGGATCAGGTGATCGGCCTGTTGATGCGCGCCGAGCCGAAGACCGACGTCGACTTCATTTCCACCAGTGGTTTCAACTGATTGCTTTTTATTTCAGGGCAAGGGAGCTAGACATGAACGATCCGAAAACCGAAGCCAAGTACGAATCCATCCTGCTGCGGGTGTTGTGGATGATCGTTTACATCGTGGTCTGGCAGGTGGCGCAGTTCATCCTCGGCGCGGTGGTGCTGGTGCAGCTTGTGTATAGACTGATCTATGGCGCTCCAAGCGCCGGTCTGATGAATTTCGGCGACAGCCTGAGCCAGTTCCTGGCCCAGATCGGCCGGTTCGGCAGTTTCCACAGCGACCAGAAGCCCTGGCCGTTCGCCGACTGGCCGGCGCCGCGTACCCCGGAAGGTGAAGCGCCACACGTTGTTGCGCCAGCACCGCATCCGGCCCGGGATGAGGAACCCAAGCTATGAAACTCTGGGTATTGCGTCACGGTGAGGCCGAGCCCTATGGCTCGCGCCCCGATTCGGAGCGGGAACTGACCGCTCACGGTCGCAAGGAAGTGCTCAGCAGCGCCGCCCGGTTGATGGGCCAGCCACTGACGGCCATCTACGCCAGCCCGTACTTGCGGGCGCAGCAGACCGCGCAACTGGTGCGCGAGGCGTTGGGTTTCGAGCCGGAGATCCGCACGGTCGAATGGCTGACGCCAGAGGTCGATCCGGATCGTGTCGCCGAGCAACTGGTGTCGGTGAGCAATGTGCTGCTGGTCAGCCACAATCCGCTGGTCGGGCATCTGCTCAGCTACCTGCAACACGGCGCCGGCTATCCGCCGGAAAAGGTCAGCACCGCCGGGCTCGCCGAGCTCGAACACAGCGAGTTGTTGATCGGGTCGATGACGCTGAACAGCCTCAAGCATCCGTGAAATTTTTTGTATGAAATAGTCAACCAAGCACTTGCTTGGTTGGCTACGCTTGCTCCATCCCAAAAAGAAAGGAGCGAGTCGCATGTCTGCTGCTTTTCGATTGCCGCTGGACGTGTTCTACGAGCGCGAGGTCCGGCACCCGCGCCAACGCTTCCTGGTGCAGCCCATCGGCGGTGGGCAGGTCGAAACGCTGACCTGGGCCGACGTCGGCCATCAGGCCCGCTGTGCCGCGCACTGGCTGCGCTCCCGGGAGTTGCCCCAAGGCAGCCACATCGCGCTGATTTCGAAAAACTGTGCCCACTGGATCATCGCCGACCTGGCGATCTGGATGGCCGGACACGTTTCGGTGCCGCTCTATCCCAATCTCACTGCCGACTCGGTCAATCAGGTTCTCACCCATTCCGAAAGCGTGCTGGCGTTCATCGGCAAACTGGATGACTGGCCGGGGATGTCGACCGGTGTGCCGGTGGGTTTGCCGACCATCAGCCTGCCGCTGCACCCGCCAGGCACGTTCGATTTCAACTGGGACGACCTGCAACGCAGCTCACCGATCCAGGACGATCCGCGACCCGCCGCCGATCAACTGGCGACCATCATCTACACCTCCGGCACCACCGGCCTGCCCAAGGGTGTGATGCACAGTTTCGCCAATCTCGGTTTCGCCACCACCCGTGGCACGCAGTTGTTCGGCCTCAATGAAAACGATCGTCTGCTGTCCTATCTGCCGCTGTGTCATGTGGCCGAACGGATGTTCGTCGAACTGGCGTCGATCTATACCGGGCAGACGGTGTTCTTTGCCGAGAGCCTCGATACCTTTCTCACCGATCTGAAACGCGCGAGGCCCACGGCGATGTTCGGTGTGCCAAGAATCTGGACCAAACTCCAGATGGGCGTGTACGCGAAGATCCCCGCCAAACGCCTGGATTTCCTGCTCGGTTTGCCTTTCATCGGCAAGCGGGGCGGGCACAAAGTCCTTGCCGGGCTGGGGCTGGATGCCTTGCGTGTGGCCTTGTCCGGTGCCGCGCCGGTGCCGCAGGCCTTGCTCGACTGGTATCAGAAACTCGGGCTGGATGTGCTGGAGGTCTACGGCATGACCGAGAGCTGCGGCTATTCGCACATCTGCCTGCCGGGTCAGTACAAGCAGGGTTGGATCGGCCAGCCTTGCCCTGACGTCGAAGTGCGGATCGACGAAACTGGCGAAGTGCAGGTGCGCAGCCAGGCCAACATGCTCGGCTATTTCAAGGAACCGCAGAAAACCGCCGAGACGCTGACCGCCGACGGTTTCCTGCGTACCGGTGACAAGGGCGAGCAGGACGCCGAAGGCCGTTTGCGCCTGACCGGGCGGCTCAAGGAAATCTTCAAGACCAGCAAAGGCAAATACGTCGCCCCGGCCCCGATCGAAAACCGCCTCGCCGTGCATACGCGGATCGAGCAGGTCTGCGTGGTCGGCGATGGTTTGAGTGCACCGCTGGGGCTGTGTGTGCTTTCGGCCGCCGGCCACGAGGAAGCGCGACCGCAAATGCATTCGAGCCTGGAAAAGTTGCTGGAGGAGGTCAACGGTGCCCTCGACAAGCACGAGCGCCTGCGGCGTCTGGTGGTGGTCAAGGACAGCTGGGCGGTGGAAAACGGCTTTCTCACGCCGACCCTGAAGATCAAGCGCAACGTCATCGAAGACACCTACGGCGCACGCTTCGAAGAATGGAGCGAGCGCAGCGAGGCGGTGCTGTGGCAGGATTGAGTGACGATCAAAACAACAAAGGAAGCCTGCGATGACCTTGTGGCGCACCACTCCCAACATCGAGCAGTTGAACGCAATCCAGAAAAACACCATCGGCGAAGTGCTGGACATCCGTTTCGAGTCCTTCGACGAAGAGTCCCTGACCGCCAGCATGGTGATCGACCATCGCACCCACCAGCCTTATGGCCTGCTGCACGGCGGTGCGTCGGTGGTGCTGGCCGAAACCGTCGGCTCGATGGCCAGTTACCTGTGCATCGATGCCAGCAAGTTCTATTGCGTGGGCCTGGAGATCAACGCCAACCATCTGCGCGGCCTGCGCAGTGGACGGGTAACGGCGGTGGCCAAGCCGATTCACATCGGCCGCACGACCCACGTCTGGGACATCCGCCTGACCAGCGATGAAGGCAAGGCCAGTTGCGTGTCGCGGCTGACCATGGCGGTGGTGCCGCTGGGCGAACAGCCGCCGGCACGCTGACCGATCCGTCATAGCCCTGACCGGACTGTCATCATTCCTGGCAGTTACGGTCATTGCTGTGAAGCGCGGTCTTACGGACAATCAACGCCACGTTTACCGCCCATGGATTTGCCCGTATGTCGCAACCGATCTTCTTCGCCCACGCTAACGGTTTCCCTTCCGGTACCTACGGCAAGCTGTTCTCGGCGCTGGCGCCCGAGTTCCGGGTGACGCATCTGGAGCAGCATGCCCACGACCCGCGTTTTCCGGCAGGTGACAACTGGTACCACCTGGTCGACGAGCTGATTCATCACCTGCAACAACAGGATGAGCCGGTGTGGGGCGTTGGCCATTCCTTCGGCGGAATGCTGCATCTGCACGCCGCGCTGCGTTGCCCTGAACTGTATCGCGGGGTGGTGATGCTCGACTCGCCGGTGCTGACCCGCACCGATCGCTGGGTGATCCGCGCTGCCAAGCGCTTTGGCTTTATCGACAGACTAACCCCGGCCGGGCGTACGTTGGGACGACGCGAAGAGTTCGCCGATCTCGACAGTGCCCGCAGCTATTTTGCCGGCAAGACCCTGTTCCGCGGGTTCGATCCCGAGTGCTTCGACGCCTACCTGCAACACGGTCTGCACAAGGTTGGCGACAAATTGCGCCTGCGCTTCGATCCGGCCACCGAGATCAGTATTTATCGCGGTGTGCCGCACACCAGTCCCGGGCGTACCCGCCAGCTCCAGGTGCCGCTGGCAGTGGTGCGCGGGCACAAGAGCCGCGTGGTGATGAACCATCACACCCGCTTCGTCGGCCGTCTGCCTCAGGGCGAGTCGTTGACCGTGCCCGGCGGCCACATGTTTCCGCTCGAACGCCCGCAGGACACCGCGCAACTGCTGAAAAAACTGTTCACTCGCTGGGAAAACCGCCAGCACAAGGATTGCGCATGAGCCCGGCGGTCGAAGAGGTGCGCCTGAGCCTGCCGCATATCGAACTGGCGGCGCATCTTTTCGGCCCTGAAGACGGGTTGCCGGTGATTGCCCTGCATGGCTGGCTGGACAACGCCAACAGCTTCGCCCGTCTGGCGCCGAAACTGAAAGGCTTGCGCATCGTGGCGCTGGACATGGCCGGCCACGGTCACTCGGGACATCGTCCGGTTGGAGCGGGTTATGCGTTGTGGGATTACGCCCATGACGTGCTGCAAGTCGCCGAACAACTGGGCTGGCAGCGCTTCGGCCTGCTCGGGCATTCGCTGGGGGCGATTGTTTCGCTGGTGCTGGCAGGCTCGTTGCCGGAGCGCATCACCCACCTGGCGTTGATCGACGGGGTGATTCCTCCGACGGACAAAGGCGAAAACGCTGCCGAACGCATGGGCATGGCCCTGCAGGCGCAGCTCGATCTTCGGGAAAAACGCAAACCGGTCTACAACACCCTCGACCGGGCTATCGAAGCACGCATGAAAGGTCTGGTGGCGGTCAGTCGTGAAGCCGCCGAACTGCTGGCGCAACGAGGCCTGATGCCAGTGCCCGGCGGTTACACCTGGCGAAGCGACAATCGTCTGACCCTGCCATCGCCATTGCGTCTGACTCAGGAACAGGCGATGGCCTTCATCCAGCGCATCGCCTGTCCTACGCAATTGGTGGTGGCGGCCGACGGCATGCTGGCCAAACATCCCGAGCTGCTGGAGCGTCTACCCTTTAACCGGGAACAGCTGCCAGGCGGGCACCATCTGCACCTGAATGACGAGTCGGGTGCGGTTCTTGTCGCAGACTGTTTCAATCGGTTCTTCGCCATTCCTTGACTTGCCCCGGGCAACTGTCGAGGCTGGGCGGGTTGAAATGGGAGACAACCACAATGGATTTCTACACCGCTGCGAACCCGAATAGCCAGAAAGGCGCCCCGGCCATGCCGATCCGATGAGCCTGTCCATGCGATCTTTCAGTCTGCTGGCGCTGTGCTGTTTCAGTCCCGTGTTGCTCGCTGCCGACCTGCCGGGCAGTCAGGATCTGCCGATCGTGCCGCGTCTGGCCGATGCGCAGATCGTCGACTATCGCCCTCCCGTGGAACTGGAGCGGATTTACCCGATGGGCTCGATCCGCAAGATCAGCGGCCAGTTGCGTTTCGACGGCCAGGTCGGCGCCCGCGGGCAAACCACCTCGGTCACCTACGAGTTACCGCCCGAACATTCCGCCAATGAAGCGTTCACCGTCGCCCGTGAGGCCCTGCAAAAACAGGACGCCGAGCTGTTGTTCTGGTGTCAGGCCCGGGATTGTGGCGAAAGCAGCCTGTGGGCCAATGAAGTGTTCGGCAACGCCAAGCTGTACGGCGCCGACGAGCAGCAGGCCTATCTGCTGCTGAGGCTGGCGGCGCCTCGTGACAACACGCTGGTGGCGCTGTACAGCATCACTCGCGGCAATCGCAAAGCGTATCTGCACGTCGAACAGTTTGAAGCCGCCACGCCATTGGGTGATCTGCTGCCGACGTCTGCGACCCTGTTGCGACAGTTGAAAGACACCGGTGAGCTGAAGTTGCCGAAACTGACCGGCGATCCCGACGACACCTGGCTGCGTCTGCTGTCCCGTGGCCTGAACCTCGACACCACGTTGCGGGTCACGGTCTCCGGGCCCAAGGCCGAGGCCTGGCGTCAGGCGTTGATCGTCCAGGGTGTGCGTGCGGCACGCATGGAGACCGCTAATGTCGAAGGTACCGGCCTGCGCATCGATCTGTTGCGATAAGGTGTCTCTGGCGGGCACGTTTGGCGTGTTCGCCTACTCTTTGCCTGACTGACTTTTTCGAGATTTCACATGCCCAATAATGATCGTCTGCTGGTGCAGATCCTGTTGCTGGTGTTGTTCGGCGCCAGTTTCTGGGTGATGGCGCCGTTCTGGTCGGCGCTGTTCTGGGGCGCGGTGCTGGCGTTCGCCAGTTGGCCGCTGATGCGCCTGCTGACCCGTTGGCTCGGCGGCCGCGAATCTCTGGCGGCAAGTATCCTGACCCTGGGCTGGATGGTGCTGGTGGCGGCACCGCTGGTATGGCTGGGGTTCAACCTGGCCGATCACGTGCGCGATGCCACGGTGTTCATCAAGGATGTGCAGGTCGATGGTCTGCCGGAAGCGCCGGCCTGGCTCGGCACGATTCCGCTGGTAGGGGAGCGGCTGGTCGGGTTCTGGAACAGTGTCGATCAGCAGGGCGCGGCGCTGATGGTGTCGATCAAGCCTTACCTGGGACAGGTCGGCAACTGGCTGCTGGCGCGCAGTGCGCAGATCGGCGGCGGGATTCTCGAGCTGACCCTGAGCATTGTCTTCGTGTTCTTTTTCTACCGTGACGGGCCGCGGCTGGCGGCGTTCGTGCACAGTCTGCTGGAGCGCTTGATCGGTGATCGCGCCGGGTACTACATCGAGTTGGTGGCCGGCACCGTGCAGCGGGTGGTGAACGGGGTGATCGGTACGGCGGCGGCGCAGGCCATTCTGGCGCTGATCGGCTTCCTGATTGCCGGGGTGCCGGGGGCTCTGGTGCTGGGGATCGTGACGTTCCTGCTCAGTCTGATTCCGATGGGGCCGCCGCTGGTGTGGATTCCGGCCACGGCGTGGTTGGCCTGGAAGGGTGAGTACGGGATGGCGGTGTTTCTCGGGATCTGGGGGACGTTCATCATCAGCGGCGTGGACAACGTGCTCAAGCCGTATCTGATCAGCCGTGGCGGGAATCTGCCGCTGGTGATTGTGTTGCTCGGGGTGTTTGGCGGGTTGATTGCGTTTGGGTTTATCGGGTTGTTTATCGGGCCTACGCTTTTGGCGGTTGCTTATAGTTTGTTGACGGATTGGAGCAAGAGTCAGGGGCGGGTTGAGGATCGGCGTTGACGGTGGGCCTTGGCGACCTTTGGGCCGGCCAGGCTCTGGGTTGTTTTGGGTGAATATCCGTTTCTTCGGTAACGGCGGCTTATGGTTTCGCCTTTACGGCGACTCACTTTTTTACAAGCGCCTAAAAAAGTAAGCAAAAAACGCTCGCCCCGGCGTTCGGCCCTCGCAGGCTCGGGTTCCTTCGCTCCGGTGTCCCTCCGGGGGCATCGACTTCGTCGATGAGTTCGGCTTCGCCGCACGGCACTACGTGCCAATCCCCGGATGAACACCTCCACTCAGCCTTCCGAAGGGGCGGGTGGATCAAGATCAAAAGCGTTGTCGAGCTAACGCTCATCCTGTTTTTGGATTACCTCACGTCGCCACATTCAAATACTTGCCCACCGACGCCGCACTATCGAGCGAATACTGCTTGCTCAGATTGGCAATCATCCGGTTCAACGCTTCAGTCGTGGTTTGAGTAGTACTGGCAGTCTGTTCATCGCTCGGACGCTGGTGTCCCGCCTGCAACGCGGCCTTCAATTCATCACTGCTTACGCCACCGCTGCTGTCGCTATCCAGCACCTTGAGCAACGCCGCGCTGGTGTCGCTGCTGTTCGATGAGGTGCTGTCGCTGGCCTGCAACGCGCTGCTCAATTCGGTCGCCGTCACATTTCCATCACCGTCCGCATCAAGCTGGCTGAACAGTTCGTCACTGGAAACCCGGGGTGGTGGCGGTGGTGGCGGGGTGAGGCTGGCGGTGAGTTCGTCCTGGCTGACGATGCCGTCCTTGTTCTTGTCCAGGGCGGAGAAGATTTTGCTGCTGTCGGCGGTGCTGCCGGCGCTGGTCAGGCCGCTGCTCAGTTCGTCGCCGCTGATGGCGCCGTCACCATCGGTGTCCAGGGCTTTGATCAGGGCGTCGGCCAGGTCGGTGTTGGGGGCCTGGTCGTGGTCGGGTGGCGGTGGTGGCGCCATGGCGGCCATTTCGTCGGCGCTGAGGCTGCCGCTGCTGTCGCTGTCCAGGTCGCCGAATTGTTTGCTCAGGTTGACCAGCAAACCGTCGTTGGATTTTTGCGACAGGGCGCTGTTCAGTTCGTCCTGATCCACCGCGCCGTCGCCGTTGCTGTCGAGTTTGGCGAACAGTTCTTTTTGCAGTTGCTGGCTACGGGCGTTTTGCGTGGTGGTGCTGCTGGTGCTGGTGTAGCTCGTGTAGTTGCTCACGCTACCGATCATCGGGCTCTCTCCTTGGGCTGGAAAACCGGTTTGTGTACCGGCTTATGCAGCCTCAAGGCGGGAGGTGTCGTGGGTATGTGGATTTTGTACCGGGCGGTACACAGTCGGCTTCAGTGGCGGGGCAGGCGGATCACGGCGGTGAGGCCGCCGCCGGGGGTTTCTTCGAGGTTGAGTTGTCCGCCCTGGCGTTGCGCGGCTTCCCGGGCGATGGTCATACCCAGGCCGACGCCGCCGGAGTTGCGGTTGCGCGAGCCTTCCAGGCGGAAGAACGGTTCGAACACCGCTTCACGCTTGTCCGCAGCGATGCCCGGGCCGTGGTCGATGACGCGGATCAGCAGTTGCTCGCGCTGATCCTGCAGTTCGATGTGTGCTTGCCCGGCGTAACGCAAGGCGTTGTCCATCAGGTTGTTGATGCAGGAACGCAAGGCCATCGGCTGCACCTGCAAGGGCGCGCAGTGGCCGCTGACCTGCACGTCGGCGCCCTGGTCCTGGGCGTTCTCGCACAGGGACTCGACCAGCGCCTGCACGTCCATCAGTTGCAGCGCTTCGCTGGTGCGTTGTTCGTGCAGGTAGGTGAGGGTGGCGTCGAGCATGCCGATCATGTCGTTGAGGTCCTGACGCATCTGGCCCTGAAGTTTGTCGTCGTCGATCTTTTCCAGGCGCAGTTTCAGCCGCGACAGCGGTGTGCGCAGGTCGTGGGAGACGGCGCCAAGCATGCGGGCACGCTGTTGTACCTGTTCACGAATCCGCTGCTGCATCAGGTTGAAAGTGTGCGCCGCCTGGCGTGCTTCGCGGGGGCCGGATTCGTCCAGCGGCGGGCTGTCGAGGTTTTCACTGAGGCGTTCGGCAGCGTCGCTCAGACGCTGGATCGGGCGGCTCAGCAGCTTGGCGCCGTACCACGCAGCGATCATCAATGAGATGAACTGAAAGGTCAGCGGCACCAGCGGCCCGCCGAACCACGGGCGTGGGGGGCGCCGTGGGAAGCGCGGATCTGGCGGTGGCCGTTGGCCGTCGATCCCTTCGGAAAACTCCGGTGGTGGAGGCGGCGGTGGCGGGCCGTAATGGTGGAACCAAGCGAAAGCCAACAGGTGCGCCAGGACGATCGCCACGAACAGCACGCCAAACAGGCGACCGAACAGCGTGTCGAAGCGCGCCCGCATCAGCCGATGTCCCGTGCGTCGAACAGGTAACCCTCACCGCGTACGGTTTTGATCAACTGTGGGGCTTTCGGGTCGTCGCCGAGTTTTTGCCGCAGGCGCGAGACCAGCAGGTCGATGCTGCGGTCGAACGCTTCGATCGAGCGGCCACGGGCGGCGTCCAGCAACTGTTCGCGGCTGAGCACACGGCGCGGACGTTCAATGAACACCCAGAGCAAGCGGAATTCGGCGTTGGACAGCGGCACGACCAGGCCATCGTCGGCGATCAACTGGCGCAGGACGCTGTTCAGGCGCCAGTTGTCGAAGCGAATGTTCGCACGCTGTTCGGTGCGGTCGTCGCGCACCCGGCGAAGAATCGTCTGGATCCGCGCCACCAGTTCCCGAGGTTCGAACGGCTTGGCCATGTAGTCATCGGCACCCAGTTCCAGGCCGATGATGCGGTCGGTGGGTTCGCAACGGGCGGTGAGCATCAGGATCGGGATGTCCGATTCGGCGCGCAGCCAGCGGCACAGCGACAGACCGTCTTCGCCGGGCAGCATCAGGTCGAGCACCACCACGTCGAAATGTTCGGCCTGCATCGCCTGGCGCATGGCCGCGCCATCGGTGACACCGCTGGCGTGAATGTTGAAGCGGGCCAGGTAGTCGATCATCAGTTCGCGGATCGGCACGTCATCGTCGACGATCAGGGCCCGGATGCTCCAGCGCTTGTCGTCTTTCTGCTCTTCATTCACGGAGACTTGGGAGTTGTGCATGAGGCTGTTCATCTGCCAGTAGGCCGCCAACCACAAAGATAGGCTGCGAGGTTGTGGTTTCAGCATAGGCGTCCGGCCGTGAGGCGGGAAGGGCTGCTGTAAGGACATGTTGCGGCTGGCGAGGCTAGCGCGGACGCATGTTGTCGGCGTGTCGGTTGTGTATCGGCTTCGACACAATACCCTGCAAGGCTATGCTGATCACGTCCGGCGCGACGATTTACCGATCATCGGGTGCCGCGCCGCCGCCGGTTCCGCTACAATGCGCGCCGATTTCGACTTGCCTGAGAGCCCATCCATGTCCGCCTGCCAGACTCCTATCATCGTCGCCCTGGATTTCCCCACCCGTGACGCCGCACTGAAGCTGGCCGACCAGTTGGACCCGAAACTGTGCCGGGTCAAAGTGGGCAAGGAACTGTTCACCAGTTGCGCCTCGGAAATCGTCGGCACCCTGCGTGACAAGGGTTTTGAAGTATTCCTCGACCTGAAATTCCACGACATTCCCAACACCACGGCGATGGCGGTCAAGGCCGCTGCCGAGATGGGCGTGTGGATGGTCAACGTTCACTGCTCCGGTGGCCTGCGCATGATGGCGGCCTGCCGTGAAGAGCTGGACAAGCGCAGCGGCCCGCAACCGTTGCTGATCGGCGTGACCGTGCTGACCAGCATGGAGCGCGAGGATCTGGCGGGTATCGGTCTGGACATCGAACCGCAGGAGCAGGTGCTGCGCCTGGCTGCACTGGCCGAGAAGGCCGGGATGGACGGTCTGGTGTGCTCGGCGCTGGAAGCCACGGCGCTGAAAACCGCGCACCCGTCGCTGCAACTGGTGACGCCGGGGATTCGTCCGGCCGGCAGCGCCCAGGACGACCAGCGTCGCATCCTGACCCCGCGTCAGGCGCTGGATGCCGGTTCCGACTATCTGGTGATCGGCCGTCCGATCAGCCAGGCGGCGGATCCGGCCAAGGCACTGGCCTTGGTGGTCGCCGAACTGGCCTGATCGAACAGCTGAAGATGCAATGAAGGGAGCCCGATGGCTCCCTTCATTGTTTTCAGACCTTCAACACCAGCTTGCCGAAGTTCTCGCCGCTGAACAGTTTGCCCAGGGTCTCCGGGAATGTTTCCAGGCCTTCGACGATGTCTTCCTTGCTCTTGAGCTGCCCCTTGGCCATCCAGCCGGCCATTTCCTGGGCGGCACTGGCGTACTGCGCGGCGTAATCCATCACCACGAAGCCTTCCATCCGCGCGCGGTTGACCAGCAGCGACAGGTAGTTGGCCGGGCCTTTGACCGCTTCCTTGTTGTTGTACTGGCTGATGGCGCCGCAGATCACTACGCGCGCCTTGACGTTCAGACGGCTCAGCACGGCGTCGAGGATGTCGCCGCCGACGTTGTCGAAATACACGTCCACGCCTTTCGGGCATTCGCGCTTAAGGCCGGCCAACACGTCTTCGCTCTTGTAGTCGATGGCACCGTCAAAGCCCAGTTCGTCGATCAGGAACTTGCATTTGTCGGCACCGCCAGCGATGCCGACCACCCGGCAACCTTTGATCTTGGCGATCTGCCCGGCAATGCTGCCGACCGCACCCGCTGCACCGGACAACACCACGGTGTCGCCGGCCTTCGGTGCGCCGACATCGAGCAGGGCGAAGTAGGCGGTCATGCCGGTCATGCCCAATGCAGACAGGTAAACCGGCAGCGGTGCCAGTTTCGGATCGACCTTGTAGAAACCTCTTGGCTCGCCAAGGAAATAATCCTGCACGCCAATGGCACCGTTGACGTAGTCGCCGACCGCAAACCCCGGGTTGTTCGACGCGATGACTTTGCCTACACCCAGCGCTCGCATGACTTCACCGATACCTACCGGCGGGATGTAGGACTTGCCCTCGTTCATCCAGCCGCGCATGGCCGGGTCGAGGGACAGGTATTCGTTCTTGACCAGGATCTGTCCCGCCGTCGGTTCACCCACCGGTACTTGCTGATACGTGAAGGTCTCGCGGGTGGCGGCGCCCACCGGGCGTTTGGCGAGCAGGAACTGACGATTGGTCTGGTTAGTCATGACAGGCACTCAACGGGATGAAGCCTTGTTGATAGACCCTCCTTGGTGATGCCGCAAGGTTGGCTGACGAGGCGAATGCAGGTCGATCAAACAGGGTGATAGTGGCTGTCACCGTTTTATCACTGCGATTCATGGGCGGTTAAACGGCCTTCTGATAGTGCTGCCGCTGTCGGGGTGGCTGTGGCTATGCTGCCCTCATCAATCCCCGCATTCGAGGACATAACAATGAGCATGACGTTTTCCGGTCAGGTCGCCGTCGTCACGGGCGCCGCCAACGGTATCGGCCGCGCGACCGCCCAGGCGTTCGCCGCTGAAGGTCTGAAAGTGGTGGTGGCCGACCTGGATGCCGCCGGGGGCGAGGGGACGGTGGCGCTGATTCGTACCGCCGGCGGTGAAGCGACTTTCGTGCGGTGCAACGTTACCGTCGAAAGTGATGTGAAAAATCTGATGGACGAGGTGATCAAGACCTACGGGCGACTCGACTATGCCTTCAACAACGCCGGGATCGAAATCGAGAAAGGCAAACTGGCCGAAGGTTCGATGGATGAATTCGACGCAATCATGGGCGTCAACGTCAAAGGCGTCTGGCTGTGCATGAAGTACCAGTTGCCGTTGCTGCTGGCCCAGGGTGGCGGGGCGATCGTCAATACCGCATCGGTGGCCGGCCTGGGCGCCGCGCCGAAGATGAGCATCTACGCCGCCTCCAAGCACGCAGTGATCGGCCTGACCAAGTCGGCCGCCATCGAATACGCCAAGAAGAAAATCCGCGTCAATGCCGTTTGCCCGGCGGTGATCGACACCGACATGTTCCGTCGCGCCTATGAGGCCGACCCGAAAAAAGGCGAATTCGCCAACGCCATGCACCCGGTGGGTCGCATCGGCAAGGTCGAGGAAATTGCCAGCGCCGTGCTGTACCTGTGCAGCGATGGTGCAGCGTTCACCACCGGCCATTCGCTGGCCGTGGACGGTGGCGTGACCGCGTTCTGAAACGCGTCCATTGATGCAGGAAAAGACCCGCCCGCCGGCGGGTTTTTTTTCGTCTGCCGTCAGTTACATGTCGTTGATAAACAATGTGTATCAAATAGTTAGAACGGTGGCTTTTGACGGCGTTGTCGCACAGCCTGACCGGCGCGGCTGTGATTTACTGCCGCGGGCAAAACGGACAGGAGTTTGGGTACTCATGGAATTGAGAATTGACCGACAGGCAATGGTGCCGGTTGTGCAGCAGATTGTTGATGGATTGATCGAATGGGTCGTGCAGGGAGAGGTGCCGCCAGCCACGCGCCTGCCTTCCGTGCGACAAATCGCGCGGTTGAACCTGCTCAGCCAGTCGAGCGTCATGGAAGCTTGCGAGCGTCTGGTGGCGCAGGGTGTCCTGGCCTCGCGGCAAGGCTCGGGGTTCATGGTCGCGGCCACATTGCCGAAGTGTTGCAAGGCCTTCGACAGTCCTGCGTTCGAGGGTGAGCGTCACGGCTGTGATACGGATCCGGAATGGCAAAGAGGGCTGAAACTGGGCGACGGCGTTTTGCCGCAGAGCTGGCGAGAGCCCGATGATCTCAGCTACGCGATCCGTCAGGTGGCTCGCACCGACATGACCAGCCTGTTCAACTACAACACGCCCCTCGGGCTCCCCGCGCTGCGCGAGCAAATCGTCAAACGACTCGGGTTGCTCGATATCAAGGCTGACGACGAACGGGTGCTGACCACTGCCGGCGCCAGCCACGGGCTGGATCTGATCGTGCGTACCCTGTTCCGGGCCGGTGACTGTGTGGTGGTGGAAACACCGGGTTATGCGCCGCTGTTCGACCTCCTGCGGCTGCACGGTGTGCGCATGCTGGAGGTTCGCCGTACGCCTGGCGGGCCGGACCTTGAGGCGCTTGAGGCGTTGTTGCAGCAGTTCCGGCCGGCGGCGCTGTTCATCAACAGTCATCACCACAACCCCACGGGGAGCTGTCTGGCGCCGGCCGTGGCGCGGGGTATTCTGCAATTGAGCAAAACCTACGACCTGCGGTTGATCGAAGACGACGTCTACGCCGATCTGCACAATGGCAGCGGCACGCGTCTGGCGGCACTGGATGAAGACGGGCGGGTGATTTACGTCGGCAGTTTTTCCAAGACGCTGAGCAGCTCGTTACGGGCAGGTTTCGTAATGGCCAGTGTTGAGGTGATCGAGCAACTGGCGCGGGTCAAAATGATCAGTTGCATGGGCACTTCAAGGTTCAGCGAGGCGGTTCTGGCGGCGCTGCTGGCCAGTGGCGCCTATCGAAAACTGGTGCAGCGCCAGCGTCAGCGGCTCAATACCGATCGGGCAGCAGCCTTGCAGGCGCTGGAGGATGCCGATTGGGAAGTGTTCGGCAAACCCACTGGCGGGCTGTTCATCTGGGCCCGTTCGCCGCTGGCGAATGACGAGCACCTGCGCAGGCAGGCCTTGCGTCATGGTGTGCAACTGTCCTGCGCGACATCATTCAGCCCCAGTGGCGAAGCCAGTGACTGGCAGAGGATCAATGTGGCCTACGCTTGTGATCCGAGGGCGCGGCAGTTCTTTCGCAGTACAGCCGTGGATCGACCTCAAGTGTTCTGAAAACGACGCACACCTAGCTTTTTGCCATTATTCCGACGCCAGAGTCTTGTGCTGGTTCATGGCCGTTGCGACTCTTCGGCAACAGACTTTGGCAGGGGACTACGCGCAATGATTTCGGCCGTGCAAGGACGTTTTGCCAACCTCGGTATGGCGAAAAAACTGGGTATCGGGTTTGTGCTGGTTTTGCTCTTGACCGCGCTGGTGGCGGCCATCGGCGTCTGGTCCCTGCAAACCATCAGTCAGCGCTTCGACGGGCTCAAGCAGATGTCCTCGCTCAACAGCGGCCTGCTCAAGGTGCGTCTGCTGGAACAGGACTACGCCTTGCACGGCAATCCGAAAACCGCCGATGCCTTGCACGAGGGCGTGGATGGTCTGATCGCCATGGCCGATCAGCTCAAGGCTCTGTCGCCGGGCAATGAGTCGGTCATGAACGACGTCCAGCAGTCGCTGGGCGCTTACCGCAAGGCGTTCGATGAGTTCGTTTCGTTGACCCAGGCCAAGGACCTGGCGCTGGAAATGGCCAGTTGGTCGGTGTCCAGCGTCGCCAACAACCTCGACGTCCTGCAGGCCGGGCTTGCCGATGATGGCGCCTATACGCTGAAAGACAGCGAGGGCAAGGATGGGGCCCAGTTCATTGAGCAGGCCAGTCAGGTCAGCCAGGTCTCGCGCCTGATGTTGCAGGCCATGAACGAAGCGCGGGTGCGGCTGGATCAGAGTCGCAAGGGCGACGACAGCGCCAAGGGCAACATCGAACAGGCCGCGCAGGCCCAGACGCAAGCCGAACAACTGAAATCCACGGTCAAGGACGAAGGTTATCTGACGGTTCTCAATGAAGTGTCAGGACACATCGCTGGTTTCAATGACAAGCTCGCCGAGTACACCGGGCTTCTGGCTCAGGAAAAAACCGTCTATGAGCAACTGCATCAGCGTGCTGCCCAGGTAGTGGAACGGGTCGATCAGGCCTATGTCGCCCAGGACGTCGCGATGCAGGGTGAGTTGAAGAAGAACTCGGTGCTGATTATCGGCTCGTCGGCGCTGGCGCTGCTGGTCGGTCTGATTGCGGCGTGGGTGATCACCCGCTTGATCGTCGCCCCGTTGCGCAGTGTGATGCATGTCGCGCAGCGGATCGCCGCCGGTGACTTGAGTGCAACGGTAGAGGTGACCCGTCGTGACGAAATCGGCCAGTTGATGCAGTCCATGCAGCAGATGGGCGCGGGCCTCAGCACCATCGTCAGCGGGTTGCAGGCGGGTATTGAACAGTTGGCCAGTTCCGCGCAATCGCTGTCGGCGGTGACCGAGCAGACCAACCTTGAGGTCAGCAGCCAGAAAGAGGAAACCGAGCAGGTCGCTACGGCCATGAACCAGATGACCGCCACCGTTCACGATGTGGCGCGCAATGCCGAAGAAGCGGCGCTCGCCGCACAGACTGCCGACGACAAGGTCGAGAGTGGCCAGCAGGTGGTGCGCCAGAGCATGGCGCGGATCGAGCAACTGGCGGATTCGGCGACGTCGGCCAGTTCGAGCATCGAAAGCCTGAGCGCAGAAATCCAGAACATCGGCACGGTGCTCGGAGTGATCAAGAGTGTTGCCGAACAGACCAACTTGCTGGCGCTCAACGCCGCGATCGAAGCGGCGCGGGCGGGCGAGCAGGGTAGGGGGTTTGCGGTGGTTGCAGACGAGGTTCGGGCGCTGGCTCGACGCACCCAGCAGTCGACCGAGGAGATCGAGCGGCTGGTCAGTGCCTTGCGCTCGGCGGCGCATTCGTCGGTGCAGCAGATTCAGAGCAGTGGCGAGCTGGTGAAGCTGGCGGTGAGTGATGCGTTGCAGACGGAAAGTGCGCTGGGGAGTATTGCGGCGGCGGTTTCGTTGATTCAGCAGATGAACCAGCAGATTGCGGCGGCGGCCGAGGAGCAGAGTTCGGTGGCCGAGGAGATCAATCGCAGTGTGACCAGTATTCGGGCGAGTGCGGATCAGTCTTCGATTGCGATGCGCGGGAATGCGGCTTCGAGTGTTGAGCTGGCGCAGTTGGGGAGTGAGCTCAAGGGGATGGTGGGGCACTTTCGGCTTTGATTTGGATTTGACCTTGGCGGCCTTTGGGCCGACCAGGTTGCTGGTTGTTTGGTGTGAATATCCGTTTCTTTGGGTGCTGCCGCTGGCGGTTTCGCCCTTACGGCGAGTCCCTTTTTCAAACGCCAAAAAGGAACCAAAAGGCTGGGCCCCGGCGTTCGGCCCCTCGCTGAGGCTCGGTGTTCCTTCGTTCCGGGATTCATCCGGGGGCATCGCCTACGGTTTGCTTCGCTGCACCTCCTCTCGATGTGTTCGACTTCGTCGAACGGCGCTACGCGCCCACCCCCGGATGAATCCCTCCACTCAGCCTGCCGAAGGGGCCGGCACGTCAAAAGCGGTACTCGAGCTAACGCTCATCGTGTTGAGTGGTGGGAAGCAAAAGCCAAAGCCAAAGCAGAAGCAAGAGTAAAAGCAGAAGAAGCAGAAGAAGCAGAAGAAGCAGAAGAAGCAAAAGGTGTAGCAGCAGGAGTCGAGTTGCATGCGTTTCAAAACCCGAGTTCGACTCGGTATTTCACGTCGGCGTATCTCTCCCAATCATCTCGGTCAGTCCCCTCTCCCTCCGGGAGAGGGTTAGGGTGAGGGCGCTTTGGATTTTGATCTTTGCCGCGCCCAATAAAAAAGCCACCTCTCGGTGGCTTCTCTCTGACTGCACTCAGTCGTAAATCACTTTCTTCTTCCAGTCCGCATCAGCCTCGACATCCTTGAGGCCTGCAGTCAGTTGGTTTTCTTCGCCTTCGACCGGGGCAATCTTGTCCATGACCTGGGCGTTGGCGCGGGCCAGGAGTTTTTCCAGGTATTGGAGTTGTTCGGCGTAGATCTGCGGGTCCTGCTGTTTGCGCAGGTATTGCACGCCGCGTTCGAACGCGAGGCGGGCCTGGCCTGGCTGGTTTTGTTGCAGGGCGTGCTGGCCGAGGTTGTTGAAGAACTCGATGTGCAGCAGCACCAGGATATGGCGTACTTCGCGAATCCAGTGCTTGGCTTCGTTTGGTGGCAGGAAACCGTCCTGGGCGGCGCGGGTGATCTGGCCGTGGAGGGCTTCAAGAAGGAAGCGGACGTCCTTGGCCTTGGCTTCGGTCTGGATCGGGGCCGGCGGGTTGTTGACCGGGATCGATTCGCCCTGGGCGACGAGGGCGCTCAGTTCGGTGATGCGGGCCTTGGTGGTGGCGCTGGTCTTTTCCAGGTTCAGCAGGCGCTGGCAGACGTTCAGTTCCAGGCGGGTCATCAACAGCTTGAGGGCCGGGGTCATGAACTGGCCGGGGAAGGTTTCGGTCAGTTCGCCACAACGGCGCAGGCGGTCGTTGAGTTCGACCTTGGTGCGGGCCTTCTCCAGTTTGGTGTTTTCCACCACATGGTTCATGTAGCCAATGGCGATCAAGATTGCAATCCCGGCTATGACTAGCAGGGTGATCATGAGTGGTGTCACCGGTAAGACCTCTTTATAGGGTTCGCGTGCGAGTGTAGTGGCTTGGCATATAGGAGCCTAGCGCCGCTCGACGGGTTGGATCGACTAAGCTCAATCTGTATCGGCCGCAGGGCTGCTTATATAAATGCTGGCCCTTGGGGTGCAGATTGCCATCACCTTTGCCGTGGACTATAGCGCCTTGGCGAGTGGCGGAATATAGGCGTCAATCGTCGGGCGACGGAAAAGTCCGAATCGGCTCGTAAAGCAGGGCGAAGTCATTGATTTAAATAAATTTATATCAGGGGGTTGACGACCTTCCAATCCATCCATAGAATGCGCGCCACTTGCAGCGTAAAGCACACAGCGATACGAAGCAGGGAGTGAATGTTGTAGTGTGTCCCCTTCGTCTAGTGGCCTAGGACACCGCCCTTTCACGGCGGTAACAGGGGTTCGAGTCCCCTAGGGGACGC